>CAZWDN010000088.1:0-16196 GCA_964633125.1 uncultured Pirellula sp. | reverse complement strand
TGAATCCCGAACGCCAATCGTTCAAATGCTGGGTTTGCGACATCGGCGGCGACATTTTCAGCTTCATTATGAAGATGGAAGGAGTCGAATTCGCCGAAGCCTTGCGTCTGTTGGCCGACAAGGCCGGCATTCAACTCGAACCGCGGCGCCGTCCCGACGGCACGCCCGCCCCGGCCGACGAAAAACGCGACATGCTCCAGGCCCTCGCTTGGGCCGAGCAACGATTTCACGCCTATTTGCTTTCGCCTGAAGGCAAGCCTGCGCTCCAATACCTCACCGACCGCGGCCTGACGATGGAAACGATCGTCAAGTTCCATTGCGGCTACTCGCCCAATAGCTGGGACTGGCTCGTGCAGCAGGCGCGGCAAACGCAATTTCCGCAAGCCATGCTCGCCGCCGTCGGGCTCATTGCCGAGCGCAATACCGGCAGCGGCTACTACGATCGCTTCCGCGGCCGCGTATTGTTCTCGATTCGCGATGCCCAGAGCCGGCCCGTCGGCTTCGGCGGTCGCGTGCTGCCCGGCATCTCCGACGACAGCCCTGCGAAGTACGTCAACTCTCCGGAAACGCCGCTGTTTCAAAAGAGTAGCCTGCTCTACGGGCTCGACGTCGCGAAAGAATCCATTCAAAAGACCGGCATGGCCTTAGTGATGGAAGGCTACACCGACGTCGCCATCGCCCATCAATACGGCTTCACCAACGCCGTGGCCGTGTTGGGCACCGCGCTGGGCCAACGGCACGTCAAGTTGCTCAAGCGCTTCGCCGATCGCGTGGTGCTGATGCTCGACGGCGACGAAGCCGGTCAGCGTCGCACCGACGAAGTGTTGCAACTCTTCATCGCCGAAAACGCCGACCTGCGCGTCCTGACGCTCCCGGACGAACTCGATCCGGCCGACTTCCTCTTGGAGCGCGGCCCCGAGCAATTTGCGGCCCTGATGGAGCGTTGCCCCGACGCGTTGGAACACAAATATCGCACGCTTGCCGCGCGTTGCGGCGGCGTGCCCACGTTGCACCAAGCCTCGGAGATTGCCGAAGCGATTCTCGACGTGCTGGCGAAGTCGGAAGCCGATCTGCGCAACTTCTCCACCGACCTGAGCATTCGGGCCAATGCCGCCGTGGCTCGCTTGCACACGCTGACGCGGATTCCGGAAGACAAGCTCAGGAAGTCGCTGGCCGAACGTCGCCGCAAGGCCGCCGAAGGGGCGAGCCGTGACGCGCGCCCGACGGAGGGTGACGCGCCGCAGCGCCGATCCGTCGTGGAAGACGACACGGACGACGCACCGGACGGTCCTCGCTACATGCAAGCGGAAACGTGGCTCATGGAAATCGTCGTCCATCATCCCGAAATGCTAGCGGAGATTGCTCCGGTGCTGACACGCCGCCATTTGCGCCGCGCCGTCCATCGTCGGCTGTATGCCCGCGCTTGCGAACTTTTCGAACAAGAGGGCTCGCTCACCTTCAATACTTTGATGTTGGAGTTTGACGAGCCGCGGATGAAGGGTATGTTGATCGACCTTGACGAAGCGCGCCGAGCCAAGAGCCGGCCCGCGACGGTCGAGGAAGTGCGGCAATTGCTCGACGTGCTCCAAGAGCGCACGCCGACGAACGCCGCGCCTGACGGGGAGTCGCCACACATTTCCAATTCCAATGAAAGGAGCACCGAGTTCGCTCGTCTTCAGGCATTGCTGAAGCGCGGGCGTGACCGCCAGGGCATTTCCGTACCCACGGAAGGGTGAGGATGCCGCACTGTGCGGTGGTTGCGGGGCCGGCCAAATCGAAGCTTGAATTGGCCGCGCGACGACGACCATAATTGTTTTGGGAACGACGTCGGAAAGCGGAGAGTTTCGGCGGATCCGGTAGATCCGTTTCGTATTCTTCGCCTTCGAAGTGAAGTTCCAAAATCCACGAATGGGAGGGATATCACGTGGACCACGCAGATCAAGATTTGCAACAACTCATCGCGACCGGAAAAGCTCAGGGCTACCTCACCTACGATCAGGTGAACGCATATCTGCCCGACGAAGCGGTGAATCCGGACAAGCTCGACAATCTCCTGATCACCCTGGAAGATATGGGGATCGAGATAGTCGCCGACGCGCCGGCCCCGAAGCCCGTCAAGGCGGCCCCCGGCAAGAAGCCCGCGCTCGCCCAGCAGCAAACGTTTGACTTTGACGAAGATGCGCGCCCCGACATGGAAGTCGTTGCGCCGAAGAAGTCGGTCAACGACGGCCCGCGCTGGAGCGAAGACCCGATCCGATTGTATCTCGCTCAGATGTCGGAGATTCCGCTGCTGACGCGCGAGCAGGAGATCTCGCTGGCCAAGAAGATTGAAATCACGCGTAAGCGGTTCCGCCGCAGCCTGTTGGGTTGCCATTACGCGATGCACCACACCGTCGAAACGCTGAACAAGGTGCACGAAGGGGCGTTGCCGTTCGATCGCACGATCAAGGTATCGCTCACCGAGCAATTGACCAAAGAGCAGATTCTGCAGCGGATGCCGCACAACTTGCTCACGCTCGGCCGGTTGCTGCAGGAAAACCGCCGCGACTTCAAGCTATGCCTCAGCAAACGCGTGCCGCGCGACCAGCGCCGCGCCGTGCATCGCCAGATTCTGGTGCGCCGGCACAAAATGCTCGTGCTCGTCGAAGAATTGAGCCTGCGCACGCGCCGCGTGCAGCCGATCATCCGCCAACTCGAAACCATGCTCA
Organism: uncultured Pirellula sp.; assembly: GCA_964633125.1. Taxonomy (GTDB): domain Bacteria; phylum Planctomycetota; class Planctomycetia; order Pirellulales; family PNKZ01; genus PNKZ01. Next base: position 13,488 of record CAZWDN010000088.1, on the reverse strand, counting down.
CTCGCATGGAATCGCTCAAGCTGAAGATCGCTCAGCTCGACGGCAACACGGCCGCCAAGGACGATCGCGCCAACTTGCGGAAGGAACTTCGCGACCTGATGCTCTCGACGATGGAGAGCTCGCAATCGCTCCGCATCAAGCTCGAACGCGTGCGTTTGCAGTACCGCGAATATGAAAACGCCAAGCGACAACTTTCCGGCGGCAACCTCCGGCTGGTCGTCTCCATCGCCAAAAAGTACCGGAACCGCGGCTTGAGCTTCTTGGACCTCATCCAAGAAGGCAATACCGGCCTGATGCGGGCGGTCGACAAGTACGAGTATCGCCGCGGCTACAAGTTCTCCACGTACGCCACGTGGTGGATTCGCCAAGCGATCACGCGCGCCATCGCCGACCAAGCCCGGACGATTCGCATTCCGGTGCATATGATCGACGTGCTCACGAAGCTTCGCAACGTGGCCAAACAGCTGCAACAAGAACTCGGCCGCGAGCCGACTACTGAAGAAACGGCGATCGCCGCCGACTTGAGCATCGAAGAAACCAAACGCGTCATGAGCATCGGCCGGCAACCGGTGAGCTTGGATCGTCCGATCGGCGAAAGTGAAGACGCCGCCTTCGGTGAATTCATCCAAGACGACAACACGCAGAGCCCGATCACCACCGCGGCGCAGGGGATGCTTCGCGACAAGATCGACGGGTTGCTCAAGACCCTGACCTACCGCGAGCGGGAAATCATCCGCCTGCGTTACGGCCTGGGAGACGGATATACCTACACCTTGGAAGAGGTGGGACGCATCTTCAAAGTGACCCGCGAACGGGTACGGCAAATCGAAGCCAAGGCCGTCCGCAAGTTGCAGCATCCGGTGCGGAGCCAGCAGTTGGAAGGCTTTTTGTCGGGCCTGGCTCTGACGTCGTAAACTTTCCGCGGCGCCATGTGCGCCGACGGATTCCGAAGTTGCGGCAAATTCGCGCCGCCGGTCCCCCGACCGGCGGCGTTTTTGTTATAGTGAAAGGCATTGAAGCCCAGCGCCCCCCCCTGCCGTGGAGCAGCCTTTCCGTATGAGTCATGCCGTTTTGCTGCGAGAACTACATCGCATTCATATCCAGTTGACCGACCTGCGGGAGCGGCTCGAGCGCGGACCGCGCCAGATCAAGGCTCATGAAACGAACGTCGCGCGTGCCGAAGCCGAGGTGGCCAAGCTTAAGAACGACCAGAAGCTCGCCAAAGTGGCGGCCGACGGAAAGCAGCTTCAGCTCAAGACGAGCGAAGGTAAATTGATCGACTTGCGCGTGAAGCTCAATCAATCGAAGTCGAACCGCGAATACCAGGCGCTCAAAGATCAGATTGCCGCCGACGAGATGTCGGGAAGCGTCTTGCAGGACGAGATCCTCGAGGCGATGGAAAAGATCGAAGAATTTACGAAGCATATTGCCGACGCCGAGCAGGTGTTGACCAAGGCCAAGGACGAAATGTCGCGCGTGCAGCAAGGCATTCGCGATCAGCAAGGCATGCTCGACGGCGACTACAAGCGTTTGGAAGGGGAACTCAAGGCGGCGGAAGGCGGGTTGCCGGACGACCTGCGCGACACTTACAACCGGATGGTTCGCTCCAAAGGGGCCGACGGAATGGCGCAGGTCGATGGCGAGCATTGCGGCGGCTGCTATCAGACCATCACGGCCAACACCATGAGTTCGCTGATGATGGACAAGATCGTGCTCTGTCAGGTTTGCGGACGCTTGCTCTATTTGCCGGAAGACCGCAGCCCGGGCCAAAAGCGCGGGAAAAAGTAAGCGCGATGGCCGATGTCGTAGCCCTCGGGAGCTACCGCACGTCGCCGATTGACGGCGGCCGGCGATTCTAGACCGCTCTCGCTCTTTACAGTCCGTGCCGTTCGGTCCACAATAGTCGGATTAACGGCCTCCTCCATTGCGGAAGAGGTCGTTCTTTTTTTGCCGTTGGTTTAAGAGGTTGGGTCATGTCCGAATACATTCCGATGAGCCGTTCGGGCCACGCAAAGCTATTGGCGGAACTGAATACTCTCGAAGACGTCGAGATGCCGAAGATCGCCAAACGCATTGCCGAAGCGCGCGCCGAAGGCGATCTCAAGGAAAACGCCGAATACCACGGCGCCCGCGAGAGCCAAGGGATGATGCAGGCCAAGATCAACCTGCTGCGCGACAAGCTAAGCCGGGCGCAGATCATCGACACCTCGACCATGCCGAAAGACACGGTGGCCTTCGGCGCCACGGTCGTCGTGAAGGACCTGGAATTTGGCGACAACGAGACGTTTATCCTCGTCGGCGCCGGCGATGAAAACTACGACGAGGGGAAGATCCTGATCACGAGCCCGCTCGCGCAAGGCTTGGTCGGCAAGAAGATCGGCGAGAAGGTCGAAATCGAAGTTCCCGCCGGCACGATGAAGTTCAAGATTTTGGAGATTCAGTACGAAGAGTAGCGAGCAACTGCTCCAAACGCGCCGCGAGCTCCGCGGCGCCGATCTCCGTCGCTCGGAATTTCTTCCGCGGATTCGTTTCTCCGTCGACGAGCACGAGCTGCGATCGCCGCAGGCCGAGTGCCTTACAGAGCACCTCCGCGATCGCCTGATTGGCCTTCCCCTTCTCCGGGGCTTGCGTGACGGACACCTTGAGGCAACCGTCGTGCTCTCCGCGCACGGCGTTCGTACGGCCGCCGGCTTGCGCCTTGACGCCGAAGACGATGCCCGCGGCGTCGGTATGGAGCGTGATCGCCATGCGTAAGCCGTGCGACTAAGGGCCGAGTTCGTCGAGGCCGGCGAACAACGCGGAACCGACGCGAACTAAAGTCGAACCTTCCGCGACGGCCGCCTCGAAGTCGCCGCTCATGCCCATGGAGAGTTCGTCGAGCGTGTAACGGCCCGACCATTCCCGACGGAGTCGGTCGCGCAAGTCGCGAAGGGCGGCAAATTCTCGGCGCGCGTCGGCGGCGTTTCCTTCCAGGCCCGCCATGCACATCAGGCCGCGGACGTCGAGGTGCGTGAGCTTCGCCAGGGCCTCGGCCAATGGCGCGACGTCGTCCGGCGCAAACCCGTGCTTCGCGGCGTCGCCGGAAACGTTCACCTCCAGCAGCACCGGCAGCGGAGCGGGCTGCGAAGCTCTTTCCGCATCGACCTCTTCGAGCAGCCGGAGCGAATCGCCGGAGTGCAGCAAGTGCACCAGCGGCAGCGTGCGGCGGACTTTGTTGCGCTGCAGATGGCCGATTAGGTGCCAGCGGATGCCGAGATCGGCCAACGCCGCGGCTTTGTCCCAGAGCTGCTGCGGCCGGGCTTCGCCCAAGTCGCGACAGCCGGCATCGACGAGCATGCGCGTCATGTCGGCGTCGACGTACTTCGTGACCGCGACGAGCCGCACCGCTTCGGGTCGACGGCCGGCTTGCGTCGCCGCGGCGGCGATGCGCCCCTGCACGTCGGCTAGGTTGGCGACGATCCGACTTGCCGCCATGCGATCGGCGCGTTCGGCGTTAATGGTCGATCTCCACGAGCGGCTCGCTCTCTCCTTCCTTCGTGAAGCGGGCGAGCAGAAAGTTGGTCTGCAGGTTTACGCCCAATACCGTTCGATTGGCACGATCGGTGAGGGAGCGGTAGGCCAGCCAGTTTTCGCGGGCAATTTGCACCCGAAAGCCGCAAGCACGGTCCTGACTGACTAACGTCAGGTTCTCTCCCACGGTGAGCCGGCGCCACGTGCATTCGCCGCGGGCCCGCCGGCGATCGTAAACGACCACCAGCGGCACGTAGACTCCGGCCGCCTTGCGAGCATGCTGCGTCAATTGCAGCTCTTGGTCGCCGAAAGTCAGTTCGCCGTCGCGTTTGACGGAGCGCCATTCGGGCAGCAGCGGCGGCACAAGTAAGACTTGTTGTTTGCCGACGAGCAGCCGGGCTTCGCGGGTTTCGGCGGCGGGTTGCGCTGCGGCGTTTTCCGCCGTCGGAATCCGAAGTACCGTTTCGACGTCGGCAGGCTCGGCTAGTAAGACGGCATCGGCGATGTAGAGCAGGCCGTCGCGGCGCGACAGCACGAATTGCCGCTGCAGTCGAGCGCCGGATTCCAGCGCGATTTCGAGTTCGAGGTAATCGACGTCGACGTTCGACTCCCAACACACCTCTTCCCAACTCCCTCGCACTACCGCGGGCTTACCGTTCACGCGGACGTCGGGCAGGCTGCACCCGGCGAAGAATTGCGTCCGTCCGACGCGAAACTCCCAACGCAATTCCGGCCGCGACCAATCGACGGCAAGCTCCGCGGCTCCCTTTGACCAATCGGTCCGCAATACGGAGAGGCAGCCGAGTTCCGAATGGTACGCAGCCGCCGGAGCGGGAATGCCGCGTTTTTCCGTCGTCGTGCGGCCGTCGCGGCGAAGAGCGAGCTTGAGCAGCTTGCGCAGTTCCGCGGCACGGCTCGGTTCGGCGGCGACGGCGTCGGCGAGGAGTTCTTGGAGCGTCTGGGCGTGACGAGCCACGGCATGTCGCGTGGCGGCGGCATCGGCTTCGATGTCGTTCGTCCAAGCCGGCAGACCGTCGCAGCGCGTGGTATACAGCGCGGCCAAGAATTGCTCGACGGCGTCGATATTTTTATCGGCCGGCGAGGCGTCGCGCTCGGTCGACTGAGATCCTCGACTCGGCGAACCGTGCTGGACGCTTGAAGCATCCGCTGAATTCGCGAATCGCGCTGGGCGGGGGCGTGCGGCAACGATGCTCGATGCGGCCATTGGTTTCGACGATTCCGAAGACAAAGTGCGTTGCGGCGAAGGTGCCGCAGCGGTTGAAGTTGGCGATCAGGCGACAAGTGCGGTAGGATACCCCAACGTCGCTGAACGACTGCCTCGCGTTGCACGGCTCGCCGAAGTGTTTCGTGCGCTGCGCAACGTAGGAAAGAATATAAAGGCAATCGGCCTAAGGGCCAAGGAGCCGCGGAGATGGATCGCATCGTGCGCCGAATTCAAGTTTTTTCGCCGACATACTCGGCGGTTCGCCGATTCTGCTTACTTTGCGGGTTGCTTGCCGCCGTGCCCGTTGACTCGACGTTGAAGGGGGATCAGCCGCAGGAGGCCGAAGCGGCGCCCACGGAAGCGCCACTGCCCGGCCTGAAGAGGCTGGCTCCCAACGCCGAAGTGTGGCTCGATCCCGCGAAGAAACAACTCGTCATGCGCGGCGAAGTGGTTTTGCGACGGGGGCCGCTGGAATTGTTTGCCTGCCTAAAGCGAACGAAGGAGCACGAGGCAGTCGTCGCCGTCGATACGAAGGCCTACGTCGTACACGCCGGCTTGATCGCCTGCGGCGCCGAAGCGGGGAATCCGGCGAAGTTTCAGCCGGTATTCACCCCTGCACGAGGGACGGAAATCCAGGTTTGGGTCGAATGGACCGATGCGGCCGGCAAGAAGCAGCGCATCGATGCACGCGAGTGGATCAAGGACGTCAAGACCGGCAAGGCGATGGCCTACCCCTGGGTATTCGGCGGCAGCGGCTTTTGGACCGATCCGCAAGACGGCAAACAGTATTACCAAGCCGAAGACGGCGACTTCATTTGCATCTCGAACTTCCCCAGCGCCATGCTCGATTTGCCGGTGGAAAGCTCTAGTGCCAACACGGCGCTGATGTTCGAAGCGTTTACCGACCGCATTCCACCGGAAAAAACTAAGGTGCTGGTCTACTTGGTACCGAAGATCGCGGCGAAGAAGCCGGAACCGGCGGCGAAACCGGCTCCCGGCGCCACAAGCGGCAGGGAGACGAAATCGCCGGCGAACCCGGTCGCGATGAATCGTGCGGCGTCGGATGACTCGGCTGCCGAGACTGCTACGACGACGTCGCAATCCGGCAGTGTTCCAACACCTTCTGCGGAGTCGTCACGTAGCTCGTATAAAACGGCCCAAACTCCGCGTATCGGGCGCTTGCTTCGTCGAACCGCATCGTATAAACGATTTCCTTGAGAAACGCCGGGTTGCGGGCCCAGAGCGTGACGCCCCACTCCCAGTCGTCGAGGCCGACGCTCACGGTAATGAGTTGCGAAACCTTGCCGCCGAACTTCATGCCGCTACGGCCATGCTCGGCCATGAGACGGTGGCGTTCTTCCGAGTGAAGTAGGAACCAATTCTCGGCCGTCTTGCGCTTCTTGTTCATCGGGTAGAAGCACATGCTCGGCCACGCCGGAAAATCGGGCGTGAGACGCTGCTTGCGCATCATCACTTCGCGTGATTCGTACGCTTTGAGCTTGGCCGCATAAGCGGGACCAGCGGCGTCCTCCCCTTCTTCCACCAGCCGCTTGCCGTATTGCTCCACGGTCGGAACGTATTCCGACACTTCCGTCAGCGAGACAAACGAATAGCTCGGCACAAGCGCGGTGCCGAGCGGCGAGGCCAGCAACTTTTGATGGACGGAGTCGACCTTAAGCGGGCAAGGATCGAGGACCATCAGCCCGAAATCGGCACGATGTCCGGCGACGAGCGACGTTTGGAGTCGCTGCGGCTGGTCGGCCGCGGCCGGATCGAGCACGGCCGCGAATTGGCGTTCCCCTTCGGTAAGTTCGGCCGCCGTGAGCGCCTTGAGCGCCGCACGATCGAAGCGGTAGTAGCTGTGGGTACAGTGCCAACCCTCGGCGGGCGATAGCGATACTTCGGTACTGGGCGCTGCGTGCGCGCCGGGGCGGCCTCCTTCACCGGAAGGACGTTGACCGGGGGCACCGACGCCGGGTGGCGGACCGTACGACATGGGAAATCTTCCTCAAAGGGGCGAGCAACGGGAGCCGCTATCATAACACAGACCGCGCGGCGGCCGAAACTCCCGGTGATGAGCCCACGGGCGAATCGGCGTGCTGGTTTAGAGCAGGCCCATCGTTTCCGGGTAGCCGAACATCAAGTTGAAATTCTGCACCGCCTGGCCGGCGGCGCCCTTGATGAGATTGTCTTCCGTGCTGATGGTGATCAGCCGATCGCGGACGACTCGCGCCGTGATGTCGCAGAAGTTGGTATGGGCCGTGTCTTTGGTCGTCGGGAAATGGTCGACGACGCGCACAAACGGTTCGTTGCGGTAGAACTCGCGCAGCGTATCGAGCACGTCGGCGTCCGAGAGCTGAGTCGTGGGAATGCTGTAGATGGTCGAAAGAATGCCGCGATCCATCGGCACGAGGTGCGGCGTGAAAATGATCGAAGCCGGTTGTCCGCTAAATATCGTGAGCGTCTGCTCGATCTCCGGCGTGTGGCGATGCTTGCCGACCCCGTACGCCGAGAAGCTCTCGTTGCATTCGGGATAATGATAAGGCAACTTCGGCGTGCGACCCGCGCCGGACACGCCGCTCTTCGAATCGATAATGATGCCCGTCGCTTCAATCAGCCCCAGCTTGATGAGCGGAGCCAGCGGCAACGCCGCCGAAGTCGGGTAACAGCCGGGGTTGGCGACGAGTTTCGCCGGAGGAATCTGATCGCGGAACAATTCCGGTAGCCCGTAGACGGCTTCGGCAAGTCGCGTCGGGTCGACATGCTTCTCGCCGTACAATTTCTCGTAGACCGCCGAATCTTTGAGGCGGTAGTCGGCGCTAAAGTCGACGACGCGCGCTCCGGCGGCCAACATCTCGGGGACTTGATGCGCCGTGACGCCGTGGGGCAAACAACTGAATACGCACTCGGCCCGACTCCCGACGGCCGCGGGTCCGAGATCTTCGAGGCGAAGGTTTAGCAGGCCGTTCAGGCTCGGATGCACCGAACTAATCGGCGGGTTTCCTTCTTGGCGACTCGTGACGGCCGTGATTTCCACGTGCGGATGACGCACGAGAATCTTGATTAGTTCGAGGGCGGAATAGCCGGTGGAGCCTTGCACGGCGACGCGAGTCTTCTTCATGCGTGAATCTTCGGACTGCAGGGACCAAGCAACGGAAAACCCCAGTATAACGGCGCGACCGGCGAGCGGCTATCGGCCGCCGGAGCCGACGATACCGCCAAAGACCGGGAGCGAACGAGAAAGGTTCGCCATGCGAAGAAACGTCGACTAGCGCGCCGCGGGAGGCACGCCGTCGCCGTCGTGATCGATCGACGGCGACAGGGCGGATGAACCGACGCCGTCGGCTCCCACGAGGCCGAAGCGAAAGGCGAGCCGCGTCAATTCCACCGTCTTATGGACGTTCAGCTTTTTCATCAGCCGCGTCTTGTGATTGTCGACGGTGCTTGGGCGCAGGCCGAGCGTCGAGGCGGCTTGCTTCACGGTGTAGCCCAGCGACAAGTACGTCATGACTTCCCGTTCGCGCGGCGTGAGCCCCGCCAGCGGCCCTTCGCCGTCGGGACCCTTTAAGCGAATGCCTTCGGGAGTAACCGTTAGTCGAGCGGCGATCTCAGGGGCAAAGACGCGCTCGCCGACCGCGCATTTGCGCACGGCCGCGATAATCTCGGCGCCGGTTTGAGCCGTCGTGAGATACCCGCGGGCGTCGGTGCGAAGCGACATTAAGGCACGGCCGTCGTTTGCGTTATCGTCGAGCACCAGCACTTTGGCGCGCGGATAAGACGTTTGCAACTTGGCGACGTCCGTGATGGCCGCGCTGTCCGAACCGAATCCGTAGATAACCACTTCCGGGAGAACTTGCGGCGAAAGCTCTCCGGTTCTTGCCACCGCACCGACGACGACGAGGTGCTCGTCGGAGTTCAGGATGTGCCTTAACCCGTCCCTCAATAAGGGGCGATCGTACACCAGCGCAACGGGGATTTTTCCGTCGCTTCTCGGCGCGTGATCCGGCTCGGCGACTGGGGGAAAAGCATTCATGAACGGCAGCGGCGCGCCCCGGCTTCTAAAGGGCTTTCAAATTACAACCTAGTCACAGTGGTTTATCGTCCGACGAACAATCGTCAATCCAACAAGGACGCAATCCCGTCGCAATCTGTGAGAAAAAAGTTGATTCCATCCGCAAGAGTTTCCCCCTAATGCTTGGCGAACGCTCACGGCCCCAACCAACGCCGAGCCCCCCCAACTGGGAGCCATATTTTACGGGCAATCGTTGCCGATGCTCGGAAATTGCAAAGGGATATTTCAACAACATTCCGCTGGTGCTTTCACACCAGACGTTGGCGTTGCGCACCACAAACGGCTGCGCTCGCTCCAGCACCGGCAAGCCAAAGGAGGTCGAACGAGTGCAACGCTCGCAATCGTGACTTCCCGACCTTGATAGCGGCCCTGCCGCAAATATTTGGGGCGAGCGCCGCGTCATGGCACACGAGGCGTGTTTCCCCCAGTCCTGGTACCAAGAGTTGCTCATGACTTCCCATCTGCCCGGGTTTCTGCCGTCAATCGCCGTTCGAGTGCTCGCGATTGCGATTGTGAGCTGCGCTTTCGGCACACCACTCCAAGCCGCCGACGATAAGTCGGGAACTCGCCTGAACGTTCTGTTTATTGCAGTGGACGATCTTAATGACTGGATCGGCTGCCTCGGCGGCCATCCGCAAGCGCGTACCCCCAACATCGATGCGCTGGCGGCGCGCGGCGTGAACTTCGCGAAGGCTTATTGCGCGTCGCCGGTTTGCAATCCTTCGCGCACTGCGCTGATGTCGGGCCTGCGGAGTTCGACCAGCGGCGTTTACAGCAACAACGTCAATCGCCGCGACACTGCTTGCAAAGACGTCGCGCCGCTCAACACGACGTTTCACGACGCCGGCTACGAAGTGCTCGGTGCGGGAAAGATCTACCACGGCGACGGCGACCAGTTCGGCGCGTGGGACGACTACGCGAAGCTCGGCAAGAAAGAGGGGGGCGACCTACCCCCGGGCAAAGGCGAAAACGGCGGCGTCGGCGGCATCCGCTTCGCGCCGGTCGACGGCAAAGACGAAGACATGCACGACTACCATACGGTGACGTATTGCCTCGACCAACTCGCCAAGAAGCATGACAAGCCGTTCTTCCTCGCTTGCGGGATTCACAAGCCCCATATGGCATGGAATGTTCCCCGCAAGTATTACGACATGTTCCCTTTGGAATCCGTTCAACTGCCGAAGACGCTCGACACCGACCTCGACGACGTGCCGCCGGCAGGCGTGAGAATGGCTCGTCCCGAGGGAGACCATAAGGAGATGGTCGAATCCGGCCGTTGGAAAGAAGCGGTGCGCGGGTACCTTGCCGCAGGCGCGTATTGCGATGCGATGATCGGCCGTTTGATGGAAGGCTTCGACAAAAGCGCGTATCGCGACAACACGATTATCGTGTTTTGGGGCGACCACGGCTGGCACCTCGGCGAGAAGCAACATTGGCGCAAATTTGCGTTATGGGAGGAAGCGACGCGCGCGCCGCTGTTTTTCGTCGCCCCCGGCGTGACGAAGTCCCACGGCGTCAGTCCGCGCACGGTCGATTTCATGGCAATCTATCCGACGCTGTGCGACCTGTGCGGCATTGACGTCCCGAAGCATGTGGAAGGGGTCAGCATTAAAGCGCTCTTGGCAAATCCGACGGCGGAATGGGATCGCCCCGCCCTCACGACGCACGGCCGCTTAAATCACGGCGTACGCAGCGAGAAGTGGCGTTACATTCGCTACGCCGACGGCGGTGAGGAACTTTACGACGAGCAGGCCGACCCGATGGAATGGACGAACCTTGCCGGCGATCCGAAATACGCGGAAGTGAAGTCGGATCTCGCACGATGGTTTCCTTCGGTCAACGTGCCCGAACCGAATGTAAGAAAAGGCAACGGCGACGGCGGCGCGAAAAAGGCGGCCAAGCGCGCCAAAAAGCAGTCGCCCCCTACCGACCAATAGCTCGACCGCCGAACGTACCGCGGCGCTGAGACGTCGTACGACGTCTACGAAGCCCGCATCGCCGGTTCGTAGACGTCGCGAATGTACTCCGTCGCCGCGGTTTTCCAGGAAAACCGCTGTTGATAGCCGCGCAGCTGCAAGGCGCGAAACGCGTCGGGCTGCTTGGTGAACAGTTCTCGCGCGGCGTGTACCGTGGCGATCAGGTTGCGTAGTACGTCGTTACGCGTTGCGCCGTCGAAGCCGAAGCCGGTCCCGTCGGCGGCGGTGTACGGGCGAACGGTGTCGACGAGCCCGCCCGTCCAACGCACCAAGGGCGGCGTGGCGCAACTCAACGATTCCATCTGCGTGATGCCGCACGGCTCGAAGAGGCTCGGCATCAAGAAAACGTCGGCCCCGAGGCTGATCTGCTTGGCGCGGGCGCGATCGAATGCCAGCGTCGCCGAGAGATTCGCACGACTCGACAGCCCGCGCAGAAAGTCTTCGTATTCCTTTTGCCCGGTCGCAACGACCGCCACGCCGACCGCCGGGATATCGAGCAGATGTTCCAGTACGCTGCGGCCGTCGATCTTTTCGGCCAGCAGCTTGAATTTCTGCTCCACCGCGCGGCCGACAAAGCCGAGTACGAACTCCACCGGCCGGCGAAACTCCTGCACCAGCGCCGCGCGGGCCGCCTGCTTCTCGGCCAGCAACGCCTCGAATCGCGCCGGCGACGGCTCCGCCGCATATTCAAAGCCGTTGAGAATCCCTTTCAGGCGACCTTCTTGCTCGGCGCGCTGCGTGTATGGTTCCAGCCCTTTGCCCCCTTCGAAATAACGCGTCGGGTCTTCCGGCCGCGTCATTTCGCGCATGTAGGTCGGGCTCACCGTGTTGACCTGATGCGCCAGCTCGATCGCCAGCTTCAGCGGGTTGATGCTCTCCCACTCAGGTCGCGGATCGATAAACAGCGGTCCGAGCCGCGGGTCATGCAAAATCGACTCCACGGTCCAACCGCGAATGCGATTCGTCCCCAGGTTTCCTTGGTAGCCGATGTTGTGAATCGACACGACGCGCTTCGCTTTCATGCCGCGCTGTACCATTCGCCCGAACAAATAGCCGAGCACCCAATCGTTGATGTGCACGACGTCCGGCTTACGGCGTTCGATCAATTCCAGGCAAGCTTCGGAGAAAAACGAAAAGCGGAGCGCATCGTCGAGAAACGGGTATTTCTCGCTATCGACGTAGGGCGTCGAGTAATCCTTCGTGTAGACGAAAGGGTCAAGCACCGGCGGCCGACGCGTCTTCGGCGACGAGTAGTCGAGCTCGAAGTGCGCCGCGTTCTTCACGAAGTGCACCGGCACGCCGCGGAGATCCGACGGTATGACGCCGACGCGCTGCTTCAGTCCGTTGAACTCCAGCCCGTAGTCGTCGATGTTCGATTTGCCGTACCACGGCGTGACGATTTCGACGTCGACGCCGGCGGCCTTTAACGCCGGGGGCAACTCGCCGGCGACGTCTCCCACGCCGCCTGCTTTCGAGAACGGCTTACATTCGGCGGCGATATACAACACGCGCATGGGCAACAAGTTCCTTGGCGAAGCGATGCGAAGGGCGCAAAACCGACCCCGGCCGCGCCGTGCCGTTATACCCTGCCCTGCACGCCGCTTCACCCGCAAATGCCGCCGCCGGCCGCCGCGTTGCCGACTCTAACCGCGAGCATGTGTTTCCAGCAGTTCGTGCGACACGGCGGCATAGGCTCGGCCCGCGTCTTCCATACGCCACGCCATGAGGGCGTAGAGCCGCGTTTCGCGGTCGTCGGTCGCACGATATTTGTAGAAGAACGAGCGGCTTCGACCCTGCAAGACGCCGTCGATTCCTTCGGCCGCCGTCGCCGCATCGCGATCTCCTTCGGCCGCCGCCGCTCCGCAAAGCATCAGATAATTCAGGCCGACGCCGCACTGCGGATGTGTCATTCCCTGGAGCTTCGCCATCATGCGCCAGGTGCGGTTCACGGCCACGACCTCGCCCGTCGGCAGCAACAAGGCCGCGGGAGTTTCCAGCCCGTCCAGCGTTCGCTGCAATCGCACGCGAACCTCTTGCTCGGCTCGCGACGTCGCGGCGGGAGCCTGCTCGCTGGAGGGAAGCGGCGCGAGGACCGGGGCCGCGGGCCAAGTCGCGTCGATCGGAATCCGCCGTAATTGAACGGGCGACGGAGTGGGGGGGAGCCCGAACGTGTAGTCGTTGCCGCTTAGCATGGAAAGCGCCCTCTTGGAACTTCGGTAGGTTCGACTTTCCGCCTCCATGCGGGCCGCGTTCATGCGGCACGTAATCCTTTCTGCCTTCCACGGAAATTTATTCAAGAGCCGCCGGGCCCGCGTCCGACGGATGGCAGGATTTTCCGCGCCGGAACTTACCGAACGCGCCGCAGAGGTAAACCGTGCCGACTCATGCGTCGCGATACGAGGACGTCATTCGCCGAGGATTTTCACGAGCACGCGTTTGCGCCGCCGCCCGTCGAATTCGTAATAGAAGATGTGCTCCCAAGGGCCGAGATGTAGCCGACCGGCTGTGACGGCGACGACGACTTCCCGCCCCATGATTTGCCGCTTCAGATGCGCGTCGGCGTTGTCTTCGCCGGTGCGGTTGTGCGCATAACGCTTGGCGGAAGCGTCAAACGGCGCCAGGCCTTCCAGCCACTTTTCGTAGTCGGCATGCAGGCCGCTCTCGTCGTCGTTGATGAACACGGAAGCGGTAATGTGCATCGCGTT
>CAZWDN010000087.1:0-16226 GCA_964633125.1 uncultured Pirellula sp. | reverse complement strand
AAAATCTTGCCGTCGCCGGCGATCGGCGAGGCGTAGTAGTCGCCGGCGTTGCGAATGCGTTTGAGTTCCCAGCTAGTCTTGCCGGCCGACACCTCGAAGCTGCTCGCGATGCCCCCCTTCTTCACGACGAAGAGTTGATCGGCGAAGACCACGGGGGAAGAAAGATTCGAAGGGCTCTTGTTGCGGATGTCCCAAACGACGTGCGTCTTGGTGATGTCGCCCGAGCCGCCGCCGCGGATGGCTTGGATCGTCGTGCCGCCGCCGACCATGTTGTCGGGCGATTGAAAGGCCGTGTCGAGTTCCGCTTCGCGGATCACTCCGTCGCCGTCTTTGTCCGACTGTTTGAAACGCGCGAGAAACTCCTTCGGCACTTCGGCCGCCGCAAGCTCGCCGTTTTGATTGGTGTCGAGCCATTCCAACAACGCGAATTTCAAGGTGCGCGTTTCGTCGCCGTAGCTTTGCACGGAGATGTAGATGATATCGTCGCGCACGACCGGCGAAGTCATGACCGTGCGCGGCATCGTATTGCAGGTCCAGAGTTCCTTGCCGGTCGCCGGGTCGTAGCCTTTGAGCTTGCCCGAGCCGGCGAGCACGAGATCGGTCCGGCCGCCGGCGGTGCAAAACACGGGGACGGCGTAGCCCGCCAACATGTCGGGCCGCGCAACTTGCCAGCGAAGCTTGCCGGTTTCGGCGTCGACGGCGAACAGCGTCGGCGCGAGGTCGTCGTCTTGGCAAAAGTATACGATGCCGTCGCGGACTACGGGCGACATCGCCGCGCCCCAGTCCATGAGGTAAGCCGGCTTCGGCAGTTCGTACTTCCAAAGCTGCTTGCCGTTTTCCGCGTCGAAGGCCAGGAGGCCGAGCGTGCTGAAGTAGGCGTACACGCGCTTGCCGTCGGAACACGGCGTCGACGAGGCGTGGCTGTTCGGCGGCGTGATCCGCGGGAGCTTGCTGGTCGCGAGATCGGTATGCCAGAGTTCCTTGCCGGTTGTGACGTTATACGCGAGCAGGCTGAACTGTTCGTCGCCGCTCATGGCCGTCGTGAAGCAACGATCGCCGACGACGATCGGGCAGCCGATGCCGTCGCCGAGTTTCACGCTCCAGGCGAGTTTGTCGTCGATCGAGAATTCGGTCGGCAGCGGGTTGGTTTCGGTCGACACGCCCGAAGCGTTCGGACCGCGAAATTGGGGCCAGTCGTCGGCCGCGGCAAACGCGGTCGTCAAACCGGCCAAGAACAAGCACAAGATCGCGCGACTCGAAAGCGACATCTTCATCCTCGCGGCGGCGGAAGTCCCCTGCCCTTCCTCGCTCGGAACGGCCTGCCGGGCATGATAAGCGGCCGCGCGGCGCGAGGCAACGCAACGGCGCATTCTACAAAATCATGCCGCTGAGAATTATTTCGCGATTTCGCGCACCACGCGAAATCCGCCGTGGCGGCGGTAAAGGCCCGGATAGATCGGAAACCGCTGCGCCGAGCGCGCAAACGACCAGTCGTGGTACCAGTCGCCCCCGCGAATCACACGGTCGCGCCCCGCGGCCGGGCCTTGCGGGTCGATCTCCTCGGCGCGGGCCGCGCCTTTTTCGAGGGGCGGCGGCGCGGCGTGCCAATCGGCGCACCATTCCCAAACGTTGCCGTGCATGTCGTGAAGGCCGAAGCCGTTCGGTGCAAAGCGTCCGACCGGCGCGGTGAAAACGTAGCCGTCAGACGATTGGAGCGCACGGCGCTCCGGAAACAGCTTGTGAGCTTCGGCATCGACGATGTTGCCGACGTCGACGAGCCGTTCACGGTCGGCGCCGTTGGCATAGGGCGTGGTCGTCCCCGCGCGGCAGGCATACTCCCATTCGGCTTCCGTCGGCAGGCGATATGCGGCGTTTTCGTTCGTCCCCAGCCAACGGCAAAACGCCTGAGCGTCGTTCCAGGATACGTTCACGACCGGGTGCTCGTCGGTTTGCGCGTAGCCTGTAAAGCGCCAGGAGTATTTTTTGTCGGGGCCTGCGAGCGCTTTCGTCGCTTCGTCGAAACCGTATCCGCCGCGAATGCCCCGTTCGGCGTCGGTCCGGTATTTCGTCTGTCGAACAAACTCCGCGAATTGGCCGCGCGTTACTTCGTAGCGGCCGAGATAGAAATCGTGCGTGATTCGGACCGTGCGTTGCGCTTCGTCGGCGCGGCGTTCGGGTTCGGTCGCCGGGGAGCCCATGGTGAACGACCCGGCGGGAATGCGAACGAGCGTGATCCCGGTGCGATCGACCAGCGTCGATTCGGCGGCGTTCGCCGCGGCGGCAATCCGCAGGGCGAGCATTAAAATGACGATTGATGTAGCTCGCGGCATCGTCGAGTCCTATCGTCCGGTCCTTGCACCGGCGACCAAAGCCGCCGCAGTGTCGTAAAACATCGCTTGGATTTGCGCAGGCGATTGCCCCAGGCGGCGCGAAGCGCGCTTCATGGCCCGCAGTTGTTCGTAGCGCGTGAAAGTCATCCGGCCGTCGCAATGCACGAGGCTGAGCGATTGGTTCGTTTCCGACAGATACGCCCAGGCGTAACCGAACGCGATGTATTTCCCGCGCAGCACGCCGACCGGCACGTCGTCGCTGCCGTACATGACGCGCTCGTGGCCGACGTTGGAAATCAGGGCGTCGATCGCATCCGTCTCACACACGCTGGAGACGTCGTACCAGATGTTCGGCAGCTTGCGCAACGTCGGCGCAGCCCGCTCGATCGCCCAATGCGAATAGCTTCGCGCGCAATGCGCGAGAATCCAACGCACGCGCGGATACTTCGCCGAGAGTTCCGCGAGGTCGCGGAGGTTTTCGGGGTCGGCGATCGCGTCGCGCTTCGAGATGTGCATCATCACGATGAGCCCGCGACGGTCGGCCAGCGCCAGGAATCGCTCCGGCAGAAAGTCGGTCATGCGGCAGTCGGCGGCGTCGCCGGTTGCGGAGTAGAAACGATACGGTTTGAAGCCGAGATGCCCGTGGCGGGCGAGTTCGGCTTCCGCTTCTTCGTCGCTCATGCGGGGATGCGCGAGCATCAGCGAAGCCGACGCCGGGTCCTTGGCGCTTTCGCGGGCCACCCATTGGTTCGACGCCGCGAAATCGCACGGATAGGGAAAGGGAAAGGGGAACGAGAGCCGGCTGACCGTACGGCCCGGCATGAGTGCTGCGTCGACGGCCTGTGCGACTTCGTACGGCACGTCGACCCAATCGTCGCCGACGAATTTCTTGTAGGGGCCGGCGTCGCGGTTGGGGTCGAGGTTGAACTGGAAGCGATAGAGGTGCGTGTGGACGTCGAAAATACGTTGGGGCACGTATTCGTCGAGCTCGTCGCGCCAAATGCGTTGGTCGACTTCGTTGAGTTCGAGCGATTTCATTACCGCACCAGTCGCTGAAACGGTTCGTCTTGCAGTTTGCTTTCCACGAGTTGATCCAGCGAACCTTCGTCCAGGCCGCGCTGCATCAAGGCGAACGTCTCGCGGGCCGCCGCGGCGGTTTGTTCGAGTTCGGCGTCGCCTTGGGCGCCGTTGAGGTAAAACGACGCGTAGCCGTGGCAGCCGCGCTTGGCCATCTCTTGGATGTAGAGCGTGGTGAGTTGTTTGCGCGTCGCGGCATCGGGGCCCGGCAACTGTAGGTGCGGATGCACGGGAAGTCCGCCGCAGTGAACATCAATGCCGACTTCGGCGGCGACGGCGTTGATCTTTGCTTGCAGCCGGACGCCGAATTCGTGGAGGTGCTTGGCCGTGCCGCGGCGGCGGAGTTCGCGAATGGTCGTCAGGGCGGCGATGAGGCCGATCGCGTCGCTCCAGTAGGTGCTGGAGATGAACATCCGCGCGGCGGGCGCCATGACTTCGCGCTTGCCGACGACCATGCCCATCGGGTAGCCGTTGGAGACGCTCTTGGCGAACACGGCCATGTCGGGCACGACGCCGGTGAAGCCTTGCGCTCCTTGCATTCCGAACCGGAAGCCGGCCGAGACTTCGTCGAAGATGAGCACCGCACCATGCTCGCGGCAGAGCTTGGCGACGCCGGCCAAGTAGCCCTCGGGGGGAAGCTGAGAACGGAGCGGCTCCATGATGACGCAGGCCACTTCGCCGCGATGCCGGTCGAAGTTTTCGCCGAGCGCCGCCAGATCGCCGTACGGAAAAGGAATCGAGGTGCCCGCCAAGCCTCGCGGCACGCCGATCGGTTCGATTCCGGGTAAGAGGTGGGAGTCGAGCGAACCGCCGCCGTCGAGATTGGCGGCCAAGTACCAATCGTGCCAGCCGTGGTAGCCGCAGAAGAGCACTTTGTCGCGGCCCGTCGCGCCGCGGGCAATACGCACGGCTACGGCGCACGCTTCGCCGCCGCACTTCGTGTAGCGGACCATTTCGGCGCAGGGAATCGTGCGTACAAGTTCCTCGGCGAGTTCGACTTCCAGTTCCGAACTGATCGAGAAGTTCACGCCCCGGCCGATTTGCTCGCGCACGGCGTCGTCGACCACGTCGTCGCAATAGCCGAGGATGATCGCCGCAATGCCGCTGACCCAATCGATGTATTCGTGGCCGTCGACATCCCAGATGCGGGCCCCCTTACCGCGCACGGCGTACACGGGGCTCGTCCCTTCCGCGAACCGCGACGGCCGGCGGCTTACCAATTGCGTGCCGCCGGGAATCAATTGCTTCGCACGCTCGTAGAGTGCGGTCGACTTCGGTACTCGGGACGCCATGTCCTATTTCCTCGTCACATAGGCAAAGTAGGCGCCGCATAGCTGCTTGCCGTCGGCGTCGTAGAACCACGATTGCATCACCGTCTTGCCGGCCGGAAGCGACGCGCGAAAGGTAATTCCCTTGTCGTCGGCCGACACCGGCCGCGACTCGTCGAAGCCGGCGCCGATTTGCAGTCGGGCCGTACGGATGGGTAACGCCCTGCCCGGCGGCAGCGGCTGACCGACCACGGCTTGAAACTTCGGCACGCCGCCGGCGATCGGGGCATCGGCCTCGCGCGGCCAGCGACGCAGTTCGATCTCGTACTCGCCCGGCCGTTCGACCAAGAGATGCCACGACGAGTTCTCGTTAAGCCCCTCGCGGAGATTCTTCATGTTGTCGCAATAGACGTTCGTCCAATCGGCGGCCGACAGCGTCGTAGGGTTCTCTTGCGGGGCACCGACGGAAATCGGACTGAAGTCCTGCAAACGCGGCGCGATTTGCCCCCACCATTGCTCGTAATGCTCGCGCAATTGCTCGACGATCTCCGGGTGCGCCGCGGCGACGTCCTTCTCCTGCGCCAAATCGTCGCCGACGTTGTAAAGTTCCTTGCCGTGCACCAGTCGCCACTTGTCGCGCAGCACGCACGAATCCCACTTCTCCGGATTCTGGCCGTATTGCACGACGAGCGTCCGCTCGGGTAACCGCTCCGCCGCGCCGCTCAACAGCGGCAGCAGCGACGTGCCGTCGGGTTTGGCCTCGCTGGGGAGCGTAACCTGACATGTATCGGTCAGCGTCGGCAGCAGGTCCTGAACTTGCGTCAAAACGCCGATATCGTGCGGCATCCAGCCCGCGGCCGGCCAGCGGAGGAAGCACATGGCCCGATGGCCGCCGTCGTAGTATTCCGTCTTGTGTCCGCGCATGCCGGCGTTGAACGTCTTCACTCCGGCAGTGCCGCCGTTGTCGTTGAAGTAGACGACGATCGTATTCTCGTACAGCTTCGATTCGTGCAAGAACTTGTCGAGCCGGCCAAGGTTCTCGTCGAGGTTGGCGATCATGCCGAAGAACGCGTCAGGCCCCTTGCCCTTGTACGGCGCGCGATACGCGTCGGCGACCCAGTGCGGCCCGTGCGGCGCGTTGGTCGGCAGGTAGACGAAGAACGGTTCTTGTTTCGCGCCGCGTTCGCGCATGTAGTTCATCGCCAAGTCGAACCAGACGTCGGTGCAGTAGCCGGGAAACTTTTCGAGCGGGCCGCCGTTGCGCGCGAAGCGGCCGTCGAAGCAGTCGTTCAGCCAGCAGTCGGCCATCGACGTGATGCCCCAACCCAAGTGATACACGGTTTCTTCAAAGCCGCGTTGGTGCGGCAGGTTCGGATAGCTGTCGCCCAGGTGCCATTTGCCGAAGTGCCCGGTGCGGTAGCCGGCGGTGCGAAAGATCTCCGGCATCGTCGGTGTGCCGCGGCGAATGAACGACCGCCCCGCGCACACGCTCGACGCGCCGCTGCGCAGGCAATCGAGTCCGGTGAGGAGTTGCCCGCGCGTCGGCGTACACATCGGAGCGACGTGAAAGTCGGTGAGCCGGATGCTTTCGCCGTGCAGTTTGTCGAGATTCGGCGTCTTGAGCACCGGATTGCCGTGGGCCGAGACGTCGCCGTAGCCTTGGTCGTCGCTGAGGATGACGAGCACGTTGGGGCGCTTCGGCTTTTCGGCGGCGTCGGCTTGCGACGCACCGCCGCAGACGGCGACCAGCAGTAACGCGGCCGCGACGATGTGCCCCGTCCGGCAAAACGGAAGCGTTGCTCGGCAAGCGACAGGCGGGTTGAACGATACCATGGGAGACTCGCGTGAGAGAGAACCGGCGACCGACGATGCAGGTGTTCTAGCCCACAATTGGTGCGAGTGCCACACCCGCGGCGGTTCTCATGCCGCGGCTTGCAGTCGATCCACGATCGCGGCCAGCAACACATCGAGTGCGGCGATCGTGTCGGCAGGCTCGGCGCAATCCAAGTCGTGCACGTGCCAGAATTCCACTTGCTTGAGTCGCTGCGGAAAATCTCGCTCGACCATCGCCCGATGCTCGGCTTCCTTCACGGCGAAGACCAGTCCCGCGGCGGCGAAATCCGCGTCGGTCACGGTGATCGGCTCGCGCGCGTAAGGGGCCGCGTCGATCCCCCGTGTTCGTAGGGCCGCCAGCGTATGCCGCGAAAGCGGTCCCTGGTTGCGCGGGTCGGGCGCCAACCCTCGCGACACGGCCGTCCACGGCAACCCCCGCTCGCGCGCGAGCGCATTAAACACAATCTCGGCATAACGGCTGCGATAGTAGTTGCCGGTGCAGAGAAAGAGCACGGTGGCGCGCTCCGCATCACTCACCATCGTCGACTCCTCGAAACGACAAAGTCGACATTTTAGTCGTTGAGGTATCTGCGCGACTATGCGTTCAAGTGCCGTGGCGCGAGATTCTTTGGGCCAACCTCTCACTCGTCAATACTCATTCATTTTGAGGCGTCGTCGCGTCTTTCCGAGACCACCATGAGATAGACGACGACGCCCGGCGCACCGTCTCGGCCTGCAATCAGATACGAGTCGATCGTATATGGAGCGTCTTTCCAACTTTGACGAGCGCCGCGTACGTCTTGCAGCAAATCAGGTTGCCACCAAGGTTCGGTGCTCTTGACGCCTTGAAGTACGCCCAGTCCCGGTTCTAAATCGTGCTTGAGTCGAGGTGACGCCTGCAGGAAAGCCCGGAGTTCCGGTTCGGTGCAGCGAAAACGAACCTGGCTGACCCTCGTGAATAGCGCAGCGTCGGACGCGTGCACGTCTGATGCCTGCGGAGGCAGTTTGGTTGCGACGATTTCTTGCATGAGTCGCTCCACTTGGGAGCGTGGCATTTGCGCTGTGCCGCATCCCACAATTGCCGACGTGAGAAGCGTATGTTGAAGGACGCGTCGCATGGAATTCACTGCACGCCCCTCCGTTATTGCTTTCGTCACAAATTGCTTTACTCAGTCGAGTGCGGGATTTAGCATAGCGTCCGGCGTCGGCGTCTTCGATCCTTTGTCGAAGTTCGTCCACGACACGCCGCCCTCCCCCCTCCCCTTCCCGCCCAGAGGAATTCCCGCCATGCGTATGTTTGGTTTTATCGTAATGTCGGCCATCGTCGTTGCGGCAGACGCCGTAGATTCCCTACGTGCCGCCGATGAATACACGTATGATCTCGTCCACTCGTCCGTCAGCTTCAAGGCGCGGCATCTCGACTTGAGTTGGATTCACGGCCGTTTCAATCTGGTCGACGGCAAGTTCTCGCTCGATCGCGAGAAGCCGGAGAACTCGACGTTCGCGCTGACGATTCAGGTCGACAGCGTCGACACCGGCAACGTGGCTCGCGACCTGCACCTGAAGCAGGCCGATTATTTCGATCAAAAGAAATTCCCCACGATCGACTTCAAGAGCACGAGTTGCAAAGTCATCGACGGCGGCTTTGAGGTGACCGGCGATTTCACGATGCACGGCGTTACGAAGTCGATCACCTTCCCTCTGCTGGGCGGCAAGGAAATCGAATGGAAGGGGATCAAGCGGGTCGGCTTCTCGACCGAAGTGCGGCTCAAGCGGAGCGATTTTGGATTCGACCCGACGGCGATCGGGCCGATCGGCGACGAAGCGATCATCATCATCGACTGCGAAGGGATGCGGATGTAGCGCCCGGACTCGCGCCCATCTGTAGGGAACGCCCAAGTTCCAAGCACCAAATTCCAAACCCACGGCGCGGCCCGTTTGCCGATGCGCCGTGGGTTT
Organism: uncultured Pirellula sp.; assembly: GCA_964633125.1. Taxonomy (GTDB): domain Bacteria; phylum Planctomycetota; class Planctomycetia; order Pirellulales; family PNKZ01; genus PNKZ01. The sequence continues at coordinate 7,759 of CAZWDN010000087.1, read as the reverse complement.
GGTCGTTTCCGCCTGCGGTCATGGTCGGGAATCTGGTGTTTGGTCATTGGTAATTCCTCCGGCACGTCGGCCGTTAGGCTCGGTGCCACGCAGGACGGAACGCCACGGAGGGCGTTCCCTACAGGCCGAATGACCGTAATCGGCCGGTTTTTGCCCGGAATGCTGCGTTTTCCCGGCCGCATGCGATAATGGATCGGCCCGCCTAAGCTGAGCTAGGGTTAGATAGGTGGGATTCCCGACTTTTCGAGATGCTCGCAATGCCGACTTTTCGCTCCCTTTCGACCCGCGGCCGTGTTCCGGCGGGCCTAGTCTCGTGCCTCGTCGTTTGCGCCTGTCTCGCTCCGACAACTCGCTCCGCGCAAGCCGCCGAGCCGGAGTTCGTCGGCGTGTTGGCGCTGGCCTTGGAGAAAGACGTCGCCGAGCAGTTGCAATTGAAGCCCGAGCAGCGGGAGAAGCTTCTCAAGCTGGTGGACCAGCGCGAGAACGACGTGCTGGACATCGCGCTGAAGTTGCGCAATGCTCCCGCGGCCGAACGCGACGCGGCGCTCGGGCCGTTCCGTCGCGACTCGGAACTCGCCGGGCTGAAACTGCTCGACGACGCGCAGCGCGCGAAGCTCGATCAGATTCGCATCCGCCGCGCCGGGGGAGATTCGTTCGCCGAGGCCGGCATCGCCGATCGCCTGAAACTCACCGACGAACAAAAGATCGCGCTGGCCAAAGTGGCCGGCGAACGCAAAGAGCAACTGGGGCGCGTCTCGGGCCAGCAACGGGAAGTGTTGCGCAATGCCTTCGAACAACGCACGTTTAGTTTGCTCACGCCGGAGCAGCGGGCCGAGTGGGAGAAATTGGCCGGCGTGGTGTCGCCGACCGCCGCCACGGTTGCCCGGGCTGACGGTTCGCCGGCGGTTGCCTCCGTCGAAGGCGGGGCGAAAACGGCAAGCGGACAGGCTCTCGCCGCGCCGACCGGCGCCGCTCCGAAAACGGGCGGAAATACTGCAACAGCCGCCGCGACGCCGGCAGACAAAGCGAACGTCAAACTGAAGTTCAACTTCCGCTTCCAACCGTGGGGCGACGTGCTCGACTGGTTCGCGCAGCAGGCCGATTTGTCGCTGGTGATGGATGCTCCGCCGCCGGGCACGCTCAACTACACCGACAATCGCGAATACACGCCGGCCGAAGCGCTCGACCTGATGAACGGCGTGCTGCTCACCAAGGGCTTCACGCTCGTGCGTCGCGAGCGGATGCTGATGGTCGTGAACTTGGAAGACGGCATTCCGCCGAACTTGGTTCCCTTCGTGCCGGGCGAAAAGCTCGACGCGCTCGGCGAATTCGAACTCGCGACGACGCTCTTCCGCCTCGGCAGGCTCTCGGCTGAAGACGCGCAAGCTGAAATCCAACGGCTGATCGGCCCTCAAGGGGCGGTCGTGCTGTTGCCCAAGGCCGGTCAGATTCAAGTGACCGAAACGGCTGGACGTTTGCGGCTCATTCGCTCCGTGCTCGAAGCGACGGCCCAACTGCAAGCCTCGGACGCGGGCGCCGTGAAGGCGTTTCAACCGACGCATGTCGGCGTGGAAGACGTTTTGCCGCTCCTGCGTCAATTGCTTGATATTCCGGCCGACGCTTATGCCGCGGCCGACGGCAGCGTGCGCCTCGCCGTCGATCCGCTGACCGGAAAGCTCCTGGTCGGCGGCAAGCCGGAGCGCGTGGCGCAGGTGAGCGAGATCATTCAAGCGATCGACGTTCCCGCCCCGGCCGGCACGGGCGCCGTCGAAACTCCGCAACTGGAAGTGTACGACGTCGGCGTCTCCGACCCGACGTCGGTGCTGGCGGTGCTGCAAACGTTGATGGCCAATTTTTCCGACGTGCGACTCACGACCGATCCGGTGACCGGCAAGCTGGTTGCGCTGGCGCGCCCTGCGCAGCATGCGACGATTCGAGCCACGATCGAACAGATGCAACGCGAAGCGCGGCAAGTGGAAGTGATTCGCCTGCAATTCGTCGACCCGCAAGCGGCCGTCACCGCGATCGGCAAATTGTTCGGCACCGACAGCGGCGCAGCCGCGGCCGGCGCGCCGAAGGTCGAAGCCGACACGCTCACGCGGCAGTTGCTCGTGCGCGGCTCGCAAGGACAAATCGAACAGATTAAGTCGTTGCTCGCGAAGATGGGAGAGAACGTTGATGACGGCAGCGGGGAAACACAGACCGATCACACGAACGTGCGGATGCTGCCGTTGAGCCCGCGGACGGTGAAGACGGCGCTCGAGCAATTGGAAACGATCTGGCCGACGATGCGCTCGAACCCGATTCGCGTGGTGACGCCGTCGTCGAGTATCCAATCGTCGTACCCGGCGGCGACGGATCGGGCCGGACCTGCCGGCAGCGGCGCACCGCGAACGCCTCAAGCTCCTCAATCGCCTGTTGCTCCGCAAACGCCGCCGGTGCAACCGAAGCCGCAAGCCGCACCCATGAGCGCACCACCGAGCGCGCCGGCGACCCCTCCGGCGAATGTGCCCCCGACGGAGAAATCCGCCGAGGTCGATGCCGGGAGTCTCAACGACGCGGCACCGCAGCGGCTTCGCATTCATTCGGTCGTGCTGCGTCGTGAAGTCGCCGCCGACGGTCAACCGACGCCTACGGCAACCGCAACCCCGCCGGCGGCGGCCGCCGCCGTCAAGCCGGGCGAAGCAAAGGAGCCGGCCCCGATCATCGTCGCTCCGGGCCCCGGCGGCGTGATGATCGCCAGCGACGACATTGAAGCGCTCAATCAGTTTGAATCGCTGCTGACGAACTTGGCGAGCCGGACGGCGACCGGCGGCAAAGAGTTTACCGTGTTTTATTTGCAGAACGCCGGCGCCGTGGCGGCGGCGGAGACGTTGGAAGCGGTGTTCGGCGGCGGCGGCAGTTCGGCCGGCGGCGGCGGTTCGCTGCTCGGCGACTTGGCCGGCATGGCCTTGGGGGGCGGAGGGGGCGGCATGATGAGCGCGATGCTCGGCGGCGGCGGCGGTGGAGCGCCGTCGTCGATTCTCAGCGGCGCTTCGGTCCTGATTGTGCCCGACGCCCGGCTCAACGCCCTCATCGTGCAGGCGACGCCTACCGACCTGGACCTGATCGAACAATTGTTGAAGGTCGTCGATCAACTCGACGTGCCGGAATCGACCGTTAATCCGCGTCCGCGATTGATTCCGGTGGTGAATACCGGTGCGGCGCAGATCGCCGAGATCCTGCGCGAGGTTTACTCCGAACGGTTGGCCTCTTCGAATCGTCAGCGACAACCGTCGCCGGAAGAACTCATGCAAATGTTACGGGGCGGACGCAGCGGCGGTCAGTCGAATCGCAAGTCGCAAGCCGAAACTCAGAAGGTCTCGATCGGCGTCGACACGCGAACCAACTCGTTGATCGTTTCTGCGCCACAGGCGCTCTACGAAGAAATTGAGCAACTCGTGCAAACGCTCGATCACGCGACGAGTGAGTCAAACACGGCGATCCGGATCGTCACGCTCAAGCGGAGCAATCCGGCGACGGTGCAGAAGGCGCTGTCGGCGATCGTCGGCGACAAGGCCCGCACGTCGGACAAGCCGACGACCGGTTCGAGCAGCTCAACTGACCCGAACGCGGCGGCCGCGGCCGCCGCGCAAGGCTCGAGCGGCGGGCGACCGCCGGGAAGCGCCGAAGCGCAACAGTTTCAAGACATGATGCGGCAGCGCATGGAGATGTTTAACAACATGCGCGGCGCGTTCGGCTCGGGCGGCGGTCGTGACGGCGGTTTCGGCGGCGGCAGTTCGGGCCGCGGCGACGGCGGCTCGCGCAGCGACGGGCGCGATCGCGGACGCTAAACCCTCAGCAACCGGGGCATCACTTCGTTCTGCCTCGGCCACCCGCCGTATGATCGCTACTTGCCGCCGCCGATCGCTTCTTTCGGCGTCACGAGGCCGTCGCCGTTGCGATCCCAGCGCGTGAATTCGGCGGCGCGCTGATCGTCCCACGACGTGGAGAATTCGGCCATCGAGATTTGGCCGTCGCCGTTACCGTCGTTGCGCGTGAACCAGTCGGGCAGGCCCGCGGGGAGTCGTTCGGCGGGGGCGAGAAAGCGGTAGGTTTTCACGGTTCCGCTTTTGACGCCGCCGGAAGCGGGGCCGCCGACCGACGGCCGCGAGCCGTACGAGTAGCCCGAGCCGGAGGAGCCCGAGCCGGACGAACTTGAGCCGCCGGTAGAACTCCCCGAAGAGCCGCTCGAGCGTCCCTTGGAGTAGTCCGCAAGTTGCGCGGCGAGTTCGTCTTTGGTGATGAGACCGTTGCCGTCGCGGTCGGCCTTTTGCGATTCGCTCCGCATCTTGCTCCACTCGTCGCGTTGGAGAATGCCGTCTTTGTTTGTATCGTATTGCTTGAGCAGGCCTTCGGCATAACGCAGCATGCGATCGTCGGGCGTGCCGGAACCGGTGCCGCCGGAGGAACTCGGCTTCGCAGTGCTTGACGACGAGGTCGTGGTCGAGGTGGTCGGAGTGCTCGAACTCGGCGAATAGCTGCGAACGACGCCGCCGGAACTCACCACCGTCATGCTCGGCGGCCCGCCGCCGAATCCGCCCGAGAAGCCGCCGGGCGGACCTCCGCCGTAGCTGCCGCCGTAGCCGCTCGGTGGGCCGTACATGCCGCTGGCGTAGCGGGCTTTGTAGCGTTCGGCCAGTTCGCTGCGTTGTACTTTGCCGTCGCGGTTCTTGTCGTGATCGAGCGGATGGCCGGAATCCCAGCGGCCGTTCTTCATTTCCTCGGCGTCGAGCATGCCGTCTTGATTGCGGTCGTAGCGCCTGAGCGACTCTTCCACTTTCTCGATCACGCGCGGATCATACTTCGCACGGAGCGAATCCCAATTGTCGGCGCCCGCGTCGGCGCCGAAGCCGAGCACCGTCGGCGTCGGCCCTGTGGTGGAAACGCCGAACGCCTTGACGGCCGGACCGGAGTTGCCGGAGGAAGAACCTACGGGGGCGCCGGAAGGGCCGCGCGAGGATCCCGACGAGCCGCCCTGAAAGCGAGCCCGCAAGATGTCGCGGAGCTTGTCGTTTCGAATCGGCTTCGAGAGGTCGAGGTTGTTGTCCCGCGCGATGCTTTCCAAGAAGCCGCGTGCGCGCCCTTCCATTTCGTCGGGATCGATTTGGCCGTTTTCGTTGCGGTCCATTCGTTTGACCATCTCGCCCGGATCGAATCCCGGCGGTTGGGCCGATGCGGCGGCTGCGGCGAGCGAGGTCGCTACAACCAGAAAAGCACGCACGAGAACGTGGCATCGAGGCGTCGTCATAAGCCGCAATTGCGAAGAAAAAGAGGGCGAACCGCAGTCGCATGATTTATCATAAACACTCCGTGCCGGAGTTCCTACGCGAAGCTTTCCGGCGAGAACCGCGATTCCCGTCGCCCGCCGCCGGCCGGTTCGGCAAGACGACGCTTGCCGCGGCTTGCGATATCACCCTGCTTCGACGCACCGGTTTGCCGCAGGGGAGATCTGTCTCGGCGGCGAAACTTTTCGGCCGCGCGGGAGTTAGATATGGTTAGTCAGACCGGCAGGAGCCGGGCACGCCAAGCTACTTTGGAGGGGATGCAGTTATGCAAGCCGGCCTTTCGACCTTGATTTCGCTCTGCCGTCGGTGTTTTCCGGGGGCCGTGGTTGCCGCCCTCGTTTTGGGGTCGGCCTGGGACGCCTCCGCCCAGCAACAAGACCCGCCCCGAGAAAACCAACCCGGCCAGGGGCAAGGCGGACCGCGTCCGGGCGGCCCCGGTGGACCGGGCGGCCCGGGACGGGGAGGGTTCGGCGGCCGCGTCGGCTTCGGCGGCGGGCCGGGCGGACCCGGCGGCGGTGGCGGTGAACTGATGCTCTTGGCAAGCGAGCAAGTGCAGAAGGAGCTCGAACTGATTGATGAACAAATCAAAGACTTCGAGAAGCTCCGCGAAGAACAGCAAGAGAAGATTCGCGAAATGTTCTCCGGCATGCGCGACCTGGCGGAAGACGATCGCCGCGCGAAGTTCGAATCGATGCGCGGTAAGTTGGAAGAAGTGCAAAAGGAACTGAAGGAAAAGATGAACGCCGTGCTGATGCCGCATCAGCTCGATCGGTTGAAGGAACTCAATATTCAAATTCGCGGCATGGGCGCGCTCGACGATCCGGAAGTCGCCGCGGAGTTGAAGATCACCGAAGAGCAAAAGAAGGAACTGTCCGCCAAGCGCGAAGAACTCGGGCAGAAGATGCGCGAGATGTTCTCCGCCGCTCGCGGCGACGGACAACAACGAGGCCCGAGCGAAGAAATGCGCACGAAGTTCCAACAGATGCAAACCGAAATGACGGAGAAGCTTCTCGGCGTGCTCACTTCGGAGCAACGGGCCAAGTTCGAACAGATGAAGGGAGCGAAATTCGAGTTTGATCGTTCGCAGATGTTCGGCGGCCGCGCACCCGGCGGACCGGGGGGCGGCCCCGGAGGTCCGGGGGGCCAAGGGTTTCGTCGTCCCGGCGAGCGCCCCGAAGGAGGCAACCGTCCCGAAGGCGATCAGCCTGCGGGAAATCGTCCGACGAATAACGCTCCGTAGTTCCGCCTGTTATTGGTCGTAACACAAATTGCTTAGCCGCCGCAGCCATTGCGGCGTTTCGCCCGGTCGTGGCCGACCGGGCTGAGCTTTTTAATGGAATTCGAGTTCGTGTCTATTTCGGTCCGCTTGGTTTTTCGCCCGCCCGCGAGATTGTGTTTGTTATGGAAGCCGGTGAGATTCTCCTGAAGTCGGGCCTGCTCTCGCGCGAGCAGTTGGCCCGCGTGCGTTCGAGCACGAACGGCGAAGGATTGCGCGCCGATCAGGTGGCGGTGAACCTGGGCCTCGTCAAGGAAGAAGCCGCGCTCAAGGCTCTGGCCGACGCCGTGGGACTGGAGTACGTGGACCTGGCTGAAACGCCGGTCGACCTTTCGTTGCTGCAGGGATTTCCGGCCCGGTTCATTCATCGGCAATCGCTGTTTCCCGTGCGTCGGCACAACGGCACGCTGGTCGTCGCCACGAGCGACCCTTTCGATCTCTATCCGCTCGACGAATTGTCGTCCGGAATCGGGCTGGCGATCGAGCCGGTGCTGGCGTCGCGTCGCGAATTGGCGAAGTTGATCAAGACGCATCTCGGCGTCGGCAGTGAAACGGTCGAAGGGCTCATTGCGCAATCGGCCGCGGCCGACGACGGCGTCGAACTGCTCAGCGAAATCGAAACCGACGGCTCCGAACTTTCGGAAATGGCGCAGGAAGCGTCGGTCGTCCGGCTTGTGAACGAGATCTTGCTCGAAGCGGTCGAAGCCCGTGCGAGCGACGTGCATATCGAATCGCAAGAGTCGGGCCTGCGCGTGCGCTACCGCGTCGACGGGCTATTACAAACGCAGCCGATGCCGCCGGAGATCAGCCGCTTTCAGGCCGCGATCATCAGCCGGCTCAAGATCATGGCGCGGCTCAACATCGCCGAAAAGCGCCTGCCGCAAGACGGCCGGATCAAGCTCAAGGTGCACGGCCGCGAGGTCGACGTGCGCGTGAGCGTCATCCCGATGATCCACGGCGAAGGGATCGTCATGCGCTTGCTCGACAAAGGGCGCATGGAGTTCGAACTCCGCAAGCTCGGCATGGACGAAGATCAGTATCAGGTCTTTCAACAACTCATTCGCTTACCGCACGGCATCATCCTCGTCACCGGCCCGACCGGCAGCGGTAAATCGACGACGCTCTACAGCGCGCTGCTGGAGATTCGCGACGAAGA
>CAZWDN010000086.1:4770-16747 GCA_964633125.1 uncultured Pirellula sp. | reverse complement strand
AAACGGCCGCCGCGGAGATCGCCGCCAAGACGAAAGGGGCCTGCCACGGCCTCGGTTGCGACGTCGCGCAAAAGTCGCAGATCGACCAACTCGTAGCCGCCGTCGTCGCCAAGTACGGGCGGATCGATACGCTCGTGAACGTCGCCGGCGTGAATCGCCGCAAGCCGGCCGCCGAAGTGACGGAAGAAGACTGGGACTTCATCATCGACACGAACCTCCGCGGCGCGTTCTTCATGTCGCAGGCGGTCGGCAAGCAAATGGTCGCCCAAGGGGGCGGTTCGCAGATTCAAATCTGCTCGCTCAACAACTACGGCCCGTTGCCGTGGGTCTTGCCGTACGCAGCCAGCAAAGCGGCGGTCGGCCACATGACGCGGGTGCTCGCCATGGAGTGGGGCCCGAAGGGGGTGCGCGTGAACGCCATCGCGCCGGGCTACATCCTCACCGACTTGTCGAAAAAGCTTTGGTCGAACCCGATGATGCAAGAATGGAACACGGCCAACACGCCGCTCCGTCGGTTGGGGAACCCGGAAGACATGAACGGCGCGGCGATTTTCCTGGCGTCGAAAGCGTCGGCCTTCATGACGGGCCAAATCGTCTTCGTCGACGGCGGCTTCTCGGCCGGCATCATGTGGCCGATTGATAAGGCGACGTAAGGAAATGCTGACTGCGGACTGCGGAATGCTGAACAGCAGACAGCGGACTACCGCATACTAGCCCCGACGCGCCAGCGAGGGAACGGAACGAGAATGCGGAATGCTTGAGTATCGTTTTAACGTCGACTCGGCAAATGAAGACGGCGTGGTGACCGGGCAAAACGAGGACGGTGATATTCCGGTCGGTACGGTGTTTGATCGAATCTTCGCATCGAACGGCGATACACTTTCCGGCACCGATGAATTAGCGTTACCGATTCGCTTGAAGCTGGTAGAAGTCGTCTTGTATGGTCGAAAAGTCGAGTTGGTGCCTGGAGGGCATTCGGCCCTGCTTCGAGTCGAGGGTGAGGGACTGCTCGCACTTATTGATACATTGAAGGCATCCAACAAGAAGTTTCATGGCGCAATAATCACTTCAACTCGATCTTGAAGATTTACAGGCTCAGTTCAAAACAAAAGCACCGTATGCATCACTCCATCCCCTCCTATCCCCATATCTCCTTCTTCTTCCTCTCTCTCTGCCTGAGTGTGACGAGCGTCCAGGCTGAGAATTGGCCGCAGTGGCGCGGGCCGGACGGGACCGGCATTAGTCATGAGACCAATCTGCCGACGGAGTGGAGCGAGACGAAGGGGGTGGTTTGGAAGGCGCCGTTGCCGCCGTGGGGTTGCAGCACTCCGGCGATTTGGGGGGACGCGATCTTTCTCACTTCGCAAACCGAGGATGGAAAACTCCTCGCATTGCGATTGAGCGCGGCCGACGGCAAGACCGTGTGGACGCGCGAGATCGGCAAGGCCGATACGGTGCGCGAAGCGGAGAAGCGCTCCGTGCAGAAGTTTCACAAGTTGCACAACAATGCCAGCCCGTCGCCGGTGACCGACGGCAAGACCATGGTCGTGCATTTCGGCAACGGCGACTTGGCCGCGCTCGACTTCGACGGCAAGCTCCTTTGGAAACGCAACCTGCAGGACGACTACGGGCCGTACAGCATCTGGTGGGGGCATGCGAACAGCCCCGTGCTCTACGGCAGCGGTCTTCACGCGGATACCGTGATCAGCGTTTGCATGCAAGATTCGCTCGAAGGGGCGGCGTCGAACGAAGCCGGCAAGAAGGCCGCGAGCTACGTCGTGGCGCACGATCTGGCGACCGGCAAGCTCCGTTGGTACACGCCGCGCAACGTCGCGGCGGAAGCGGAACAGTTTGATTCGTACACCACGCCCGTCTATCGCAAGGCCGGCGACGGCACGACCGAGATGATCATCATGGGCGGCAACCAACTCGACGCCTACGATCCCTTGACCGGCAAGCTCCGCTGGTACCTCGGCGGTTTGACGGGCGGGCGAACGATCACCGGGCCGGTGGTCGCCGGCGATCGGGTGTTTGCGACGCGCGGCCAAAAGGGAGAAGTGCTCGGCGTGAATCTGCACTCGGCGACGGCCGACGGCAAGGAACTGCCGGCCGAAGCGGTCGCCTTCCGGCATAAGGAGGCGTCGCCCGACAGTTGCACGCCGGTCGTCGTCGGCGGGCGGGTCTACACGATCAGCGACCAAGGGATCGCTCAATGCTTAGACGCCAAGACCGGCGCCGAATTGTGGAAAGAACGCTTGAGCGGCGATTTCAAAGCCTCGCCGATCGCGGCCGCCGGGAAGATTTATCTCTTGAACAAGGCCGGCCTCTGCACGGTGCTGGTCGACGGCCCGACGTTTACGCGAGTCGCCGAGAACCAACTCGACGACGAAACCCTCGCCTCTCCCGCCGCGGCCGACGGCAAGCTCTACATCCGCGGGCACGCGCATTTGTATTGCATCGGAAAGTAGTCCGCCATGTCACCTCTCCCACTGGGAGAGGTCGACGAGCTTTAGCTCGGCGGGTGAGGGTCGCGCGGCACGACGCTGGGCTGTGCTTCGGATCGTTGCCGCACAGAATTGCGAACGAACTCCGCTGTGGGCTCACCCTCATCCGGCCTAAAGGCCACCTTTTCCCGGAGGGAGAAGGGTTTCAGCGCTATTCCGCTTCCAATTCCGCGCGGATCTTGAGTAGTTCCTCTTTGCGCGCTTTGTCGACCGCGGGGTATTTCAGGTCGAGGCCGTCGAGCACCGTGCAGACGGCTTCGGAGATCGCCAAGCGGGCGAACCATTTGTTGTCGGCCGGAATGACGAACCAGGGCGCTTCTTCCGTGCTCGTGTGGTTGAGCATGTCTTCGAACGCGTCTTGATATTCGTCCCAATGGGCTCGTTCGAGATAGTCGGCCGGCGAGAATTTCCAGTTCTTCTTCGGCTCGTCGATCCGTGCGAGGAACCGCTTTTTCTGTTCCTTCTTGGAAAGGTGCAAGAAGAATTTCAGCACGACCGTGCCGTTGTCGACGAGATAGCGCTCGAAATGGTTGATCTCTTTGAAGCGGCGCTTCCAGATGTCGTCGTCGACCACGGGGAGCTTTTGCTTCGCCAAGAACTCCGGATGGACGCGGACGACGAGCGTTTCTTCGTAGTACGAACGATTGAAAATGCCGATCATGCCGCGCGCCGGCAGCGCTTTGGCGGCCCGCCAGAGGTAATCGTGGTCGAGTTCTTCGCTCGACGGGCTCTTGAAGCTCGTGACGTGGCAACCTTGCGGGTTGACGCCCGACATCACGTGGCGGATCGCGCCGTCTTTGCCGGCGGCGTCCATGGCTTGGAAGATGATCAGCAGCGAGTAGGTGTCTTGGGCGTAGAGCCGATCTTGATATTCGCTGAGACGGTCGACGTTGGCGGCCACGTGCTCCAGGGCGCCGGCCTTGTCTTCGAAGCCGCCGGTGAAACCGGGATCGTAGTCCTTCTTCAGCGAGATCTTTTCCTTCGGCGGGACGAGAATATCTTTGAGCCGAAACTCGATTCTCTCTTTGTCGGCGACCGTGATTTTGATTTTGCGATCGGGATCCAGGCGGCGTTTCATGATGCGACTCGTAAAGCGTGCGGCTCGTTAGGCGTGGGACGTCGGAGCGGGCGCGGACGGAGCGGGGGGCGCGGCGGGCGCATCCGGCGAAACGCCCTTAAGCCGCATGATCACGTAGTAGAACACCGGCGTGAGGAAGATGCCGAACACGGTGACGCCGATCATGCCGCTGAAGACCGCGGTGCCGAGCGAGACGCGCATTTCCGCGCCGGCGCCGTGGCCGAGAATGAGCGGCACCACGCCGAGAATGAAGGCGAACGACGTCATGATGATCGGCCGCAGGCGCAGGCGGCAGGCTTCGACGATCGCCGCATGCAGCCCGTGCCCTTCGCCGCGCAATTGCTCGGCGAATTCGACGATGAGAATCGCGTTTTTGGCCGCCAAGCCGATGAGCACTAGGAAGCCGATCTGCACGAAGATGTCGACCGGCAGTTGCGTGACGAGCATGCCCGAGACGGCGCAGAGCAAGCACATCGGCACGACGAGAATCACGGCCGCCGGCAGCGACCAGCTTTCGTATTTCGCGGCCAGCACGAGGTAAACTAAAAGCGTACCGAGCGCGAAGACGAGCATCGCCGTGCTCCCTTCCTTGATCTGCATAAACATGATTTCGGTCCAGTCGTACGGCGCTCCTTGCGCGCCGGCTAAGTCGTCGACGATCTGCAACACTTCGCCGGAGCTCGTGCCCGGAGCGGGGTTCAGGTTCACGGCCGCCGAGGGGTACATGTTGTAGCGCATGACCATGACGGGGCCGCCGCGATCTTCGACCTTGGCGATGGTTCCCATCTGCACCATGCGGCCGCTCCGGCTGCGCACCTGCAGTTGCTTGAGCGATTGAACGTCGGCCCGGAACGGCTCGTCGGCCATGACGTTCACCTGCCACGTCCGGCCGAATTCGTTGAACAGGTTCACGTACATGCCCCCCATGTACACCTGCAACGTGTTGAACGCCTCGTTCAGATCGACGTCGAGCGCTTCGCATTTCGTCCGGTCGATGTCGACGTAGAGCTGCGGCGTTTCGGCGCGGAACATGGAGAACGCCCCGACGATTCGTCGGTCGTTGTTCGCGGCGGCGACGATTTCGTCCGTCGAGCGCTGGAGTTCGACGAGGTCGAACTGCCCGCGCTGTTCCACTTGGAGCTTGAAGCCGCCGGAGGTGCCGAGTCCTTGAATGGGGGGCGCGCGGAACACGGTCACCACGGCGTCTTCGATCTCCGCGGCGGCGAACGCCCGCACCTTTTGGGCGACGGTATCGTCGTAGGTTTCATGGCCGTGCCGCACCGAGAAGGGTTCGAGAATGATGAAGCACGAGCCGAAGTTCGAGCCGTTGGCGCTGAGCAAGAACGATTGGCCGGCCACGGCGTTGGTGTGCGCGATGCCCGGCACCCCTTCGTAAGTCGGTTCGCCGGGCAGGGCCGGAATGCCGTGGTACTTGCCGCTCTTGTCGCCGAGGCAAAAGCGCTCGATCTTGCGGAGCACTTCGCTCGTTCGTTCCACGCTCGCGCTGTCGGGCAGTTGCACGTTGCAGAGTAGGTAGCCTTGGTCTTGCAGCGGAATGAAGCCCTTGGGGGCCGTGGTCATCGTCCAATAGGTGGCGAAGAGCAGGCCGCCGTAGAGCAGCATGACCAGCGCGCCGACGCGGACCATGCGCGCCACGGCGGCGCCGTACACCGCGGCGATGCGGTCGAACACGCGATTGAACGCCTGGAAGAATACGCTCAACACCCGGTTGATCGGTTTGACGATCACCTTGCCCGCGAGGCCGATCAGACCGGGAAGCGCGAGGAGCAATATGACCAGGTAGCCGGCCATGCGCTGCGAGATGGAAAACTCTTGCGTGAACCAAGCGTTGAGCGGTTCGCCGTAGAGCGGCGCAAGCCACTTGTACGACGCGGCAAAACCGATGACGAGGAAAATCCACCACGGCAGCGCCTCGCGCCGGTGCTCGCCGTGGTGCGCGTCTTGCGATTTGAAAATCGTGACGGCGCGGGCCGGCGTGAGCGTCATGGCGTTGATCGCCGAGATGATCATCGAGGCCGCGATCGTCAGGGCGAATTGCTTGAAGAATTGTCCGGAGATGCCCGGGATGAACGCGCACGGCAAAAACACCGAGCAGAGCACGAGCGTGATGGCGAGAATCGGCCCCGTGACTTCGTCCATCGCCTTGATCGTGGCGTCGCGGGCGTTGAGGCCGGTGGCGATGAGCCGTTCGATGTTTTCCAAGACGACGATTGCGTCGTCGACCACGATGCCGATGGCCAGGACGAGGCCGAAGAGCGTCAGGTTGTTGAGCGTAAAGCCCATCACGGCCATGACGGCGAACGTCCCGATCAGCGACACGGGCACGTCGATCATCGGCAAGATCATCGCCTTCCAGTCTTGCAGGAAGAGCAGCACGACGATGGCGACCAAGATCACGGCGTCGATCAGAGTGGCGAACACTTCCTCGACCGATTGCTCGATGAAGGGGGTGGTGTCGTAGACGATCTGATAGTCGACCCCTTGGCGGAATCCCTTCTTGAGGTCTTCCATCTTGGCCTTGATCAGTTCGGCCGTTTCCAGGGCGTTGGAGCCGGGCAACTGGAACACGGCCAGGCCGATGGCGGGCCGGCCGTCGAGGCGCGAGATTTGGTCGTACTGTTGCGCGCCGAGTTCGATCCGGGCCACGTCGCGCACGCGGACCACTTCCGTCGACGGCTTCCCGGAGGAATCGAACGACTTCGAGGTCTTCAGGATGATGTCGCCGAACTGCTCGGGCGTGGTGAGCCGGCCGAGCGTGCTCATCGTGTATTGAAATTGCTGGCCAGAGGGGACCGGCGGACGGCCGATTTGGCCGGCGGCCACTTGCACGTTTTGCGCTTGGATCGAGCGGATGACGTCGCTCGAGGTGAGTCCGCGGCCGGCCATCTTCGCCGGGTCGAGCCAGACGCGCATGCTGTAATCGCGCTGGCCGAGGTAGGTGACGTCGCCGACGCCGGTCACGCGGAGCAACTCGTCGCGGACTTGGGTCGTCGCGTAGTTGCTGAGGTAGAGGTCGTTATAGCGCCCGTCGGGAGAAATGAGGTTCACGACGAGCAAAATGCTCGGCGACTTCTTCTTGGTGGAAACGCCTTGCACCTGCACTTGCTGCGGCAGTTGCGGCATGGCCAGGGCGACGCGGTTTTGCACGAGCACCTGGGCCATGTTCAGATCGGTGCCCAGTTCGAACGTGACCGTCAGGTTGTAAACGCCGTCGTTGGTGCATTGCGACGACATGTACATCATTCGCTCGACGCCGTTGACCTGCTGCTCGATCGGCGCGGCGACCGAATCGGCAACGACTTGCGCATCGGCGCCGGGATAAGTACAGGTGACCTGCACGGTCGGCGGCGTGATGTCCGGATACTGCGAGACCGGGAGGGTCATCGCCGCCACGCCGCCGATGAGCGTGATGACGATCGAAATAACCCAGGCGAAGATCGGACGATCGATAAAGAAACGAGCCAACATGCCGGAGTCTCGCGAGGTCGTATCAGCGGAGTCGGAACGCAACAATAGCGGAGGCGATTGCGGCGAAGTTTAAGGCTTCGTCGCCGAGGGGGAAGCGGCCGAAGGGGCGGCGGCCGGAGTCGTGCCGGTCGCCGTCGGGGCCGGGTCGATCGACGCCGTGTCGGTGCGCGTCGAAGGTTGCGGAGCGACGTACTCCACCGGCGTGACGACCGTTCCTTGGCGAATGCGTTGCAGCCCGGCGACGACGATGCGGTCGCTCGCCGTGATGCTGTCTTCGCCCGGTTCGCCGGCTTCGGCGACGCGCATCCCTTCACCGACGCGGACGACTTTGCGGGGGATGATTTCTTGCATGGCGCCCGGCTGCAGCGCTCCGGCCTCGATCGGCCGGTATTCGATTTTGTCGTCTTTGTTGATCGCGAAGACGAACTTCTCTCCTTGATCCGTGCCGACGGCGGCTTGCGGTACGACCAAAGCCGGATGCTCGGGGCCGACCGGCACGCGCACGTCGACCCGTTCGCCGGCGGTGAATTGCCGTAGAGCCGTGCCGGGCGTCTTGGGATTGGCGAACTTGGCTCGCAGTTGTAACGTGCCGCTGCTGGTGCTGACTTTGTTTTCGATGAAGTCGAGGACGCCGTCGTGCGGATAGGCGTCCTTCGGGTCTTCGTCGGTGTGCACTTGCAGATGCTTGACTTCGCCGTCGTCGCGCGCCGAGCGAATTTTTCCGTCGCGAATCAGTTCCTTGAAGCGGGCCGACGTGCTGGAATCCATGTCGAAGTAGCAGTAGATCGGGTCTTGCGACTTAATCGTCGTCAGCAGCGTGTTGTCTTGCACGACGAGATTGCCGCGCGTGACGAGCGGCCGGCTGATGAGGCCCGCGATTTCCGCGTTGATCTTCGTGTAGCCGAGATTCAGGTCGGCCGATTCTTCCGCGGCCTGGGAGGCCACGACCGCGGCTTCCCCCTGGGCGACGTTGGCGGCGAACGTTTCCAACTCTTGAACGCTGATCGCGCCGGGGGTTTTCGACACCGCCAGCCCGCGCTCGTAGTCGGCTTTGGCGAGCTTGAGCCGAGCTTGCGCGACCAGCGTCTGGGCCTTGGCCTGATTGACCAAGGCCTGATAGGGCCGCGGGTCAATCAGGTAGAGCGGGGCTCCCTTCTCGACTTCGTCGCCGTCCTTGAAATAAATGTCTTGCAGATAGCCGGTCACGCGCGCCCGCACTTCGACGCTTTCGACGGATTCCATCGTGCCGATGAAGTATTCGTAGTCGGTCACCTTGGTTTGCAACGGTTGCACGAAGCGCACCCGCGGCGGTGCGGAGTTCGCGGCGGCGTCGACGTGCTTTTTACAGCCGGTGAAGAGCGGCGTGAGCAGCGACAGACCTAGCAGGCAAAGGAGCGACCGGCGATCGCGGCAATGTAGCGACATAGGAGCCAACTCTCGGAGATTCCGACGATGAAATGAGGACGCATGCGTCGTCGTTATCGTCCGCCGCCGCATCCGGCTTGTCAAACGCCGGCGGCCGGCGGGGAAGCCGAATCGCCCGGAAAAAAAATTGCTTCGGTCGGGAGGCCGAAGTTTCACCAGAGCTTCACCGGACCTTCACCAGCGCGTCGGTAGGCGGCGAAGCGATTGCACGCGATGCTGCTCCTGTTCGCGGGCGCTTGCCGCCGACGGTCGACTGCTTTCGGGCAGACGAGGAGAGACCGTCGGGCGGCGGCGCGGCACACCGACGAGCGCGTTTGCCGTGAATTCAGTCTTCCGGGGTGACGGAAATGCCCTCTGTGCCAAGCAACTCTTTGTTCCATAGCTCCGTGCCGCGCAATGCCGTGCCTCCCGACGGCCCCGGTCTGCTGCGCGACCTGCCCGACGTTCGCGATTGGACGCTTGACGCGCCGCCGGTGCGCGAGGCGTTTGCGAAGCTGCGTCGCCGTCGCGGGGCCAAAAGCACGCCGCCGGCGCGGGTCGATCTGCGTGAATTCTTGCCGCCGCCCGGCTCTTCCGCCGCTCCGCAAATGGCGGTCGCCGCGGCGGTCGTGACGCTGGCACGGTACTTCGAGCGGCGGACCTTGGGGCGGGCCGTCGAGCCGTCGATCGGCTTTCTTTACGAGACTTCGCGGCGTCTGGCGGGCCTGTCGGGTGAGGGGGCGAGCCTGCGTACGACGCTGCAGGCGCTGGCCCGCTTCGGCTGCCCGCCGGAGCGTTTTTGCCCGACCGACGGCATTTTGCGCGGCAACGCACCGGACCCTTTTGCCTACGGTTTTCAGCGGGAATATCTGGAATTGCGGTTCGCCCGCCTGGATTCGCCGGCGGCCGCCGGGGCGGACATTCTGCGGGCCGTGAAAGGTTGCGTCGCCGCGGGTTTTGCCGTGGTGTGCGGGGCGGCGCTGGCCGGCGGCATCGACGCGAAGACCGGCGAGATTCCGTATCCCTCGAAGCTCGACGCGCCGGCCGGGGCCGCCCCGCTGGTGATCGTCGGCTACGACGACGCCCATCGCATTCGTTCGACCAAAGGCGCGCTCGTGGTGCGTACGACGTTCGGCCCCGCGTGGGGCGACGACGGAACGGGCCTGCTGCCGTATCGCTACGTGGAAGAACACCTAGCGTGTGATTTCTGGACGATGTGGAAGCCGCAGTGGCTGGCGTCGGGAGAGTTGGAGGCAGTTGCTAGTAGCTAGTCGCTAGTAGCTAGAGCAGACGGACACGCCAGTTCCTCCTTCTCCAACTAGCAACTAGCTCCTTCCCCTTCACCACTCCTTCACCAGCGCGTCCCCTCGGCTCCTGTAGTTCGCCCACGAGGCGGCCGCGATAGTTGCTCTTGTCCGACGCGAATGATGTTCGCAACGAATGAATGATCTTGTGCCTCGCGGCTTCGTGCCGGAAGTCGCGGGGCAAGTGCCCAAGAGAGAAGGAGATTCCCATGGTAGGCAAGTTGAACGATCTGTGGCTGCAAGACGACGGCTTCGTGCTGTCGAGCGAGTTGGTGTTGTACGGGACGATGGGCGTGATCGGCGTCGGCGCCGGCTACACGGCCGTCCGCGACACGATGAACACCGAACTGAACGACGTGGCCAAGGCCCTCGGGTCGATGGATCAGTCTTACGTATTCACGGGTACCAGCGGTCACAGTGCCTGGACCGCCGGAAGCGCCTTCTTTGATCGTGCCGATCGTTGCGACGTGCCGCCGCTGCAAACCATCGTGCAGCATCCGCCGGTCGGTCGTCCGCTCGTCTGTGCCGACGTGTTCGGACCCGGCGGATTTGGACCCGGCGGAGCTCTCCCTCCGCATCACGGCCCCCACGCACATCCGGCGCACGCACACTCGGCTCTCCCCGGGGTTGCGGCGCCGGGTGCGGCGGGCGGAGCGGTCGTCGTCGAACACGGCTCCAAGGGGGTGAGGATCGACGAGCCGGGGCCGGCCGTCGTCGTCGGAGCTCCCGGGTTGGCGCCCGTGCCGGGGCACCATCCGCACCACGGCCCGAGCGTGGGCGTGGCGATTGATCCGCACGCCGCCGGACCATACGTCGTCGACGTGCCGGAAGGCTACTTTCATAGCCGTCCGCCCACCGGGTATATCGGCCCCGCCGCTCAATATCACATGTACCTGCGCGGCCAACACGGCGCCTACGATTCCGGCTATCACTATGCCCCGGTCGCAGCGCCGCTGGTCGACTCGCCGGCCGTGATCCATGTCGGTCCGGCGGTCGTTCCACATCCGGTCGCCCCTCGCGATCCGGCTTGGAACACCATCGATCTGGGCTTCGCGAAGGTCGGCGACGCCGAACTAAAGGAAGTCGAGAAGTTTAAGACCGCGAAGTGCCTGCACGTGCTCGGCTCGAACGTCACGAACAAGGGACTGTCGTACATCGCCGAGATGCAACAACTGGAATCGCTGCATCTGATCGGCACCCAGATCACGGACGACGGGCTGAAGGAAATCGCCGAGCTGAAGAACCTGCGATTCCTGCATCTGGTGGGAACGAAGATCACCGACGCCGGTCTCGTGCACTTGGCCCGCCTGAAGAAACTTGAGGAATTGGATGTTCGCGGCACGCCCGTCTCCGACGCGGGGCTGGCCGGCATCCGCAAGACTTTGCCGACGTTGAGAGTGATCCGCTAATCTCTCTCCTTCTCTCTCCAGCGGAGAGTTCTCAACGGGTCGCCGGTCGGGATTGTGCCTCCCGACCGGCGACCGGCAGAGATTCCAACGGCAGACGACTCACTCTCTCTCCGAGTCGCACTGCCCGAGCGGCGGAAGACCGAAAGTCTTCCGCCGCTTTTTTGTTGCGCGCGTCCGGGAGGCCCGGCGCGTTTGCAAGATATGAATTAGCCGGCGTCGAGTTCGCGTCGCACGGCCAGGGCCTGCCGCAGGTCGTCGACCGCGGCTTGCGATACGACGACCGTCGGCGTACGGCCGTCTTGCGGGGGAGCCTCGGCGACGACTCTCGCGGCCGCGCTTTGCAGTAGTCGCTCGGCCGCCGCGTCGTCTCCCCGCACGGCCCGGAGCAGGGCGGCCGAAAGAAAGCCTGCGAAGAAGAAGGCGAAGTAGAGTAGGTATGTCGTCAACATAGGGCGCGGCAGCGAGAACAGGCCGGCAATTCGGCGGATCGGTACGCTCGGTAGCTTCCCGTTTTCTCGCGCCGCCGACAAGCCGCGCCGTTTGCGCCGCCGAGCGCGCAAAATAAAAGACCCCTTGGAAGCCGTGCTCCCAAGGGGCCTGCGGAACGAAAGCGATCGAAGGTGTTACGGCCTCCGACCGCTTTCGCTGGCTCGGAGTCTTCCGATCGTTGGAACCTTACGGAGCGACGGTTTCCACCGGCGTCGGGACGGTGCAGATCACGACGCACTTCGAGTTGCCCGTATTGGTGAGCGTAAGCGCGTTGTCGCAGAAGTCTTCCAAGTCGACGAA
>CAZWDN010000086.1:0-4670 GCA_964633125.1 uncultured Pirellula sp. | reverse complement strand
ACGAGTGGTGACCTTGGATCGTACCGAACGAGTACGATTGGTTGACTTGGGCCAAGGCTTGAGCCACGTCCGCCAATTCGGTGACGACCGAATCACGCAGGCTGGTAAGACCGACCACCATGCCGATCACGAGGATCGACGCGACCAACATGATTTCGGCCGAAATGATCGCACCAACGTCTTCATTCCACAAACGCAACATCGTCTTCATATTTCTCTCTCCAAAAATGTGAAGCACTTTAGAAACTCCTCGCCGCGAATTACGGCCGAGGGAATACCAGCGGCCCGACCGAACGACGGCCGAGCGTGTACGAAACCAGGGCGGGAAGTCGCTTGCCCGTGCCGGGGCGAAGTTGCTTGCCGTGCCCGAAGCCACCAAGTCCGAAATCGACCGCGGTCGTGTTTCGAGCGGGGGTGGCGGCGCCTCCGAAAGAAGCGCATACGACGGCACCTGAGGAAGAAATCCTCGAAGATAAACAGGCCGTCTTCATTCTCTCTCTCCAGCAGAAGAAGTCGTCTGACGCTGTTGCGCGACGACTCTGCCGGAGCGAAGACAAAACATCCGGGAGTGCCATCCCGGCCTTTGCCCATTCGACGGCTCTCACCCCGTCGAACAAACTCATGCAGTCTGCCGTCGTTGTGTAGTTAGTGCCAAACCACACAGCAACTCGGGTGACCGGAAACCCGCTTCTTCGCCAGAAGATGCAAGGCTCTCAGTCACCCAACACGACTACAAATATCCCAGACTTCCGATTGTGTCAACTTTGCGGGTTGTAGAATTCGCAATAATTTTGCCGAATCCACCGGTCGAAGCGATTTTGCCGATCATGCCGACGGCCCGCAAACTGCCTAAAACAGGGCGAATTGGCCCATTGTGCCCTCCAGCGAGTCTCGCCCCGCCCGAGTCAAAAAAAAATGGGAGGACAGGCCCTTGGCCTGCCTCCCGTAGTGTTGATTTCCTTCGCTGCAACCGGTCGACAGGATCGACTAGGGGGCCGGCAGGTCCGAAACGCTCAGATGCTTTAGGCCGTCCGCGTCGGCTTCGGTCACGGCCGCGCTGACGCCGATCACTCCCTCAAGCTCGTCCTGGCTCGGCCACGCGTCTTTGAGCTTCGCGACGCTCGGATCTTTCGACTCCGCGAACGTCGCCAGCACGGCCTCGTTGAGCAGACGGAGCGCCGTCGGGCCGTTGGTGATATCGTACGTCCACGCAGGTTGCTGCGGCACCAGCTCCGCGGCGCGCCGGGCCAGCGGACCGCCGGCCAGCGAATCGGCCGTACGCGGAGGATTACGCAACATCGCCAAGGTCCGCTCCGTCACCCCTTGGCCGAACGCCAACACCATGTTGCCGTCGCCGAGGAACCAGCCGCCGTGGAATTCCGGCGTGTCATGACGCAGGCCGCTGAAGCCTTGCTCTTCTTTCACCGGTTGCCCGGCCATGAGCGCGGCCGTGCCCATGAGCCGTTTCCAGAGCGGTTCGTCGGCCACGCGCCACACCAGCGCCATGGCGTTTTGCGCCGTCTCTTCCTCCGCCGCCTTCACGACCTTGTTGGGCGCCACCGGCGGGAAGCTGAGAATCACGTGCTTCGTGCCGAGCGACGACAACAGCGCGCCGACGTCGACCTGCAAGAATTGCTGCGTCTGCGCTTCGATCTGCGCAATCGACTCGCCTCCCTTGTGCGAGTTGTCGCGTACGATCTGCGCGATCTGCTTATACGCCTTGCCGAGATCGAAGCTGATGTGCTGGTAGCCGACGACGTCGCCCGATACCCAATCGGCGGGCGCCGGCGCGATCGGTGTTTGATCCATCAGCGCGAGCAAGCCTTGCCGGGGCTGCGGCGCCGACAGGAAGAAGCCGCTGCGCAGCGTCGTGCCGTCGAGCGTCATGCGATAGGCGGCCGGCCCGACGTCGGCCAAGCCGAGCGCCCGCACCATCTTCCAGGCTTCTTGGCTTTCGGGCCGATCGTAAAACGCGGCGACGCGCTTCAAGTCGGCCGCAAACTCCACGGCCGGAACTCCCTCGGGCAGCGTCGCCGCCATGCCCGGCGTTTTCAGCCAGCGCTCGACGACTCCCTCGGCCGTCCCTTGCCGCTCTTCCAGAATCCGCGCCAACAGTCCGCGGGCTTCGTCGCCGCCGCGCCGTCCTTCTTCTTCCACCGCGGCATCCGCCGGCATTTCCCCGGCGACTCCGGTCGGGTCGGTAAACAGGGCCAGCAGCGTCGTCTCGCTCCGACAAAGCAGCAGGTGCGAATAGCCGTTGCGAGCGTTCTTCTTTTGGGCGTCGCCCGGGGCTTCTTTCACGTCGAATTTGCCGCTTGGGACGCCGTTTTTCACGCCCAAGCCCAATTGCAAGGCGTTGTGCGGCGCGACGAACTTGGGCTTCAAAAAGTGCCGCACTTGCCGGCCGGCGATTTCGAGATCTTCGCGCCGCAGCGGATGCTCCCCCTTGGCTTCCGCTTCCAATCCCTTTTCCAACGCCGCCAGATATTTCTCCGCCGCCGGTTCGCCGCATTCGCTCCACAGCACGAAGCCGATCGTGGGCTCTTTCCCTTCGCGCGGCAGCATCACCACCGCCGCGCCGAGTTCGCCGTCGGCCAGCGGGAGCAGGTCTTCGAGCGTCAGGTCCAACTTTGCGAACCGTGCCGCGACGGCGTCGAGGTCTTCCTTCGCGTCGGCGACGAGCACTTCCTTCACCGCTTCGATGCGGCGCGGTTCGAACGCCACGATGCCCAGCTTCGTACGCGTATGCAGCGCTTCGTAAAACTCACGCGGCGCCGGCACGCGCACCACCGCCAACGTCTCGTCGGGCAAGGCCTGCCACACGGGTCGCTGCGCTTGTGCTTCGGCCGCGGTCAAAACCGCGACGCCGATGAAAATCGCCTCAAAAGCTCGCACCGCCGTCGAAACGTATCGCATCACTAGACTCCCTCGCTTGGATACTCCATCGGCATGCATGGTACCAAAACGGCGGGAAGCGAACCGACCCAAATCGGGCCGGCCTTGCGGCGTTTTTCCGTCGGCTGCTGAGTAACACAGCGAGCGTGGCCCGCACTCTTCCGCTACTTCTTGTCCGGCACCGGCGGTTTGGGCGGTTCGACCTTGGGCGGGGCTTTCGCGTCGGGCTTCGGCGGGGCCTTCACTTCCGGAATCTTGGAGTCGGCGGGCTTCACGGGTGCGTTGACCGAGGCTTGGGCCGGTTCCGGCTTCGTCGTTTTTTGCGCCACGCTCGGCACCGGCGTCGGCGGCTTGCGGAACGGCGGCTGCAAATACGTAATGCCGTTGAGCGGCTGGGCCGGGTCGTAGAGATAGGTTTCGCGGTGGACGAGGAAGTCGATCAAGTCGCCGGCCGGAATGCCGAAGGCCAGGCCGTCGAAGCTCGTCGCTCCGGCGCAGACGATGCCCACCACTTCGCCGCGAGCATTGAAGAGCGGACCGCCCGAGTTGCCCGGATTGATCGAGGCGTCGGTCTGAATCATCCGCAGGTTCCCCATGCGGCGCGTCGTCGAGCTAACGATTCCCTGCGTCACCGAGCGCTCGAGCCCCAGAGGATTGCCGACGGCGAAAATCAAATCGCCGACATGCAGGTCGTCGCGCTCGTTGATCACCACCGGGGCGGGCAGGTCCCCTTGGAGTTCTTCCGGGTCGAGTTGCAACAACGCCACGTCGCGCAGCGGTTGCAGGGCGACGATCTTCACACGCCGCAGGTCGTGCTTTTCGTAGCCGTGCGGCGTGCGGCGAAAGAGCTCGACTTGCAGCCGCGTATGCCCTTCGACCACGTGGTAGTTCGTGATGAGATGCCCTTGCTTCGAGATGAGAAAGCCGCTGCCGCGCCCGGCGGCGTTTTTCACCATCACGACGGCGTCGCCGTGGCGGCGCACCAGTTCCGGCACGTCGGCCGCTTCGAGCCGGCCGGTCGTAAAGAGCGGACCGGACGCCGCTTTCGGCGGCTCCGCGGCGACCGTGGCCGCGGCGGGAAAGGCGTTGCCGTTGTTGTTCGTCGCGTCGGCCGCCGGCGGGGTTTTGACTTCCGGCGGCTTCGCCGTCGTACCGGCGAGTTTCGGGCCTGTTTTGGGGTTGTTGTCGGGCTGCGGTGGGGCCTTGGTCACGGTCGCCGCCGGCTTCACGATTTCCGTCGTGCCCGCCGCAGTTTCCACGCGCACCAGCCGGCGCGTCGGCACGTGCATCAGGTCGTAGCCGAGGTCGAGCACCACTCCTTCTTCGTTTTGTCGTAAGAGCGGCGCCGTGATCTTCATCCCGCCGACCATCGTCACCGTGGCCGTGGGGAAGGTCGGTGCGTCGGCGCCGAACGCCGTCGCGCCGAGCAACAGCAGCGCAAACAACGCCAAGGTCCCGCAACGAACGCCCGGTCGCTGCACATCGATCGCTGAAGCACGGACCGTAAACGCGTTTCGAGCGCCTAGCGCCCAACGCCTAGCGTCTGTTGGCATGCTCATTTCTTCTCCTCGCGCCCTACGTAGAGCAGCAGCCGATCTTGGCTCAAGAGTCCCAGGTCGCGATTGCCGTCGCCGTCGGCGTCGAACGAAACGATCGAGCGCGGCTCGGCCACCGGCACGCTCGAACGTTCTTCGCCGTACGGGTAGGCCTGATCTTCCAACACCTGCCAACTGACGACGTCGCGGAGTTCGTCGCCGTTGCGTTCCATGACGCTC
>CAZWDN010000085.1:0-16852 GCA_964633125.1 uncultured Pirellula sp. | reverse complement strand
GCGAATCGCCCCTCCTTCTCACAGGCCAGGAAACCGCAGCGTTGCATCAAGCGCAAATGCTCCGAAGCCATGTTGCTGGGAATGTCGCAAGCTTCCGCTAATTCCCCGACGGTATATCGGGCCGACAACAACATCTGCACCATCCGCAGACGATGCGGATGCGCCAACGTCCGCAAGCACTCGGCCGCCTGGTCGAGGGCTTCCAGCGAAATCAGCTTCGACTTGGTTCGGTTTGCGGTGCTCACGTTTAACTCCTACAACAAGTATATCGTCATATCGCGACATGTCAATAAGACAATTCCCGCATTTCTTAAGTCAGATTTGCGACGGACGGCATAGCACCCATTTCTCCAAGGCATAACAGTCGCCGAATGGGTGCCTTTCCCCGGGCTTCAGGCCCGCCCGCTTCAAGGAATTGACGCAATCCCGAACGTCGTGGATGTTGAAGCGAGACGGAGTTTGCAAACTCGCGATTGCTGTTGGGGGTTCCACGATGAATTGGTCGCAGTTGTTGCTCTGCTTGGCGATCGGAGGAGTCGCCGGTTCCCTCAGCGGCATGGTCGGTATCGGCGGCGGAATTGTCGTCGTTCCCGCTCTCGTCTTTCTCCTCGGGATGTCGCAGCACACGGCCCAGGGAACGACGTTGGCGATGATGGTCCCGCCGATCGGGATCTTGGCCGCGTGGACTTATTATCGCCAAGGCTTCGTCAGTTTTCCGGTAGCAACGTGGGTCGCAGTGGGGTTTGTGTGCGGCGGCTTAATTGGCGCACGCTTGGCCGTCGTATTGTCGGAAGTCGTGCTGGAACGCGTCTTTGCCGTTACATTGATTCTCGTCGGCATAAAGATTTTGTTCCGGCATGCACTCGCCTGAGCCGGGGTCGGCGCCTTCGCCTGGAACGATTCGATCGACGGAGCCATCGAACTGTTCGCGGAGAATCTCGCGGCCGCACCTACGTTAAACCGAAGACCGCACGCCCGGCGAGGAGCTTACTTTTCGGCCGTTAAGGCGACGACGATAGCCCGCGAAGCCCAATCCGGCCAGCGCGACCAACAGCAAGCTGCCGGGCTCCGGTACGGCGGAGTAGCCGTAGTTGAGGTAGAGATCGCCGCCGACCGCGGAAACCCAGAACGAGCCGCCGGTGATCGAGTAGGCGCCGTACACGTTACTATTGGCCGCGTTCGTGTCGATTACGAATTCGGAAACGTAGTCCGCGAAGTTAATTGAGCCGGGGATTGCCGTTCGCGTAAATCCGCTGAGGCTCCCGGCATTGTCGACCCACAGCCAGCTATAGGACGGCGAAGCCTGATCTCCGACGGTCGTCGGATCGAAGTCGTTCGCGCCGCCGTTTTGCCCGTAACCGGTAAGCAAGCCGTCCCAGGAATCGATTTGGACGGTAATATTGCCGAAGCCCGCATAGGACAACCCGCCGGACAACGTCAGCAAGTCCCAATTCGTGCCGGCTCCCGTGATCCCGTCCGACTGCGTACTTGCGAAATCGAAGATCATCGTCGAGCCGCCCGTCCAAGTCGCCGCGCCGATCATATTCATTCGGCCGACGCCGTTGCCGTCGTCGCCGGCGACGCTCGAACCGGCACTGAAGGCGCCGGCGCTTCCCACGGTTATCTGCGAAGTCAAAATCGAAACCGGCGCGCCGGATACGCCGCCGTTGAACGTGCCGCCGTTCACTTGCACGGCGCCGCCGCCGCTCGATGAGCCGTTGATGGTGAGCACTCCGGCGTTGACGATCGTCGGGCCGCTATACGTATTGGAATTCGTCAATTCCAGCCGACCCGTACCGAGCTTCGTAAGGCCGATGCCGTTGGCGCCGGCGTTGGTATCGGAAATGACGGAGTTGAAGCTGACGACGGTCGGCGCGTTGGTCGTATCGATGCCTAGCGACGCGCCGTCACGGAAGCCGCCGGTTGCGGTCCCGAGCACTTTCAGAGTATTGATATCCGAAGCGGTGAATTCGCCGGCGCCGCCGACGTTGAAGGCCGCCGTTGCGCCGCTATTCACAATGAGGTTCGTGTCGGTCCAATTGCCGACCGTGTTGTTGTAGAGCGACGCTTGTCGCCCAAACTGTAAGGTGCCGGCGCTAATCGTCGTCGTGCCCCGGTACGTATTCACGCCGGTCAGAGTCGACGTTCCGGCACCGATCTTCTCAATCGACAGCAGATCGCCGGTTACGAAAGTGGGGTCGACCTCGGAGATCGCTCCCGAGAAAGTGATGCCGGCGCTTTCGACGGTGCCGGAGGTCAATTGCACGGTTTTCGATTCAGATACGCCGACGAGGAGATTCTGGAGCGTCACGTTTCCACTGAACGCGCCCGTACCTGAAGTGACCGCATCGCTGCCGCCGATGGTCACGGTTCCGGACCCGTTGGTCGCGTAGACATCGATATTGTTGGCGACGGTGAGCCCGCTGATGTTCTGAAGCACGGCTAGGTTCGGGTTCACAACGTCTTGGCGGAAACGAATCGGCTCTTGAGTCGTTTCGTTGCGAACGACGATTTGCTCCTCAAACATCCACATGGTTTGGCCGGCATAGGTGCCGTTTGCGACGGCGACTTGCGCTCCGTATTTCATCTGGCCGGAGTTTTCGAAGTCGTCGGCGCGAACCAAGTTCATCGTGATGTTTGCACCAAAATTGAACCCGGCAATCGTGTAAATACCGTTGCGTTCCGGATTGGCTTCTTCCCCGGCGACGAGAATGCGAGTGCCTACGGGGCTGAAGGAATAGTCGAACCCGTCGATTACCGTCCCAACTCCGAGGAAGGCGCCGAAGCCGGTCGTTCCCGCCGCGTCCTGGCCGCCGGACGTTGCGGATAGTCCGTCACCGTTCGGATTCCAGGCGCCGGAGCCGAGAATGCCGGTCAAGGTCGCGCGATCGACGGCTGCGCCGATGGTCGAAGCGGCGTCGCCCAGCACGATGTTATGGAGGCCGGCGGCCGCGTTGTTCTCAAGCAGCACCGATCCGGCTCGGACGACCGTTCCTCCTTGGAAAGGCGTGCCGGACGTGTCGGCTACGCCGGCGCCGTACGAGTTTGCCGCGGTAAGACGGAGCGCTCCTCCGTCGATCACCGTGATGGTTCCGTTTCCCCCGACGGTTCCTTCCAAGCTCAATTGCGTTCCGACGGCCGCGCCGGCGTAGATATTCCTGTCGAGAGCGACCGCGCCGCTGACGACGGCGTCGGTTCCCGACGAGGTGATCGAGGCGCTGCCGACGTTGTTGACGTTCGCCACGACGATGTTGTTGGCAATCACTGCGGTGCTTTCGAGGTTCAAACCGGTGAAGTCGTCGGCGCCGCTGACGCCCGTGACGCCCAACGTCAGGACGCCGGAGCCGAGTCGAGCGCCGTTTGCCACGTTCAGAAGTCCGTCGGCAATTTCCGTGCTCCACGTTTGAGCGCCGTTGTCCGCGACGGCAAGCGTCTGCAGGGAGCCGTTCCCGTTTAGCCGAAAGATACCGGAACCGGTGATGCCGCCGGCATAAGCGGCGTTCTGCGTCGCGTCACTTCCGACGGTGAGAGTGTTCGCACCGAGCGCCACGACCGCGCTACCCTGGGCCGTGCCGACGCTGCTTAGCGAACCGATGATCTGATCGAAGCCGTTGAGGTTTAGAACGCCGGAGACGACGTCGCCCGTCACGACGTGACGGGACTGCGGAGCAAATGTGTTCGTTGCGCCTGCGTGGAGCGCGCCGTTGACGATATTCGTGTCGCCGGAGTAATCGTTTGCGGAATTGTTCACCTGGAGAACGCCCAAATCCCGCTTGGTCAGCGTACCGACGCCGGTAATGACCGAATCAATCTGCAAGGTGGTGCCCGGCGCCGCGGCGAGGACG
The DNA here is from genome assembly GCA_964633125.1 of uncultured Pirellula sp. GTDB lineage: Bacteria > Planctomycetota > Planctomycetia > Pirellulales > PNKZ01 > PNKZ01. The sequence continues at coordinate 13,007 of CAZWDN010000085.1, read as the reverse complement.
CCGCCTCCGATGTCGAGCGTAAGTCCGCGCGTGGGCGCAATTGTCATGTCGGCGGTGGTTTCGAGCGTGCCGCCGAGGAAGCGAAGGGAATCGACTCTCGTCGTCAGGTGAACGCGCCCCAGGCTCGTGTCCGCCGCGACGGAGAGGACTCCTTCTTCCAGAACGGTGCCTCCGACATAATCATTGAAGCCGGTAAGAGTTTGTTTGGCGGAGCCTTGTTTGCGCAGCGTTACCGCGCCGCCGATCGATCCGCCGTAGACGTAATCGGCCGCGGTGTTGACGAAGAGGGTGTAGTCGTCGAAAGCGCTGTTGTCGACGGCCCCGCTCGAACCGGAGAGACCGCCGATCGTCAAGTTGTAGCCGTTCAGATCGAAGATGCCGGACGTCCCTTCACCGCGAGTGCTCACCACCGAGGTGGGTGCGACCGCATCCGGGCTCCCGACCTGAATGATGCCTCCTTCGATGTTTAGATTGAGGAAGGAGTTCACGCCCGCCAACTTGATGACGTCTTGTCCGACTTTCGTGAGGTTGAAGCTGCCGGTGATGTCGCCGTCGATGACGAGATACGACCCGCGCAAGCCGACGTTGCCGGGGTCGAGATTCGTCGTCGTGTTGAGCTTCCCCATGTCGTAGAAGATGCTGTTGGCGCCGTTGGAAACGCCCGCCGGATAGATTTGTCCGAGATAGGAATCGGCGGTGAGGTTGATGATCACGTCGCTACGGATCGTTTGGATCACGGCCACCTCGTCGTAGTCGAGCGGGAGGTAGCCCATGATCGAGCCGCCGCCGATGCTGATCGTTCGGGGCCCGAAGACGTCCGTGAATACTTGCCAATGGACGCCCGGTTGGAAGGTGTAGTCGCTCGTGTTTCGCGCATCGCTCCGCGTCCAACGCTCAATCGAGCCGGGCTCTTGAATGAGATTCGCCGTGGGCGTAAAGTCGGCCACCGCAATTTCGATCGCCGAGGTGGAGCGGGCATAGGCGGTGATGCTGCCGGCGCCGAAAGCGCCGTTGTCGAGAACGCGGACCGTGCCGTCGCCGATCGTGAATATATGCAAGCCGGTGAAGGAGGCGCTATTGTCGCCGAGACTCAGGATGCCGTCGCCGCCGGTGCGCACGTCGTACAGCCCTTGATTATTCAGACCGCCGGCGCCGTTTCCGGAGCCGATTTGCACACCGCTGGTGGAGCCGGGTCCAAAGCTCGTGGCGTCGACGCTGATCAGGTAATTGTCATAAAGCGTGACGGTGCCGGTTCGGATCGTATGCCGCAAGGAATCCGACTGGAAGAAGACGATCCCCTGCATCCCGCCGCCGGTCGTCTTCAAATCGACTGCGGGGATTTGATCCAGGCGGTCGGCCGCGGCGACGGATCGGATCTGCCCCATATCGTTCACGGTGATCTTTCCGCCGCCCCAAGTGAAGAGGTCGGGCGTTCCGCTATTGAAGTTGTAGCGCACTTCCGTGAGGTTGAAGACGCTATCACTGTCCGCCATGTGCGCGGCGTTGAGGATGACTTCTCCGGTGCTCTGCGCTCCGGGCGTCTGAAACTGAACGACGCCGCCGTTGATTACCCAATTGCCGGTGAATTGCGGCTGATCGGCAAGGATATTCAACGCATTCGTTCCCGACTTCGTTACCTGACTTGCGTAGAGTTTGCCGTTGACGGAGAGCGCACCCGTATTGGCCCAAATAAGCGCCTCGCCGGCGTTGGAGCCGTCGACGGAGTTGACGGAGGGACCGAAATATAGATCGGGATTGAGAACGTCCGTGTTGACGGCCGCGATGATGCCGCCGCTGCGAATGGTGATCTTGCGAAAGACGTCGTCCGCGCTGTTGTTGATGTTGCGACTGGTCCGCAAGGCGTAAACGTCTAAGTTCATACCAAGCGTGGCCGGATTGGCCGTGGCGTCCAGAATCTCCGTGCCGTCGTTCAGCGGGAGTACGGATGCATCCAGTACGACGGCCGCCGAGCTAATGTAATTTGCCGGCGCCCCTCCCTGGGTTATCGTTTGGAACCCGAGCACCGCATCGTACTTGAGGAACTGGTTTTCCGAGCGACTCGTGATCCAGGGGGCGACCATGTTGTTCGTCACCGACACCTGGCCGGGATCCGAGCCGACGCCGGAAGTGACGATGAAACGGTCGGCATTCACCGATCCGGATACCCCGAGAAGCCCGGCGTCGTGGCGAAGCATCAGCGTGCCGTACTCCCCGATACCCGGAGTGACGTTGCGGAAGATGTTGCTTGTTTCCAACTCCGCGGCGAAGCCCGTGGTGCGCCGGACGACGACTTCGGAACCCCCGCCCACGTTGATGTCGCCGATCAGTTCGCGGTTTGCGGCGTGATCGGTACCGTCGCCGACCATGTCGACGACCGTGCTGAAGAGCGTGATGCCTTGGGCATCCGCCCAGCGGCCGCCGCCGCCGATCGTTCCCGTGGCTAAATTGCCCGTGGTGCCGCTGCCCGTGAACGGCGTTGCGTTGTCGAAGCGTAGGCGGGAGCCGCCGTGAAAAACCCAGACGTTCTTGTTCGTGAGGCCTGCGCCCACGGCGGTACCGGAGGCGCCCTCGATACGAATTTCGCCGAAGACGTCGACCTGTCCGGTACCCAACGTGGTGCGGAACGTGGTGCCGGTGCCGACCGCACCGCCTTGAAGCGACAGTGCGACGGCGCGGTAGCCGCCGTCACGATGGCGGGAACGTGCGACTAATGTGCCGCCGTCGTAGGAGTTGTTGCCGTTGGCGCCGAATGCGACGGTACCGAAACCCATCACCACGTCGGCCGCACCGATGATCACCCTATTCCCCACGCCGGCAAGCTGATCGGAACCGGCGGTCGACGGCTGTAACGTCAATGTTAACGTGCCGCCGCCGAGGCGAAATTCGTTGTTAAAGACGCCCCACGGCGAGATGCTGTTGGCCGTCAGGTTTCCGTTGCCGTCGCCGGAACCGATGAACCATTTGTAAAAGGCGCCGGCATCGCGTCCGCCCATATTCGGATCGACCGACAGGCTCTGATTGTTGTCGATGGCCAAGATGCCTTCGCCGGTGCCGTAGATGGTGCTCGCGGCCACGGCCGCGGTAACGGCATTGAAGTTGGCGATCGTTCGCGTGCCGATGACCGGCAGCGCCGCGCCGCTCGTGTAAATCGCGAGCGGGCCGGAGCCTAGACTGTTCGTACCGATGATCGACAGCGCCGAACCGGCGAAGACGTTGACCGGTCCGGTGCCTAGCGTGGCGTTCGCTTGGCCGACGCGCGTGTGACCGGCGAAACTGTTGTAGCCTCCGCTAAACGTGTTGGCCGCATTGTTATTGAAATACAGATAATAGGAACCGGCCTTGTTAAACATGCCGCTTCCGCTCACTTCGCCGTTGAGAAAGAGATCCGTATTGTCGACGCGAAACGTAGGGCCGTCGTTGATGATCAACTGGCTCTCGATAACGACGTCGTCACCGGTGCTGGAAGATTGAAAAATGACGTAAGGGCTGTTCGTCGTGCGAAAGGAATTGCCGCTGGGAGAACCGTTCACGCCGATCGTGCGATTGGCCGCGCTGGCGCCGCCGTTGCGATCGGTGATGAAAGTGACCTGGCCGTTGACGGCGATGTCTTGGTCGACGGCGGTGAAGATGCTCGATGCGCCGTTCTGCGCCATGCGGACGACGCCGAAATTCAACTCAATGTCGCCGGTGCCGCCCGCGTCATAGTTGGCGGTATTGGCCGCGGTGAGTCGCCATTCTCCGGCGTTGAGAGTAAAGCCGCCGGTGAAACCGGAGTTGTCGCCGTCCCAGCGCAGGACGCCGGCGCCCGACTTCACGATCGGCGCCGCGCTAGTGATGTCGCCGATCAACCGCCAGGTGTTGGCGTTGATGTTCATTCCCACCGGACTCGCGCCGCCGATGGTCGTCGTGCCCAGCACGTTCGTGTTGGAGTTGCTGTTGTTCAGCCGCACCAGCGTGCCCGCCGGTCCGTCGGTGCCGAGAACGACGAGGTTATTGAACTGCACCGCCGCGGTCGTGCTCGATCCGGAGAAGCGTTCCGCCTGGATTTGTGCATAAGGCACATTCGCCGCGACGATAACGTCCATATCGAAAGTCGTCGTGGCGCTGTTATGCCGTAGGCGTAGATCGGCCATTTGATTGCCGTTGAAGTTGTTCGCGTAGTCGGCGCCGAGGATAACTGCCGTTGCCGCCCCTTGCGTGCCGGCTCCGTCAAGGTACAGGCGTCCGCCGTTCAACTGAATTGTGCCGGTGATTGCATTTGCCGTGTTGGTCATTTGAAAGCCGCCCGGGCCGTCGAACGTCAGATTGGCCGCCGTGACGACGCCGCCGAAGCGAGAGTTCGGCGTGCTGTGGCCGCCGTAGACGATGCCTTCGACGGGCGTCATGCCGTCGCCGAAATAGATGTCGGTGGTGTTGAAGTTCACACGATTGCCGTCGTCGCTACCCAGGATCAATCCGCCGCTCCAAATGTTGATTTGGCCGCCGTCGAAGACCATGTCGTTCGTGCTGGTTTCTTCGTCGACTCGCAGGGCGTAGACGTTCTTTACGCCGGTGAGCGCCGTGTCGCCCCAGCCGCCTGCGAATTGCACGACGTCCGTGCCGCCGACGCCGCTGAGAAACGCATCGCCGCCGCCCGCCGTCGGCGCGCCGCCGACGAACGCCGCGTTTTGGTAGCCGAGATTGACGTCATAGGTCAGGAACGTGCGACGCGTGGCGTTGATCATCCAAGGCGCCACGATGCCGTTGGTGAGTATCGGAGTAGCCGCATTGAAAAGCTTCATACTCTGCAAATTGACGGAACCCAATTCATTGACGTTCTCACGCACCGTGAGCGTAGCTTGACCCACGCGTACGATGTCGAGAACATTCAAGCTGATCTGGCCGTTGGTACCGTTGCGTTCCAGGGTGATGCCCGCGCCATTTTTGATGGTCACGACACCCACGGTTTCCTGGTTTGCACGGCCGCTGCTGTTGATCAGATTGATCCCCGCTCCGTCGAGAACAAGCGGCGTGGTATCGCCGAGTTTGTTTTCCGTGTACTCGGTACCGAGATTGCTTTCGTCATAGCGAGAGGTCACGAAACCGTCGTTTACATCCATGCTGTAATCGAGGCGCAAGTTGCCGCCCGGACGGAGATTCAACACGTTAACCTGCGCGCCGGAATTGTCGGTAAGTCGACCGGCGCCGCGAAGCGTGAGCCGCCCGTAGACGTCGAATACGGGCGACTTGCTATCGCCGGTCAACTCAAGAATCGCGCCGATGCTGGTAGCATCCGCGGTTCGGAAGATGGTCGTGTTCCCGGTATAGCTCTGATCGCCGTACAACCGGATGTTGGCTCCCGACCCGGCGGGCGTCGCTCCGGGAAAGATGGGAGCCTTGCCGAGTTCCACGGAGGCGGTGCCCGTGAGTACGTTGGAGTTGGTGATGGTGAGAATGCCGGCGGCGGTGCCGTTGAATATGTAGCGATTGTCCACGCTCGCACCGAGGGTGCTTGCCGAATAGAACGTGTTGGAAAGCGCGGAGATGCCCCACTGGCCGGACCCAAGTTTGGCGAGACTGAGCGGAGTGGTCCAAAGTCCGTCGCTCAGTCCCAGCGCGAGGGAACCGTCCGTGAGCGACCGCAGGCCGTAGTCGGTGACGGGAGCGTCCGTAAGCAGGTCCACGCGCGTCGTGGAGCCGCGCTCCGAACCGTAGATGCGAACTTCCTGGTCAAAATCCGAAATATATGGATGCTCCGTGGAAAGGATATTCGAAGGAGCCGTGATGCGAATCGCGGAACCTTGGTTGACGATGATGTCGCCGGCGCCGGCGTTGGACGTTGCCGTATAGACCAACGTGACGCCGGGCGCTCGAACGTCGTCCGATCCGCGCGTGCCGAAGATGAGCGTCCCTCCCGTCACGACGGTACCGCCGGTCCAGCTCGCGCCGCTGTCGCCGCCGATTTCGAGGTCGCCACCGCCGATTTTGTTCAGCGTGTAGCCGTTGCCGCCGTCGGTGACGACTCCGGCAAGCACCAGCGAATTATCCACCTGCAAGCGAGCATGGTTCGTGAGCGTGGTCGTTCCGTCAAAGCGGGGAACGAACGCGCTGCCGTTGGTGACCCGAAAAAGTTGCACGTCCAGCGTGAGGTCGTTAAAGGTCAGCAACTTGTTGCTGCCGCCGCCGGTTGCACGGGTCGTGGTAAAGAGCGAGTCGGCGTCTTGGTGAACGACGTTATTGCCGATATGGATGCGTTGTTGATTACTGGAGCTGTCGCCGATCGCGAGGGCCGTGAAAGTTCCGCCGCGAAGCAAGATGGTCGTCGTGCTCGGTATGGCCGAGGTGTTAGTCGTCGGCGTAGCCCAGGAGTTATCGTTGACCCAGGCGCTCACTCCGCCTCGAGTAATCTCGAGCGTTTCCAGCGAATTGGGTCGATTACCGTTAATATTGCTTAACGTCAGCGTGCCCGTTCCGGACTTGACGAGCCGCGACCCCGCGGTGCCGAGAATTTGTCCGTTGAACTCCTGGCTGGTGTCTTGGCGTCCGACGGTAAGCGTGTTGCCGCCGAGAATAAGCGTGCCGGCGGCGAATTGAAACGAGTTGCTCGGATTGACTGCCGAAAGATTGCCGAATTCTTGATCGAAGCCGTTGAGATCGATCGTCGTGCCCGGCGACATGATAATCACCGAACCGCTCGTTCCGCCGAGGTTGGAGAAGAACGGCAGCACGTTCGCGGCGCCGAACGTCAGCGCGCCGCGATTGAGTTCGATGTTCCCTTCAAACTCTTGCACCGCGTTGATTTGAAGCGTGCCGGCTCCGAACTTGGTGACGACGGTCGTCAGCGTGTTCGTAGCATTGCTGCGGAAGTTTCTGATCGGCACGTTGAGCGAAGACACGGCGGCGTCATCCACATAGAGCGAGAGGGCCGTGTCCTCGATATTAATGCGCGAGCCGAGCACGCCTTGGATGCTTGCCCCGTTGTTCAGGATGATGCCGCCGCCGTTCGCCGGCGTTGCGGTATCTCCTATTTGGAGCCGAAATCCGCCGAGATCGATGTTCGTGTCCGTGCGCAGAGCGAAGACCGCGCGGTCGGCGGTAAGCGCGCCGCCGACGCCCGTGGCGTCGAAGACTTGCGTGGATCCGGCGATCGTATCGATGTTGCCCGAAGCGGCACCGTAGTTGTAAGTGGTTACGTTGCCGGCTCCGCCGACGATGTAGTTCGCGGCGTTGTTTGTGCCGCTCGCGGCGTGTACCGCCCAGACCCCGGCGATACCGTTCACATTGTCGAGCGGATTGGCGAAGGTGAAGTTTTCCTCGGTGCCGAGCGCGCCGCGCATGGGAACAAAGGTCACGGTGCCCGCCGCTCCGCTGCGAACGAGCGAGTCAAATGCCAGCGTGGTCGTGAATGCGTCCGCGGCGAGGTCGTCAACGGCGACTCGCGCACCGCCCGACACCGTCAAAGCGCCCGTACTCGAGGTCGTCGAACTAGCGCCCCCTAATCCGCGCAGCCGGACTTCCGCGTCGAGGATCGTCATACCGCCGGTACCGAACGGGCTACCGCTCGTAGCCTGCGTTTGGCCGATGAGGATTCCTTGAACGACGGTCGTCGTGCCGGTGTAGGTGTTGCCGGTGCCGCTCGAAGGATCAAGAACGACCGTTCCATTCCCTTCCTTCTGAATGCCGAAGTTGCCGCTAATGAGACCGCTGAAGGTCGTATCGCCGCCGATGAATGAAGTGAGCGACATGCCGCGCGTCGAAAGATTGACGTCGCCGCTGAACAGCTTGGCGCCGGCGTCCAGTCCGCCGAGAGATTGAACGCCGCCGGTTCCCGTATTGATGAAGTTGCGGCTAATCGTGCGCGTACCGCTCGCCAGGATTTGCGAAAAAGCGTTATTTCGAAAGACGATGTCGCTAACGGCGCTGCCAAACGCTTGGTCGTCGCCCGCAATCAAATATCCGTTGCTGATCGTGGTGGTGCCCGTATAGGTGTTGGCGTTGTTCAGCACGAGCGTGCCTTGCTCGTGTTTCTCCAGATTACCCGCGCCGCCGACGATGCCGCTGAACGTTACCATCGCCCCACGGGTACGGAGATTGATGCTCGATGTAAGGGTGACGGCCCCGGTGACTTCGAGTCGGTACCCGCTGGAGCCGTCGAAAAAGATGGCGCTGCTTCCCGTCCCGCCGACGGTGTAGCCGCCGCCGTTGTTGATGGTGAGAGAGGGAATCTGAACCGTTTTATCCGCCGAACCGGGACCGGTCGGACCGATGACGATGGCGCGGGTGCTTGCGGCGTCGCCGCCGGACGTCGTTACGGGATTGTTGTAAGTAATAATCGGTCCGACGTCGTTGCTGCGGAATTCGACGTCGCCGCGACGCGAACCTGCCGTGGCCATGCTGATGGTCGAAGCGCTCGCCGCACCGGGCGCAGTGAGAACCACACGGCCTTGATTGACGACGGTGTCACCGTCGTAGGTGTTCCCGGCATTCGTCAGCACCAATACGCCGCCGTTGCTCTTGCGGATAGATTGTGCCCCGGTCGCCTGATCGAGTATGGTCCCATTCACCGTGAGGATTCCGACACCGGCCTGGAAGCTGTTGTCGTTACCGACGATAAAATTGATCGTGCCCGCGGCGTTCGCGAAGTTGACGTCGTTAACCGCCAGATCGGTGAAGTTGGTACCGATGCTGAACACCTGCAACGAACGGCCGGCAACTCCGGTGGTTACGCCGTTATTGACCGAATCGAACGTCAGATTCCCCAATTGAACGGTGTTGAAGCCGCCGCCGTGTAACGTCGTGGTCCGGACCGTGCCGGTCGCCAACGCGATATTTAGATTGCGCGCGGAGTATTGAAGATCGAGGGCGCCGGCGAAGTTGCCCCCCGCCACGTCGAGACGGAGTTCGCCGGCGCGGAGATTGATATCGGAGAAGCCGCCGCCGAGCGAGCCGTTCTCACCGACTTGCAGGATGCCGCCGGCGCCGATGGTTACTTGGCCGGAAAAACTTTGCGACTTGGGAATGTAGATTGTGCCTTGCGTGTAGGTGCGTGCGGTGGAATCCGGCGCGCCGACGATCAGCGGCGTCGCGAAGCCGGCCGCGTCAGTGAGTACGTCGGCGTCGGCGATGGTAAGGACGCCGGAGTTATTGCTATTTCCGCCCAGTCGATAGGCGGATACGGCGCCGCCGGACGGAGTCAGCGCCGAACCGGTAAAGGTTCCGTTCGAATTGTCGGCGCCGAACCACGCTTCGACGTTAGGCGCCACGGCGCGGATCATCCCCGGAACGTCCGCTCGAAAATCAGTGCCCGTAATCGTCACCGCGATGCGGCGAGCTTGTCCGCTTTGGTCGTTGGAAATCAAGAAGTTGTTGCCGCCCGTACCTGGGATTCCTCCCGTCGCCGTCCAACTGCTAAAGGTAACGCCGAGCCCCGTACCGTAGCCGGGACCGAGAGCCAGCGCCGCGGGCGTGCTGACGTCGTTGTTCTGCAAGATGATCATTTGCCGCGAACCGATGTTGCTCGGAGCGTTGATATACAACTTACCGTTGGAATTGATCTGGATGTCGTTGCCGTTTACGTCGGCGCCCGCGGTACCCGTGCCCAGTAGCCAGAGTTCGCCTTCGTTAACGATGGTGCCCCCCTCGTAGCTCTTGGGTGTATTGAAGATCAACTCGCCGCCGCCGCGTTTGACGACGCCGCCGTTGCTAACGTCTCCGGCGACGATGCCCATGACGGCGCGGTTGCCGCCGGACGCATTGCCATCTAAGCGGAAATAGCGTTGTTCGCCGCCGAGGTCGATCGGATTGACCAGCGTGAGGACGTGCGTGGCGTTGCCGCCGTTAAGCGTGAAGATACCGGGATTAAAGTAGGCGCTTCCCCAAGTCACGGTTGCGCCCGCGCCGCCGAAGTCGACGTTGATCGGCGCCCCGTAGGCCGAGAAGCCCGTGCTGCCGCCGCCGAGGCCTCCGCCGCCGAGGAATTGCACCTCTCCCACGCCCGCTCCAAGCGCGCGGGTAAAGTCACTGTCGTTCTCATAGGTGGCCTGGCTGTTCGGCGAACCGCCGAACGTGAGATTGCCGGAACCGAGCGCCGAGGCCTTCGAGCCGATGACGCCGCGGAACTGGCCCTCATTGATATACGTGGTGCCTGTGTAACTATTGGCGGTGAGGTACGATGTGGTGCCGACGCCGACCTTCACGAGATCGATATTGCCGGTGATATCCGAAGAGATGTTGTGCGAGACGATCGCAATGTCGTACAAGGCGCCTGAACCGGAGGTGAGAGTGGCGGCTGCGACGGTGTTCGTGCCGCTGCTGCTCATCAGGCCTCCCGAGGCGATCACCAAATGGTCGCCGGCATTGCCGATCGTCACTCCGCTCGCAATGTTCAACGAATTGACCGTGATGGCGCCGAAACCCGTCTGAGCGGTTGCGACGCGGATATCATCCGTGGAAACCGCTCCGATTAGCGTCGTCGCGGAAGGCGTGATCGCCGTGTAGCCGTTGCCTCCGGTGACGTCGTATTTGAGGAACGCGCCGCCGCTGCCGGAAGTGCCGGTGTAGGTGTAAGCCCAGCCGCCGATAAACGGCACGTCCGCCCCGAGCGCGTCGAGCGCGCCATTGAAAATCCTGTGCTTCGTCCCGGCTCCCAATCCGGTTCCGATGAGGTTGTCGACAAACAGTTCGAGCGTCGTCCCCGGATTCGGCTTCTGGACGTCGGCGAAGGTCAATGCCACCGAACCGGCATCCGCCGAGCGGAAGCCGATGCGGTTGTGACCGCCGTCGATCGTCGTAACGCCTAGGTGCTGAATGACCGCGTAATCGTAGTAGTTGCTGGAAGTGCTGCTAAACGAAGCGTTGTCGATGTAAATCTGACTGGACGACATGCTGATGGGAGCAGTCGTCGAAAAGCGTGAGTCCGGGGTACTGTTGGAGTTGGTGTCGCTCGTCGCGCTTCCAGCGGCGTTGGCGAACCCGATGCGGAGCCAGGAACTCCTCAGATTCAGCGCGGTCACGGCCGCATAAGGCGCTTGCTTCCCGGCATCTCCGTCGGTGCCGTAGTCGGCGCGAATCTCTCCTAGTGAAGAACTAATCGCTCCGGAGTAACTTTGAGTTGCCGACGTGTTGCGCAATCGAAAACCGGACAGTCCGTAGTGGTTGATGTCGGCCGACCCCGAGGCGGCGCCCGCTATATCCACAAAGCCGATGCCCCCCGCGGTGAGCGTGCTGCTTACGTTGAAGGCTTGACTGAGAGTCAGCGTGCCGGCTTGGTCGTTCTGGATTCGTGCGGCGCTCCCCATCGTCACCACGCCGTTGATGTTCGTGCCGTTGGCGCCCATGAATCCGCGGATGGCGCCGTTGCGGCGGAAACCGTCGCCGTTGATGGTGATGGGTTCCGTAGGAACATACTGTCCGGAACCCAAGACATCAGGTCCGTACGCCAGAGTGGCGCCGGAGTTGACGACCGTATGATTGCCGGCGGTAGCGGCCCCTAGGACGGCGGTGTTGTTGCCGATGGCGGCGAGCAGCGTGATTCCTCCGTTCAACGTGGTCACACCCGTGTAAGTGTTTGCGCCGCGCAAAACAAGCGTTCCGTCGCCGTTCTTGACAAGCCCGCCCGTTCCGCTGACGACGCCTGAAAGAACCAACTGCCCGTCATCGACGTTCAACGTCAGGGGAGCCGCATCGGTGAGGGTGACGTTCGCCGCGATGACGTCCGTGCCAATGCCCGTTTTATTGAGCACCGACGATGTCCCGCCGTTAAACGTCAATGATCCGCCGGCGCCCGCCGCGATCGTATAACTTTGCCGCCCGTCGAGGTCGCCGATATTCAATGTGCCGATCGATACCAAGCCGTCGAGGTTGATGATCTGGTTGCCGCTGAGTTCCAACAGATTCAAATTGGCCACGTCTCCGATTGCGTTGGGGTAGGCGGTCGCCGGCTGTCCGGCGACGGTCCAGTTGTCGAGCAGTTGCCATGAATAGACCCCGGGATCGCCGCTCCGGCTCACGCCCCAATCCACCGTGGCGGCGAGAGCACCGGATGGAATTCCGGAAACGGCGATTGCCGCGATCGACGTGACGACGACGATTCGATGTGCTGTGCTCGTCAAGTAGCGGTTAAGGAGCGTCGAACGACCATTGCGATAACGGCGTGCCGCGCGGGCGGCGAATAACCGCAGCCATGCAACCGGCGTTGCTTTGGAATCGGCGTCGCCCGCGGCCGCCGCAATGCCAACGAGCGCCGTGTCTCGCTCGGCGATAAGACGCGCGGACAAAACAAGTACTTGTTTTTTGCGATCAGGCATGAAGTGAGACCCGCTATGGCGAATCGCCAAAAGAAGTGACGCGACGAATCGATCTCTCGTCGTCGAAGCAACGATGAGGTCGAAATCGGCGCGTGGAGAAAACTCAAGATTTGCCTAGAACGCAAACCGAGTGCCGGCATTCCCGATCAGCCTTGAGACAACGTGATTTTCCGATCACGAGGCCGAACTAAACTTCGTAGAGGAATATGCTCGTCACTATGTCGCAGAGAACGGCGACCAAGCGGCGACTGAATGTCGTTCCCGTCGTGATGAAAGAGCCACGTTGTCGCAATCGGCTACGATTCGCAAGCGAGTTCGACGTCGCGAAGTCTGCGGAGTCACTGCGAGACGTCGGCGAGGACTGCGATGATGTTCCGACGCACGACCGTTTCCAATGCCGCGGCGAGATCCAAGGCGGCTCCCTCGGCGACGAACGCCCCTGCAGAGAGAGCCCGTCGTCAGAAGCAGATGCGAACCAACGACGACCGAGCATGCCCGACTCTTTTCAGAGCGTACGCGGCGGCGATTGTCCTGCCCGCGGCGTGCGATCAATCCCCGTGTGAACGCACTTTCGCCCGCCGCGTGAGCCGGGGCCGTAAAAAAGGGGGCGCATAACGCGCCGGCAAGACTTGCGGGTTGATCGCGGACGAACCGGCGTTGATACTTGCCCGCTGAGCTTTACCGTCCACGCCCGCTGCGATTCGCGCAGGCGCGACGTCTCCG
>CAZWDN010000084.1:0-17112 GCA_964633125.1 uncultured Pirellula sp. | reverse complement strand
TGTCGATGTGATGGGCGCCGAAGTTCGTCATCTGGCCGCCGGAGTAGTCCCAGAAGAAGCGAAAGTTGTAATGGACGCGGTTCTTGTTGTAGGCGCGCTCGGGGGCCGGACCGAGCCACATGTTGAAATTGAGTTCCGCCGGCGGATCGCCGTCGGGAATCGGCTTGCCGGGGTGATTGGGCTTCGGAATGCCGACGAAAACGGTCTCCAGCTTACCGATGCGGCCGGAGCGCACCAGCTCGCAGGCCTGACGGAATTTCGCGTCGGACCGTTGTTGGGAGCCGGTTTGCACGATGCGCTTCTGGCCGCGGGCCGCGTCGACCATCTTGCGCCCTTCGACGATCGTGTGCGTGAGCGGCTTTTCGCAGTAGACGTCTTTTTCGGCGCGGCAGCCGTCGATCGTCATGCGCGCATGCCAGTGGTCGGGCGTGCTGATTACCACGGCGTCGATATCTTTACGCTCGAGCAACTTGCGATAGTCTTCAAATACGTCCACCGTGCGGCCGGTCGATTTGGCGACCAAAGCCTGAGCGTCGCCGAGCACCTTCGCGTCGACGTCGCACAAAGCAGCGACATCGCAGAGTTTGCCGTCGTAAGAGAGAAACTTCTTGAGGTTCGACGTGCCTTGATTCTTTACGCCGATATGGCCGAGAACGATGCGCTCGTTGGCCCCGAACGCCGAACGCGGGACGAAATACGGGGCGGCCAATGCGCCGGCGGCGGCGGCCGCGGAAGTTTGCAGGAAGCGACGGCGCGAAACGGAGCGAGGCTGCGAGCCTGGAACGTGCGTCATGGGAATGGTCCGGCGGGAGGTGCGGCGGGAATGTCAAACGATGCGGTTATAACCCGAGGCGCGACCGAATTCCACCGCGACAAATGCGTCCCTGGGCGGGCCGCGGTCTATACCGGTTCGACGTCGACGGTAACGTGCATCGCGTGTTGACCGCCGCCGATGAAAACGCCTTTGATCGGGCAGATATCGCCGTAGTCGCGCCCCCAGCCGAGCGTGATGTGGTGGCCGGAAGGGGTGCAATTGTTCGTCGGGTCGAAATCGAGCCAGCCGAACTCCGGAAAGTATACGGAGGCCCAGGCGTGCGATACGTCGGCGCCGGCGAGCCGAGGTTTTCCCGGCGGCGGTACCGTGAGCAGGTAGCCGCTGACATAACGGGCCGAGAGACCGAGCGAGCGCAAGCAGCCGATCATTAAGTGGGCGAAGTCTTGGCAGACGCCCCGCTTCTTGTGCAACACTTCCAGCGGCGGCGTATTGACGCAGGTGGCCGTCGCGTCGAACTTGAATTCCGTGTAGATGCGACGAGTCAAATCGAGCGTCGCCTCCAAGTGGCGCCGGCCCGGCGTAAAGGAGACCGCCGCGTATTCGGCCAATTGGTCGAGCACCGGCACAAACGGCGACTCAAAGGTGAAGTGCTTCGCTTCCAGGTGCGCGCCGTCGCTATAGCCGTGCAACAGGCTCGCCGTATTCTCCCACGGACCGGATTCTTCAACGGCGGGCGGGGCCGACTCCAGCACCGTCACCACGCTTTCGGCCGTGATCGCCAGGCGGCGATGCCCTTCTTGAATCGTAAAGAACGTCACGTGATTGCCGAAGTAATCGTGGCGCTCGACGAGCGTCGCCGGCGGCGGAGCGATCATCAGATTGTTGCTGAGGCACTTTTGCGACGCGGCGTTGCGCGGCTTGAGATGCGCCTCGTTCTGGCAGACGGGAACGGTCTCGTCGTAGGAGTAGACCGTCGAATGGCGCACGCGGTACATCATCGGCGGAACGCCTTTAGGGAAGTGGAGCGGGAGAAATGCGGCCCAAGTGGCGCGACGGACCGGCATGCACCAAATAGGTATGGCCGATCGCTTCCGCCAGCGCGATCAGATGCCGTTCGAGCCGCGCCAGAAGCTCGCCGAGTTGACGATGTTCGCCGTCGGTCTCCGACGACTGGCAGAGCGCTTCGACGTCGGTGAGGCGGAGCTCCGTTTGCGCGGCGAGCATCACGCGCTGTTCCGGCGTCGATTGTGGTTTGCCTTCGTCGTGCGGGAGGCCGCGCACATGCTCGGCGAGCGCCGCGAGTTGAAACGCCGCCGAACGGGGATTGGTTTCATCGGTGAGAATCAGATCGAGCGCGGGCGCAAGCTGGATGGAAGTGAGATAGCGCGAACGGTAGGTCATCGAGCTATCGGCGATTTCCAGCAGCGCTTCGATCACCGGCGCGGGCTCGACCAACGGACGAACGAGCACCGCTTGCAACATGCGAACCGTGTGCTGCGCCCGCTCGATGCGCCGCCCCATATCGAGGAAACGCCAGCTGGGACCGCGCGTCATGCTTTCCATACCCATGCCGGAGAAGGCCGAAAGGAGCACGATAAGTTGATTGAGCTGTTGCAGAATGTCGTCGAGCGATTGGGCCTGCGACACGCTCGGTCCGATTTCGGCGCGGAGCCGATTGATGATGCGGTAGCTGTCGAGCGAAAGGCGATCGCGCATGATCGACGCCAAATGATGCGCCGAGTAGATCGTCGAACGGAGCGAATCCGGGCGACGCTCGTCGTAGCAGAGCCGGAGCAATTGGCGGAAGCGGGCTCGATAGGGGTCGCCCGCGACGTCGGCTTCCGGACGATCGTCTTTCCAATCATGCAACAAGGCGTCGAAGAGAATCGGCAGTTCCACCAATCCGCCGGGTTCCGATTCGCTCATCCAGCGCATGATCACCGCGCGCCATTGACGGACAATGCCCTCGGCCCGTTCGAACTGGCGACCGAGCCAGAACATGTTGTCGGCGACGCGGCTCGGCAAATCGTTGCCGCTGCGGCGCAGTTCGATCGGCGCGCCGTACGGCTTCAGGAGCGACATCGGCGAAACAGGGCCGTCGGAAAGCACCCACAGATCCTTACTCCCCTGCCCCGACGACATCGAAACCGCCGGCAGGCACGGATCGGCGGTGACGCGGATCAGTCCGCCCGGCATGACGTCGTATTTCTCCCCGTCGGCGGCGACGAAGGTTCGCAAAGCCACGTGCCGCGGTTGCAGGCTGCCTTTGCTCCAGACCGGCGTCGACGATCGTTCGACGAGCGCTTGCGCCGCGTAGTTGTTCGGATGCTTTTCGATGGCCGCCGCGAGTCGTTCGCGGTCGCTTTGCGAAAGCGCCCCGCCGAATACGGGCTGCCGCGTACGATGCAACATCGACGGTTTGATGACGAGCTCGTGCAAATGGTCGAGCACGTAACGCCGATCGTCGTCGTTCCCGCACCACCAGGTTTGCACGGACGGAAGTTTGAGTTCTTCGCCGAGTATGCGCCGGCAGAGGTCGGGCAAAAACGCCGCCAGCGCTGGTGCTTCGAGGATGCCGCTGCCCAGGGCGTTGGCAATGACGACGTTGCCCGAACGGGCGGCTTGCAGGAGGCCGGCCACGCCGAACATCGATTCCGTGCGCAGTTCCAGCGGATCGCATTCGGTGTCCTGCAAGCGACGGAGAATCACGTCGACCGGCAGCAAGCCGCCGAGCGTTTTGAGAAACACCGCGTTGTCGCGCACCGTGAGGTCGCCTCCCTCGACGAGCGTGTAGCCGAGGTAGCGGGCGAGATAGACGTCTTCAAAATAAGCCGAGCTGCTCGGGCCGGGCGTAAGCAATACGACGCGCGGGTTCTCGCGATGACGCGTGGCCGACGAGAAGAGCGAGTCGCGCAGCGACTTGAAGAACGTGGCGTGGCGACGGACGCGTGCATCGTGAAACTCTTCGGCGAGCACGCGCGAAACGACGAGCCGATTCTCCAACGCGTAGCCGGCGCCGGAAGGACCCTGGGTACGATCGGCCAACACCGTCCAGTTGCCGTCGGGCCCTCGGCCGAGGTGGGCCGCGTAAAGATGCAAGTAGCAATCGTTCGGCACGCGCACGTCGCGGCAAGGCAACAGATACTCGGGATTCCCGAGCACCAACTCCGCCGGCAACGTCCCCTGGCGGAGCAGGTCTTGGCGACCGTAAAGATCGACCAGCAGCAGGTTGAGCAGGGCGGCGCGCTGCGTGAGCCCTTCGGCGATGCCGTTCCATTCCTTGCTCGAAATGAGCATCGGAACGCAATCGAGCTCCCAAGGACGCTCCTCGCCGGAAGTTTCGCCGTAGACGTTGTACGTGACGCCGTTGTCGCGGAGGAGGCGACGGGCTTGCTCCGTTTGGCGCGCAATTCCCTCGGAACCCGTTTGCTCCAGCGCGGCGACGAGCTTGTGCCAAGCGGGGCGGACCTGCCCGGCTTCGTCGAGCATTTCGTCGAAGATGCCGGGCGGCGGTTTATAGCCGGCGAGAAGGTCCTCCGGAGGCCGCGTCGTTGCGGCTTCGGTCGTAACGCTCATATCTGCCGCTCTCGTGTCGTCGTTCGCTTATCCGCCCCGGCCGCGCCGTCGCTTCATTTCGACAGGCCGCCGCTTGAACGAAGACGAGCCCAATCGCGACTCCGCGCCGTACGAGGAGTCGACTGCTTGACGCTTTCGACCGACGTTTCGCGAGGGGCTTTGCCCGCCTTCTTCGAGCACAAGTTCCGAGAATTGGATTTTAGTCTGCGCGGTCGGTTCTGTAAACCGTGCGGCGACCGGCGCCGGAGCGTCAGTCGCTACGGCGCGAGCGCGCGGAGTCGCGTCGTCCGTCAAGTCGCCTCGCTTGATGACGTGACCGACCCATGACGCGGAACGCGTCGCCGGATTCAGACGGAGTACGCGCGCTCGACGGCGCGTCGAAGATCGAGCGTCATCGGATAATCGTCGTTTCGCTCTTCCGGCGGAACGACGACCTTGCCGCCGGTATGTCCGAGGCGGAAGAAGCGATTGGTGCGGCGCGACTCGGCTTCATACGCGTTGACGGGAAACGTTTCATACGATCGGCCGCCCGGATGCGCAACGTGCCAGGTACAACCGCCGAGCGAGCGCTCGGACCACGCGTCAATGATCTCGAAGTTGAGCGGCGCGTGGACGCCGATCGTCGGATGCAGGCACGAGGGGGGCTGCCAAGCGCGAAAGCGAATGCCCGCGACAAACTCGCCGAGCGTGCCGGTGGGATGGAGCGGAACGCGGCGGCCGTTGCAGGCGACGACGTGTCGGGAATCGACCATTCCCTTGACAAGCACCTGTACTCGCTCAAGCGATGAGTCGACGAAGCGCGCCGTGCCGCCGCCCGCGGATTCTTCGCCCAGCACGTGCCACGGCTCGATGGCCTGGCGAATTTCCACTTCCACGCCGCGGTGCGCGATGGTGCCGCAGAGCGGGAAGCGGAATTCAAAGTGTGCGTCGAACCACTCTTGCTTAAACGGATAACCGCCGTCTTGCAGGTCCGCCAAGACGTCGGCGAAGTCCTGCGCGAGGAAGTGCGGCAGCATGAATTTGTCGTGCAGGCCGGTGCTCCAGCGAACCAGGTCTTTCTGGTACGGCTTTTCCCAAAAGTGCGCAAGCAAACCGCGGAGCAGGAGCTGCTGCGTGAGGCTCATGCGCGGGTGCGGCGGCATTTCAAAAGCCCGCAGCTCGACGAGGCCCAATCGTCCGGTGCTGGAGTCGGGAGAGAAGAGTTTGTCGATGCAAAATTCGGCGCGATGCGTGTTGCCGGTGATGTCGATAAGCAGGTGGCGGAACAAGCGATCGGTGAGCCACGGCGGGCAGAACGATTCCTTCGGCAGTTGTTGCATCGCCGTTTCGAGCTCGTATACCGACTCGTGCCGAGCCTCGTCGGCGCGAGGAGCTTGACTCGTCGGGCCGACGAACAAGCCGGAGAACAGATACGATAGCGACGGGTGGTTGTGCCAGTAGGCGACAAGGCTCCGCAGCAGGTCGGGCCGACGCAAGATCGGGCTGTCGGGCGGAGTGGCGCCGCCAAGCACGATGTGATTGCCGCCGCCGGTGCCGGTGTGGCGGCCGTCGAGCATGAATTTTTCCGTGCCGAGCCGTGTCAGGCGAGCTTCAGAATACAGCGTCGTCGTATTGTGGACGAGTTCGTTCCAATTCTCGGCGGGCTGCAAATTCACTTCGATCACGCCGGGGTCCGGCGTCACTTTCAAGTGCGACAGACGGTAGTCGTGCGGCGGCGTGTAACCTTCGATGACGATCGGCGTTTGCAAATGGGTCGCTGTTTCCTCCAGGGCGCGGACGAGGTCGAGGTAGTCCTCGACGTAGGCCAACGGCGGCATGAATACGTGCAGCTTCCCGGCGCGCGGTTCCACGCAAATCGCCGTGCGCACGATACCCGCCGCCGATTTGCCCGGCTCCGGCAGAATCGTTTGTTCCGGCCGAATCGAGCTGAGCCGATCGTAAGCGATGCGATCCCGTTCGAGTTGCGCGACGAGGCCATTTTCGAACTCCGTGCCGGCCGCGCTGCCGCCGCCAAACTGCTGACGAATCACCGTGCCGAGCGGGCCTTTATCGGCGGCGCCCCACTCCGTTTCACGCAAGGTATGGTAACCGTTGCCGTTGACTTCCCCGCCGTCGGGCGTGGAGTAGCTATAGCGACCGCCGCCGAACGTCGTGCCGCCGTCGGAACGCGCGGCGGGGGGACGCGGCGTCCAGCCTGCCAAGTCGCCGCGGCTCGGAAGTCCCTCGCGCGAGGCGAACGGGTCCATTTGGTAAATGTGCGGGAAATCGACCGGTGCGACCCAGGGCAAGGAGTCGAGCGGCAGCCGGAAGCCCATCGGCGAATCGCCCGGCAGCAGGAACATGTGTTCTTGTCGCAAGAACCATTTGCCGCTGCGCCAGGTGGAATGCGCGTTGTAGTAGTGGTCGCGACAAAGCGGCAAACAGTAGCCCACCGTCTTGTTCAAGCCTTGAGTGAATATCTTTGCCAGTCGGTCGCGCTCCACCTTGTCGGAAAGCTTCGATTGCAACGGGTCGACGTTCGTCGGCAGCTTGCGTTCCTTCCACATGTAGTACCAGACGTCTTCATGCGCGGGCATGGCATGTTCGGGATCGACGTGCAAGCGTTCGGCGAGTTCGATGATGAAGCGTTGGGCGTCGGCGTCGGTGTGGCCGAAGTCGTCTTCGTCGTCGGCGATAAGGTCCGGGTTTTCCCAGATCATTTCACCGTCTTTACGCCAGTAGCAACCCAAAGCCCAACGGGGCAGCGGTTCGCCGGGGTACCATTTGCCCTGACCGTAGTGCAACAGCGGGCCGACGGCGAACTGCTTGCCCAGTCGCTTGATAAGTTCGCCGGCCAAACGGCGTTTGCGTTCGCCGAGGGCTCCCGTGTTCCACTCTTCCCCTTCCATGTCGTCGATGGAAACGAACGTCGGTTCGCCTCCCATGGTCAAACGCATGTCGTGGTTACGGATGACGTCATCCACTTGCCGGCCGAGCTGCTCAATCTCCGCCCATTGATCTTCCGTGTACGGTTTCGTGACGCGCGGGTCTTCATGGATGCGCGTGACCGTCATGGCGAAATCGAAATCCGCCTCGCACTTCTCGACCGCGCCCGACACGGGCGCTGCGGTGAGCGGATCCGGAGTCGCCGCCAGCGGAATGTGTCCTTCGCCGGCGAAAAGTCCGGAAGTGGGGTCGAGACCGATCCAGCCGGCGCCGGGGAGATACACTTCCGTCCAAGCGTGCAGATCGGTGAAGTCAACTTCCGTTCCGGAGGGGCCGTCGAGCGATTTGACGTCGGCCGTGAGTTGAATGAGATAGCCGCTGCAGAAGCGCGCGGCCATGCCGAGATGCCGGAGAACGTGTACGAGCAGCCACGCCGAATCGCGGCACGAGCCCTTGGCCAACGCGAGCGTCTCCTCCGGGGTTTGCACGCCCGGGTCCATGCGCACGACGTATTCCACGCGCTCATGCACGCGACGATTGATGTCGACCAGGAAGTCGATGGTGCGCTTCGGTTCGCGATCGATGGTGCCGAGGAATTCCGCGAGGCGGCGCCCCATGGGTTGCACGACCAAGTTCGGCCGGAGCTCTTCCATTAGATGCGGTTCGTAGACGAACGGCGCCTTCTCGGCGGATTCTTCGAGGAAGAAGTCGAAAGGGTTGATCACCGTCATTTCGGCGACGAGATCGACTTCCACGTCAAAGATGTTCGACTTCTCGGGAAATACGAGCCGACCGAGAAAGTTACCGTGCGGGTCTTGTTGCCAGTTGATGAAGTGCTTTTCGGGTCGGACTTTTAGCGAATAGCTCAGAATCGGCGTCCGGCAATGCGGGGCCGGGCGCAGACGCACCACCTGCGGGAAGATTTGCACGTGCCGGTCGTAACGGTAGCGCGTGTGGTGGTGAAGGGCGACGCGAATCGACATGCGAACCTCTCGGGGAGAGTTCGGGCCGACGCGAATGCGAACGGCGGCCCGAGACGCTTGGGGGAAGCGTGTGTCAGGGAAATCTGCGGAAAAGCCAGGCACTCGCCGCCACTGATGCCAAGGCACGCACGACTGCATAACCGCGCAGCATGCCCAGCGAGCGTAATGCCGCTGAAATGCGTGGCGGAGATATTACCTAGCCTACGAATAAGGATTAGGCAAGTTCTATGCCGGCAAACGGGGTAAGCATTCTCGGAATAGCCTGCCCACAGCACAACCCGGCGGCCTTGAGAGGTGACCTAGGGGCCGAAGTCGCCGAGATTGCGCACGGGGCATTCCCATCGGCACGGGCCGGCCAAAAATCGCCTGGAGATTGCCCGTCGGTTTCGTTACCGTGCGGAGTGATCTTTGGCAATTTGTAGTCCGCCGCTCCATTCCGGCAGTGGATGTTGTGCCGTCGTGCGTCATGGCTACCGGTATCGATCGGGATTGATCGCCCATTTCCGCCGCGGAGCGGCGGACGACTTTGACGTAAGTCGCTTCTCATGTTCAGCACTTACGTCGACGGAGAACAGCGGCCTGCGCACATAACTTCGGTTATCTGCGCACAACCCCAAAACCCACAAGGGGTGCGCACATAACTCGAGTTATGTGCGCAGGCGTGTTTGGGAAGTCGACGTAAGTCGGATTTGCGAATCGACACTTACGACGATTTGCGAGCTCTGTAGGGAACGCCACGGAGGGCGTTACCTACAGTTGACGGAAGACTCGACGACGCGCCTACCCGAAGCAGCGGGGTTGGCCGGTCGCTTCCAGAACGCTCATCCAGAGGTCGCCGTCGGGGTCGACTTGATTGCGGCGGGAAACGGCGAGCGGAATTGGAATGTGCACGAATCGGCCGTGCCAGCGGCCGACGACCATCTCCGTGCGGCCGGCCATCGCGGCATGCACGGCGTTGTGCGCCAGTCGGATGCAATAAACGCTGTCGTACGGATTGGCCGAGACGCTGCGAATCGCGTAGCTCGGGTCGATGTATTTCAGATTGAGTTCGGTGCCGGCCTTGGCGAAATCGTCGGCGATCTTCTGTCGCAGAAATACGCCGATGTCGTGCAGCTTCGCGTTGCCGGAGGCATCGGTGCCGTTCGAAGCGGATTCGATCAGGTCTTGCCCCGCCCCTTCGGCGACGACCACGACGGCATGTCCGCGTTGTTCGACCCGTTTGCGCATGACGGTAAGAAAGCCGTTGGGGCCATCGAGTTGGAAAGGCACTTCGGGAATCAAGACGTAGTTGGCGTCGTTTTTCGCGAGCGATGCGTAGCATGCGATAAAGCCGCTATGACGGCCCATGAGCTTCACGAGGCCGACGCCGTTGGGAGCCGCCTTCGCTTCGACGTGCGCCGAACGGATCGACATCGTCGCCTCGCTGAAGGCCGTCTGGAAGCCGAAGCTTTGGTCGATGTAGGGAATGTCGTTGTCGATGGTCTTCGGCACGCCGACGACCGCGATCTTTTCGCCGCGCTCCGCCACGACGCCGGCGATTTTCATCGCGCCGCGCAGCGTGCCGTCGCCGCCGATGACGAAAAGGATGTTGATGTTCATCCGTTCCAAACAGTCGACGATCTCTTCCGGGTTTTGTTCGCCGCGCGACGTGCCGAGGATCGTGCCCCCTTCTTCGTTGATGCCGCTGACGCTCTCGGGCGTGAGATCAATGACGCTGCGGCCGTAGCGGGCGATGAAGCCTTGATAGCCGTTCTTGAAGCCGTAGATGCGTTTGACGCCGTAGTGGAACGTAAGCTCCATGACGAGGCCGCGGATCACGTCGTTCAGGCCGGGGCAGAGTCCGCCGCACGTCACGACGCCGACGCGCGTTTTCGAGGGGTCGAAGAAGATCTTCTTCCGCGGTCCGGCAGGTTCGAAACCCGGCAGCGTGTCGACGGACGAGCCCCGGTCGACGGCCATGTGGACCGTGTCGTCGAAGAGCACGCGATCGTGTTCGTCGACGTTGTGGATGCTCCGTTTCCGGTTTTCCAAGAGCGGGGAGAGCGGCGAATCGAGCCGGCATGGGCCGAGCGATTTCACCTGCATTTCCGAATTGTTGATCACCATCACCGACTCCTCTCCTTCTTACCGACTACGCGGCGAACTCGCCGTGCCGCGTCATGCCGTGCCGTTTCGCAAATCGTGCGCCGAATCGTCATCCCGTGGTTCGCATCCCCGCCGCCACGCCTTGCACGGTCAGTCGCAACAAGTCGCGGAATTGCTCCGCCTCGGCGAGGTCGGCCTCGCTGGTCGACAGAGCCCGCCGGCGACGCATGAATTCGATTTGAATCAGGTTGAGCGGGTCGATGTACGGGTTGCGCACGTCAATCGAGCTTTGGAACCAGGGCGTCGCGGCGAGAAGCTCCGGCACCCCGACCAAGTCGAGAATGGCCTGCCGGGCCCGATCGCGCTCGGAGGCGATACGCAGCCAGATACGTTTGCGAATCTCGTCCGATTCGGAAAGTTCCGAGTAGCGCTGGGCGACATACATATCGGCCTTGGCGAGCGCCAGCGCCGCGTTGTCGATCGTCGCTTGGAAAAACGGCCACTGCCGATACATCTCGCCGATCGTTTGCCAGGCTTGTCGATCGTGATACTTCACGTCGACCAACGCCGCGCCGAGGCCGTACCAGGCCGGAATCATGCAGCGGTTTTGCGTCCAAGAGAACACCCAGGGGATGGCCCGCAAATCGCCGAGAGAGCGTTCGCCGCGGCGTCGCGACGGACGCGAGCCGATGGGCAGGTTTTCGATTTCCTCGATCGGCGTCGTTTCGGAGAAGAACTGCATGAAGCCGGGCTGATCGACGAGATCGCGGTAGGCTTCGAGCGAACGCTCGGAGAGCGAGTCCATGAGCGCGAACCATTCGGCCTTCGGCGCGGCGCGGGGCAACGTCGCCGCCGTGAGCACGGCGCCGGTTACTTGTTCGAGATGGCGGTACGCTACTTGGACGTCGTCGTAGCGTTCCGCCAACACTTCGCCTTGCTCGGTGAGTCTAAGGGTGCCGTCGAGCGCTTCGTTCGGCAACGAATGGATGCCGCGCGCAGCCGGACCGCCGCCGCGACCGAGCGACCCTCCGCGGCCATGGAAGAACGTCAGTTTCACGCCGCGCAACTCGGCGGCATGTTGCAGTTCGCTTTGCGAACGGTACAAGCCCCAGCAGGCCGCGAGATAGCCGCCGTCTTTGGTGCTGTCGGAGTAGCCGACCATGACGATCTGTCGATTCCCTTGCCGCGCGAGATGCTCGGCGTACTTCGGCTGGTCGAGCATCGCGGCCAGCGTCTGCGGGGCGCGTTTCAAATCGCCGATCTTCTCAAAGAGCGGCGAGATCTTCAGGTCGCTTTCGGCCACGGCTTCGCCTCGGGCACGGGCCGCGCTTTGCGACCAGAGCCAAAGCCAGAGCACCGTCATGACGTCGGAGGCCGACTGCGTGAGGCTGATGATGTTGGTGCCGATGCAATTGGGGCCGAACCGCACGAAAGCGCGTTGCAGCGTCTTGTAGAGTTCCAGGGTGTCGAGCGCCAGCGGCGAGAGGTTTGCCGCGGAGATTGCGCCGACGAAACCGAGCGAGCCGCTGAGTACCTTGAGCTTCTCCTCTTCCGCCATGTCGGCAAAGCCCGAGGCGACGTCGCCCGCCGAGAGCAATTCGCTGATGACCTCGAGATAACGGCGCGAATCTTGGCGGACGTCGAGTCGTGCGAGATGCAGCCCGAAAACGCGGACCAGATCGAGCCAGCCTTGTACTTCGTTGTCGACCAACAAACCGTCGCGATCGGCTTGCAGCGCGTCGCAAAGGGCGACGACGTCGGTTTCGAACTCGGCGCCGTCGCCGTAGTCGCCGGGCGCCGCCGCGTTGAAGAGATCGACGGCTTTGGATTGCCCGAGCCGCCACTCTATCATGCGAATCCAGCGTCGATAGACTTCACGCGGCCCGACGGCCTCCAAGACGGGCGCCAACTCCGGCCACTTGGCGACGACGGCACGGAGTCGCTCGCGCAAGAGTTCGCCGCCGCCGGCCACATGGAGCGAAATCGTGAGGTAGTCGTACATTTTGCGACAGTACGACAGATGGTGATCGATCGAGGCGTTGCGATGTCGGCAGAGGGTTTGCGCCGTGACCGCGGCGGTCACGTAAGGATTGCCGTCGCGGTCGCCCCCCATCCAAGAGCCGAACTGCAAGAAGAGCGGCAAGCGGAAGGCGTGTTCGGGATAATTGTCTTTCAAGCTCTGACGGAACGCCTGATATACCTGCGGCACGACTTCCCAAATGCGGGGAATGATCGAAAGGCCGCGTTCGACTTCATCCGACACCGTCGGTCGCGAATTGCGCAAGAATTCGGTCTGCCAAAGAACGCTCAGTTCGCTCTTCAGGCTCGTCTCCAGTCGGCGCCGCTCGCGCGGGAGCAGATCGACGCGATCGAGCTCTTGCAGCGCGAATCGCATCCGCCGAAGCTTGGCCCGGATCGAACGTCGTTTGGCTTCGCTCGGGTGGGCCGTGAAGACCAGTTCGATCGCAAGTCGGTCGAGAGCTTCTTGGACGTCGTCGGCCGCGAGGCCGTGGCTCTTCAACTGTGCGATGGCGGCGCCGAGCGATTCGGAAATCGGCTGGGGGTAGTGTTGCCGTTCCCGCTCGCGGAGCACGCGCACGCGTTGGCGGTCTTCGGCGATGTTGGCCAAATCGAAGAAAATGCTGAATGCACGGGCGACGGTGCGAGCTTCGTCGCAAGAAAGCCGCGAAATGAGTCGAGCCAGCGTCTGTTCGGCTTCCGAAGAGCCGCTCCGCCGTTCGCGCGATGCGATGCGGACCGCTTCCACGAGTTCCAACGATTCCGGGCCGGCCAAATCCGTGATGACATCGCCGAGCATATCGCCCAGCATGCGAACGTCGCGACGGAGCAAATCGGTGCTTACCACGGGCAGATACTTCCTCAACGGCAAGGCTAGGTGCGGGGCGATGCGGGCGGCCGGCGGCTCGTGATGCGGCGAACCGAGCGCTTCGAGCCCAATGTATCAAACGGCGTGCCGACCGGCAGGGCGCGCTTCGTCGAAGCGGCCCGGCGCTAAGGCGAATGAAGGGAGTTTTCAATGAAAACAGACGGCGTCGAATCCGCAGGTGACTCATCGCAAAGCACAGCCTGTGCCGGCGACGCGGGCAGGCGTGCTTAAGAAGCTTGCAGCAAACGGATTGGGAGTCGTCGAAACTCGGGCGTTTTTTTTGGCGTGCCTGGACGTTTTGTGGAGTCTACGGAGCGCGCTTCGCCGGTAAAGCTGTTGAAGAGAAACGCTCGATTCATTCCTCGCAGCTTGGCTTCCTATTCGCGGCAATTCTTGTTTGCCCCCCCAGGGAGCACCCTGCAATGGGAAATCAGTCGTTTGTTCAATTTGCGCTTGCGCATCGCCTTTCGGCGACGCCTCGCCACGTGAGAGCCGTATCTCGCGGCACGCTGCTTGCTTTTGTTTTGACGCGACATCCGCGCCGGGTATCCGCCCATTCGACACGTTTCACGCCGCCGACACTTTGCGAGCCATTCTCATGGAGCCGTTCAGCACCGCCTCGGATCGCGAACTTTTATTGCCGCTCGACGAAGTGAGCCACTTAGTGTCGACCAACGGCAATCCGGCGGAAACGTTGAGCAACATTACGGCGCTCATTCAGATGCGGTTTCAAGTGGATGTCTGTTCGCTCTATTTGCTAGATCCGTCGCGCACGACGCTGATGTTGGCCGCAACCGTGGGCTTGCGACCTGACGGCGTCGGCCGCATTCGCATGGACTTGCGCGAGGGGCTCGTGGGGCTGGTCGCCGAGAAAATGGATGCGATTCAAGTGGAAGACGCATTCAAACACCCGCGTTTCAAATACTTTCCCGAAGCCGGAGAGGATCTCTATCACTCATTTCTGGGCGTGCCGATCGTCGATCGCGGGGCGCTGCAGGGGGTGCTCGCCGTGCAAACGACGGAGCCGCGCCGCTTCAACGCCGATGAAGTGCGGCTGCTGACCACGACCGGATCGCAAGTGTCGCCGCTTGTCGCCGAGGCGCGGGCTTTGGAACTGTTTCGCGTCCCTTCGTTCGAGCGAGCCGACGAATTGGCGAACAACCTGTGGTGGAGTTGGGACGTCGAGTCGACGAACATCTATCGCGAACTCGATCCATCTCGGTGGCGCGAACTGGTGCACAATCCGATCGAGTTGTTGCAGGAAATCTCGATTAATTCATTTCAGCAACGGGCCGACGAACGCGTTTTACACAGCCGGATCAATTATGCGTATCGCCGAATGCATGAGTATTTGCACGCCGACAAGACATGGAGCTCCGCGAACGCGGGCGTGTTGAAGGCCCGCCCCGTCGCCTATTTCTCGGCGGAGTTCGGCATCCACGAGTCGGTGCCGATCTACTCCGGCGGTCTCGGCATTTTGGCCGGCGACCATGTGAAAAGCGCCAGCGATTTAGGAGTGCCGCTGGTAGGCATCGGGCTCTTTTACGACCAAGGGTACTTCCGACAGCGGCTCGACATGCAGGGGATGCAGGAAGAAGACTATCTCGACGTCGACCCGGGCAAGTTGCCGCTGGTTCCGGCGATCGGGCCGGATGCGAAGCAACTGGTCGTAAGCATCGATACGCGCGGCGGACCGATTCATGCGCGCGTGTGGAAACTTACCGTCGGTCGCAACACGTTGCTGTTGCTCGATTCCGACGTCGAGGGGAATAAGCCGGAAGATCGTGAATTGACATCGCGCCTCTACGGCGGCGATACGCGCGTGCGAATTCGCCAAGAGTTGTTGTTGGGGGTCGGCGGCTATCGGGCGCTGCGCGCGTTGGGCATCAAGCCGGGCGTACTGCACCTCAACGAAGGGCACAGCGCCTTTGCGTCGCTCGAAGTCATTCGCCGCCGCATGGCGGAAGAAGGAATCAACTTCGATGAGGCCGCGCGACGCGTCTCGAGCCAGATCGTTTTTACGACGCATACGCCGGTGCCCGCCGGGCACGATCGCTTCACGGCCGAGCAGATCGAAGAGCATCTGGGCCCGTTGCGCGAGAGCATGGGGCTTTCACACGACCAACTGATGGGACTCGGGCGCGTCGACCCTTACCACCCGGGCGAAGAGTTCTGCATGACCGTGATTGCTTTGAAGCTTTCGCGGCGGGCGAACGCCGTATCTTCATTGCACGGCGAAGTATCGAGAAGCATGTGGACGAGTCTGTATCCCGGGCGGCCGGTGGAAGACGTGCCCATCGGGCATATCACCAACGGCGTACACGTTCTGAGCTGGCTGGCGCCTCAAATGCAGCAGTTGTACGATCGCCACCTGGGACCGTCGTGGCAGAAGAACAGCGGACAGTCCGGAGTGTGGGAAGACGTCGACAAGATCGAGGACGGCGAGTTCTGGGAAACGCACATCACGCTCAAGGCGCGCATGTTGGATTTTGTGCGACGCCGCGCCGTTCGCCAAGCGGAACGAAGGAACGAAACGTCGGAGCACATATCGCAATTAAAGCGCGCACTGAGCATCGACGCGCTGACGATCGGCTTTGCTCGACGGTTCGCCACTTACAAACGCGCCGATTTGCTGTTTCAAGACATTGATCGCGTGGCGGAACTCATCGGCGATCCGCGCCGACCGGTGCAGTTCGTCTTTGCCGGCAAGGCCCATCCGCATGATAAGCCGGGCAAAGGAATTTTGCAGAAGATTGCGCAATTGGCTCGCGACCCGCGATTTGCCGGCCGGCTGGTGTTCGTCGAAGACTACGACATCAACACCTGTCGGCATTTCGTGCAAGGCGTCGACGTGTGGCTCAATAATCCGCGCCGCCCGTTGGAGGCGTCGGGCACGAGCGGCCAAAAGGTCGTGCTCAACGGCGGACTGAACCTTTCAATTCTTGACGGCTGGTGGGCCGAAGCTTACGACGGTTCCAACGGCTTCGCAATCGGCGACGGCGAAACCCACAGCGACACGGCGATGCACGACCATCGCGACGGCGAGGCGCTGTATGAAACGCTCAAGAGCGAAGTGATACCGCTGTTCTACGACCGCGATCGCGACGGTTTGCCGCGAGCATGGATCAAACGGATGAAGCGCGGCGTAAGCACGCTCGGCTGGCGATTCAGCGCCGACCGAATGGTGATGGACTACGTTACCAAGTGCTATGTTCCGGCGGCCGGCGGAACGTCGAGCGACATGAGTCGCTCACGGTCGTAAGCTTACCGTTCGTGCAGCGGCAGCCACGGGCGCTTCGTTTCGCCGTTGTAGATCTGCCGCGGGCGGGCGATCTTCTTCGACGACGACAGGTGCATTTCCCGCCAGTGAGCGATCCAGCCGGGCAAGCGTCCGAGCGCGAACAACACGGTGAACATTTCCACCGGAAAGCCCATGGCCCGGTAAATGATGCCCGAGTAAAAGTCGACGTTCGGATAGAGCTTACGTTCGACGAAATACTCGTCGTTGAGCGCCGCTTGTTCAAGCTCTTGGGCGATATCGAAGATCGGGTCCTTGATCTTGAGCTTCTTGAGGAGCTTGTCGCAGGTACGCTTGATGATCGTCGCCCGCGGGTCGTAGTTCTTGTAAACGCGGTGACCGAAACCCATCAGACGGAAGCCGGACTTCTTGTCCTTGGCCATGTCGATGTATTTCTTCGAGTTCCCGCCGTCGGCCTTAATGGCTTCAAGCATTTCGACGCAGGCTTGATTAGCTCCGCCGTGTAGCGGCCCCCACAGAGCGCAAATGCCGGCGGAAATCGAAGCGAAGAGATTCGCGTCGCTGGAACCGACCATGCGCACCGTCGAGGTGCTGCAGTTTTGCTCGTGATCGGCATGCACGA
>CAZWDN010000083.1:5879-17137 GCA_964633125.1 uncultured Pirellula sp. | reverse complement strand
CCGCGGAGGAGATTATTTTGGGCGTAATTCGGGCAGTTTGGCAGATCGTCTGGACGGCGTCGCTCGATTTCGTACGGCACCAGGCCTCGCGCATGGGAGCGTCCTTGGCGTTTTATAGCGTCCTGTCGCTCGCGCCGCTGCTCGTGCTGACGCTCGTCGTCGGCGGTATGTTCGTCAACGAGCAGGAAATTCGCGACCAACTCATCGCGCAGATGCAGCAGACCGTGGGGCGCGAAGGCTCCGAAGCGCTGGCTGACATGCTGACCAAGCGCAAGAACGGCGGCAGCCTCACGGCAACGTTGCTCGGCATCGCGACGCTGCTGTTCGGCGCGTCGGGCGTGTTCGGCGAACTGCAGTTCGCGATGAATACGATTTGGGGAGTCGAAGCGCAGGCCAATGCCGGTTGGATGCGACTGATTCGCGATCGCTTTTTAGCGTTTCTGCTCGTCGCCGGAACGGGGCTGTTGCTTTTGGCCACGTTGGTCGTCAGTACGTTCGTGGCCGGAGCCGGCGAGTATCTTACGGAGCGCTGGCCCCGACTCGAACCGCTCGGCAACGTGCCGACCATGTTCGCCACGTTCGCCGTGATCACCTTTCTCTTCGGCATGATGTTTAAAATTCTGCCCGACGTGCGCATCCCGTGGCGCGATGTTTGGTTCGGCGCCGTGCTCACCAGCTTGCTCTTCGGCGCCGGGAAGTATTTGATCGGGCTTTATCTCGGACGAAGCAGCTATAGTTCGGCGTACGGCGCGGCCGGGTCGCTCGTCGTGCTCGTCGTGTGGATTTACTATTCGTCGCAGATCATCTTCTTCGGCGCGGAGCTTACGCAGGCATACTCCCGTTGGCGCGGCTCGCGCGTGGCGCCGCAACATGGAGCGATTGCGAAAACGGAAGACGCAAAGCGTCGGGCGGCCGGTACCTTGTCGCAAACGCCGGAGAGTCCCGCGCCGCCGCAGCCGGCGGAGGGGTGAACGTGCTTGATTGGTCACGAATTTTTCCCGAGGGTGATCACCGCTGGTCGATGGGCTTGCGTCCCGCCGATCCGGCCGACTTCTTTGCGCCGCGCGACCCGACGGGAGAGGTTCTCCGCGAGCGCGCCCGTTGGCTGACGGAAGAGCCGGAAATGTATGCGGCCGTTTTGCCCGAGGCGCTCGGGTGCCTGAGCGAAACGATCGACTTGGCGAACCGGTGGAACGCGGCGAACGGCGCGCCGATCGTGTGCGCCGCGCCCAATGCGGACGCGGCGGTTCGTTTGCAGGCGTTGGGTAGAGCCTGGGAAGCCGACGTCGTCTGGCTCGCGCCGCACGCCGACGGCGAAGTACGGGTCGTCGGCGGCATCGTCTGCTTTCCCAGCTCTTGGGCGTTAACCGAAAAGCTCGGCCTGCCGATGCGCGACGTGCACGGCCCGGTGCCGGGGCTTAACGCGGCGCTCGGCGGTCAGGTCGAGCGTTTTTTGGCGAAGCTTGCGTCGGGCACGGCATGGTCGCGTGAGAATTGGAGTTTGAGCCGTAGCAACGAGCGGAATCAACACACCTCGCGGCCGCGCGCGGCATTCGACGCGCAAACTCCGCTCGACGAAGTGTGGATTCGCCTGGAGCACCAACTGCTGATGCGCCTGCCGGCGAGCGACGCCGTTCTCTTCGGGATTCGCATTGAGCTCGTGCCGCTCATGGAACTGAAACGCGACCCGGCGGCCGCGGCTCGTTTCGCACGTATCCTAAGGACGATGGCGCCCGAGGCCGCGGCTTATAAGAACTTCGTCGCAGTGCGCGAGCATCTGGCGGGGCTCTTGAGCGGCTAGCCGAGATTCTGGCTTCCGGCCTGCGCGCGAACTACAATACGGCCTGCCTGCCGCATCGTCGGTTGCCTTACTCGCCTCCACGCCCCCCCAATATCTCTCGCCTGAGGTTGCTCCTATGCCGCACTTACCCCGCCCTGTTTTTGTTTCATCCGTCGCCGCGTCGCTCGGCGTGATGGTGCAGCTCGCCGCGCTGGTTGTCTGCGCGACGGCCCGCGCCGAAGAGCCGCTCAGCCTTCCTAAGGCGACGATCGACGGCACCGGGCCGGGTTGGCAAGAGCTCGGCGAGGCCGACTTTCACGTCGTCAACGGCGAGCCGACCACATGGAAGTTCGCCGACGGCGTCATTCAATGCACGGGCCAACCGGTCGGCGTGATGCGGACGCAGAAGCAATACGTCAACTTCGAGTTGGTCGCTCAGTGGCGGCATCTCAAGTCGGGCGGCAACTCCGGTATTTTTGTGTGGGCCACGGAAGAAGCGCTTAAAGACTTGCCGAAGGGGAAGCTTCCACCAGGCGGGATCGAAGTGCAAGTGCTCGATCACGGCTACGCCGAGCAGTATGAAAAGCGCACGGGGAAAAAACCGGATTGGTTCACGACCAACGGCGACGTGTTTCCGGTCGGCAAGAGCGACATGACGCCGTTCGAACCGACGGCGCCCGGGGGAAAACGCAGTTTCCCGCGGAAAAATCTCAGCCGCGGCGTCGGCGAGTGGAACCACTATTACGTGCGCGCCGTCAACGGAGAAGTTCGGCTGTGGGTCAACGGCGAAGAGGTTTCCGGCGGGCGCGATTGCAAACCCGCCGCCGGTTATCTGTGCTTAGAATCGGAAGGCGCGCCCGTCGAATTCAAGCAAGTGCGCGTTCGCGAATTGCCGTAGGGGGCGAAGTTCCGCCCGGGCGCTCAGTCCGTCTTGAAGTCGAGCCAGGAGGCTTTCTCGTCTTCGTCCGAATCGTCGTCGTGGTCCTCGTGCGGGGCGTGAAAGAAGTCCTCCGCTTCGTCGTCCTCGGCGTCTTTTAGGTTCGCCTTGCGCACGGCGAGGATTTCTTCCGCGGCGTAGTAGCGCGAAATAATTCCGGGCTGCGGGAAGAGGCCGCCGAGGAGGATGAGCAGCGCGAGCGAGAGCATGGAGAGTCGTTCGCGCGGGACGATGCCGAGCGCCACGCTCGACTGATAGCGCGTGCCGGTAAAGATGAGGAAGTAGGCCCTGACGAGGGCAATGCCGTTGAGGGCCGCGGCGGCGACGACGCCGAGACCGATGGACGGATACGTCTGTACCGCGCCGTCGACCAGAAGCTCGCTACCGATGAAGCCGACCGTGCCGGGAAAGCCGACGCTTGCCAAGCCGGTGAGCACGAAACAAACGGCCAGCGAAGGGGTGTGTTCGTAGAGCCCCTGATACGCGCTCAAGAGGACCCGCCCGCGACGCGCTTCTATCGCGCGGATCGTCAGCCCGAATGCGCCGAGCGAAACGCCGACGGAGATCCAAACGCAAAGCGCCCCGGTGAGCCCGACGGGCCGCACCATTTCAAGACCCACAAAAACCAATGCGGAATGGCTGAGCAAGATGTAGCAGAAGAAACGCCGCGCTTCACGCTGTACCAGCGCCATGGCCGCGGCATAAACGGCGGTGATCAGCGAAACAATGCCCAGGCTTCGGAGCAATTCACTCGATGCGAACGGCAGCACGAGCCGCACGGCGCCGTAAGCGCCGACCATCGGCGTGACGAAGAGCAGCGCCGTGCCGAAGCTGGCCCGTTCAAACAGATCGACCATCCACGTGTGGAAGGGAAATACGCCGCCGCGAATCAACATCGCGGCCAGCAAGGCCATGGCGGCGAAGCGACCGGGAGTCTCGTCGACGGGCGTCATTCGCACAAGCGTCCAGCCGACGACGACCAACGCGGTGAACAACGCCATGTGAATCGCGTAGACGCGTCCGGTGGCGCCGCGTGCGCGCATTTCCAAGTAGGGAGGCATCATGCCGACGACCATCAATCCGAGAATGGTTTCAGGAATACGGCAACTGAAGGTCGCAAGCAGCACTCCTTCGGAAAAGAGCGTCGAAGCAAACGAGAAGCGGCGCACCTTGGTACGGAGCGTGGCGATGGTCGTCACGAAATAGAGCAGCGCCCCGAGCGGCAGCAGAGGCGCGCTCAATTGATCGATCGTGAAAATCTCGCGACCGATGAGGTTCTGCATCAAATGCCAGCGATCGTCGGCCTCCATGGCGTGCTCGCCCGCGGGGAGCGTTTGGGCCTGCACGATGCCGTAGTCTTGCCACGCGGCGACCGCGCAGAGTAAAGTCGCTCCGGTGATCCACGCTGACCAGCTGCGCGCTTGGTGGGCGTTGCGCAGTCGCGAGACGGCGATTGCTCCGAGAAACGGAATGAGGATCGAGATCTCGATAAACGGGAAATGCAGCTCTTTCATACCAGCTCCTCCAACGGCGTCGCGGGAGCCGGTTCGAGGTCGGGAGCTACGGGATCACGCTCGCCGGCGAGCCAATCGATCCAACGTCGCTCCAGGTCGTCGCAGCATTGCATCGTGCGGATAAACGGGCGGACGATGACGTTGGCAAGCAGTGAGTCGAGATAGCCCCGTTCCATTGCCCAACGATAGAACCAAGTGCGCGTCGTCGTCGGGAGCACCCGTTCGCCGACCGTCACGGCGTGCGGCAAGTGCCGCCCAAGAGCGTTTTCCAAGATGCGATAGTCGTGCAGCAAGCTGGGGGCTCGCACGAACTGCAATGTTCGCAAGCAGCCGTGGCCGAGGATATGAACGAGCGTGAGGTAGCGAACAAAATCGCCCGCTTCATGGCTGACGAACTGATGGACCAACGAAGCGATGCCGATTTCGCAGGTAATGAGCCCGACTTGCGTCATCGAGGCGAACGAGAGAGCGCTCTTGATGTCGGTTTGCACGCGGCAGGTAAAAGCCGCGAACATGGCGGACGTCAGCCCCAACGCCACGACGCAGACGCTGAGCGTCAATGACTGATCGAGCAGCGGCGAGCAACGCAACAAGAGAAACGCGCCGAGATGCACCGACAACGCGCCGTAGAAGACGGCGCTGGAGGGAGTGGGGCCTTCCATCGCGCGCGGCAGCCAGCCGGAGAAAGGCACGAGCGCCGATTTGCCCGCGGCGGCGATCACGAGGAGCGACCCGACCAGCACGGCCTGCGGCCCGTGAACGGCGGCCACTCCTTCCGGCCAGGAGGCGCTGCCGAGAAACAAGTCGAAATCGCCGCCGCCGGTCATGTGATGCAGAGCCACGGAGGCGAACAGGAGCGCGGCGTCGGAAACGCGGTAGACGATCCAGACGCTGAGTCCGTTGCGCACCGGATTCTGCCGCTCATGATAAAAGGCTACGAGCAGGGCCGACGACAAACCGACGAGTTCCCAGCCGGCGAACAACGTTTCGATCGTGCCGGCCAGCGATGTGACGATCATGCCGAGCATGAACAGCGCGTAGAGCGAGAAGAAGCGATTGAAGCCCGATTCGCGGTGCATGTACTTGATGCCGAACTGCGCGATGGTGCCGCAGAGCACGAACGTCAGAATGGCGAACGGCACGGAAAGCCGGTCGAAAAGAAACTTGATCGCGAAGTGATAGTCGAGGTCATGCGCGTGGATCTTGACCCAGTTACCGAGTTCGATCGGCACATGCCGATTATCGGTCGCGAGCATGATCGCCAGCATCGCGATCGACGCGGCGAGCCCCACCGCCACGGTGAGATGCACCATGCGACCGATCACGCGCTCACGGAACGGCCGGCCGAGGATCGACGCCGTTCCTAAGAGCGCGACGAGCAGCAGGGGGGCCGCGACGATCACCTCTCCGAGCGTGCGAGTAACGTTTTCCATGGATGCTAAATCAAGTCAGAAAGGAGTGCGGTCGGATGCCTGAAAAGGAGGGGCCGTCCGGGCTCTACGGGTCGATGACGGCAAAGTCGAGATGATCGCGCCAGCCGCGATACCAATCGGTCGACGTGGCTGCTCGCGGTAACTCGTCCTTCTCCGGCACGTGCTCCTCGAACTCGCCGTTGCAATAGTACAGCACACGCGAGGATTTCGGGTCGAGCAGCGCCAATTGCGCCCAGCCGTTGCGCAGGATGCGTCCGATGACGGGATTGCGATCCATAATACCGAGAATGCTTTGCGGCGTGGTTTCCAAAAGGAAGAGGCACCGTACCGGTTCGTGAATCTCCACGCCTTGCCACGGCAGGCCGGTGCGCAGATCGCTCGCCGCGCCGTCCATCACGCCCAAGAGCGCGGTGACGTTGTGCGGCAATTTCGTGCCGGATCCCCAGCCGGGCGAATCGATGTAGGAGAAAAAGTATTGCAGATTGATCCCTTCGCACACCGGCACGGCCGCCGCGAGGATCCGAGCCAAGATCGAGCACTCGGCGTCGTCTTGTTCCGGGTCGTAGGAATTCATGAAGCAGCGACGGTCGAGATAGAGCCCGCGGTTTCGGCTGCGGCGACCGACGTAGCAGACGGCGTTCGTCGCATTGCCGAATTCGGGCCGCGTTTGCGCGAGGTCTTCCGAACGATTCTCAACATGCCGGCGCGCGCCTTGAAAGGTAATGCTCAGCGGCGCGGAGTCGAACCTGCGGCAGCGTTCATGCGCGTTGCGTTCGCAGACCCGATCGAGCGTGCTCACGGCCGATTCGAAGTCGGCCCGATGCGAACGGGGAAGCAGATCGAGATCGAAGTACGTGAGTGCGTCGGCGCAGGTGTTGTGCAGACCGCCGACGAAGACCGTGGTTTCGGGAATCGGAAGGCCGCGTTGAACGAGAATCTCGCGAACGCGACGATCGTTTAAGAACGCCGCCAAGGCGCGGGCATTCGGCGCGCCGGCCCCGCCGGAGCAGGCGCCGCAATCGTAGGCCGATTTGTGCGGATTGTTTAAGCAGAACGAGCCGTGGCCGAAAAAGAACACGAGTCGCGCGAAGTTGTGCGTGAGACCGATGTCGCGCAGCAGCCGTTCCCCGCGATCAGCCATTTCAAGCACCGTGAAACCGACGTGATTTTCTTCCGGACCGGGCGGGTCTTGATGGCGTTCGAGCACCAGGCGCGTGACGACCGGCGGCTGAACAAAGGCGCCGGCCCCTTTGCGGATGCGAGCCGTAAGACGCGGAAACAGCACGCGCGCCACCAGCGGAATCGAGGCCAGCACGCCGAGGCCGGCCGTGAGCAAGGCCCCGCGCGCCAAGCTGCGACTGCCGGAATGCACTTGTAACGACGCGGTGCCGAGAGCGCGGCGCGTTTTGGCGCGGCGGCGATTCGTTTCTTCCAGCGAGTAAACGACCTCCTCCGTCACCCAATGCTGCGGCTTCACGACGATCGGACAGAGCGTCGAGAAGTGCGCGTCGGCCGCACCCCGATAGTACATCGCCACGCCGTAGAAGCCCGGGGCTCCGAACGTCTCCGCGTCGGGCTCGATTTCCTCCAGATGACGCCGAAAAGATTCTTCGCGCGTGTCGATGCAGTAGACGGATTGAAACTTCGGCTTTTCCACCGTGCGCGCCGGGCTGCGCGTGTGGATCGCAAAGGCATCGAGAATCTGCACGCGCAGGCGGCGTTCGAACGCTTGGTGCAAGAGTCGGCGGCGTTCGAGTCCGTTGAATGCTTCAATCTCGCCGGAGAGCGTTCCCCAGGCTTCGCGCGAGAGTTTGGAAAGGTCTTGCGGAGTCCAGCCGAGCATCTGGGCGATCTGAAAGACGTGGAAGGCGCGTTGATCGTCGTCGCAAACCGCGCGGCGATTCATGCGCATGAGCGCGGCTTCGCGCAACTCGGCCGGCGATCCGGTAAAGCCGAGCGACTGTCGCGCAACGAATCGCAGGGCCCAACGCTCGAGGATCAGTCGCACCGCGACGAATTCCAAGACCGTGCCTTGCGGCACCGGCACGGCGACCCGATCGCCGCGCACTTCGTTTTGGCGGATCAGTCCGGCCCAGCCGCGCAGAGCGACGAGCGATTCCGTGAGAAAGTCGTCCCATTCTCCTTCGCTAACGCCGAGATCTCGCAACGATTCGAGAATCGACTCGCGCGGTCCGATGTCGGCTTTATCGAGCCTCGCCAACTCGGCGGCGAGTCCGGCTTGCCAGGGGGTCGGCGGTCCGCCGGTTTGGCCGTAGACGACGCAGAACGATTTGAAGAAGCCGTTGTTGCGCGACGGCAACGACCAATCGGCGAATCCTTGATCGACGAACGCGGCGCAGAAGCGGATCAGTACTTCGTGGACCAATAGATCCGAATCGACCTCGCAGGCTTCGAGCAGGAAGTCGCGGTGGCGGACGGCGCGAAACATCAGCGGCGCGGTCGACGACTGCCCGGCCACGCCGTGCCGACAGATGCGCCACAACAAATGCAAAGCGGCCGCTTCCCACTGTTGCGCATCCCAGCGCTCGATCGTCGCTTGCGGAAAGCGCTCGAACAGATCATGCAAGACGCCGCGCTCGCCGTCGCCGGCGGCGTTCCTCGCCGCGGCAGGCGAGCGGATGTCGCGCATGATCCAATGTTTCGTGTCGTCAATGAAGCGTTCGCGGATCTCCGGCGAGACTTCCGGTCGAAGACGCGAAAGGGCGTCGGTCTCGGCGACGAACCAACGAAGCTCTTCCGCCGGCCCTGTGCGCAGCGGATGCTCGAGCATCCCCAGCCGCAAGTCGAAGCGGGTTGTGGCATGGCAAATCCGCTCGTCGCCCGCCGCGCCGAGATCTTCACGCAACGCGGCCGCGAGATCCGAACGGCGAATCCGCCCGTGCTGCATCCGCTCGCGATATTGCTCTTCCGCCAAATACGGCCGACATCCGAACAGTCGAGCCCCCTTTTTGAGGCCCTCGGCAAACGGCAAGTCTTCCAACGCCTGAAGCGTGTTGAGAAACACAAAGGCCGTAATCGGGCCTTGTGCGGGAAGCAGTTCCCCGGCGCGATCGACGATCTCCGTAATCTGCGCAAACGCGGCGGCATCTGCGTCTGATTGGCCGTCATCGCAGGGTTCGTTTTCGGCGGAACTTTCGAGTGAGCCGGCAGAAGTGGCGTCGGTAGGCATGGAGTTCCACAGGTTGTTCACACCGCCGAAAACACGCCAAGGCGGGGCGAGCTTAGATTCTAGCTTTGTTCGGGCGTTTGCGTGGTCGGAATTCGAACAATTCCACCGACCAGAGTGCCGAAATCGAACGCCGGCGAAGCATCGTGCTGTTTCACTAACTATTTACGTCCGAGGCCTCTAAGTCGCCAATCGCAGAAGATTACAACTCGTTTAAGTCGGTTGTTTTCCTCGGTTTTTGGCTCGCATCAACGCCGTTTTCCTCGTGGCGCGCGCTCCCATCGCGACTGTGACAGTTTCGCACGGCAAGTTTCTTGCAGTCGCTCCGCCGGAGAGCCTTCGATCGATGACACCTTGTCGTACTCGACCCGTGGGCGCGATGCTGCGGCCGCCGATAAGAACGAAAGGCGACAACGCGACGTCGGAAGCGGATGTGAGCCGTTCCCTAGCCGAGTTTCCAGGGTGCCCGAAGTTCGCGCGTCACTAAGGCGGTCGCCTCGGAGTCATCGATGAACTTCTCGTCCTGCGGGTTCCACTTCAGTGGCCGTTGGAGCTGGTAGCCGATGTTGCCGAGTTCGCAGACCGTCGCCGAGCGATGACCGATCTCGACGTCGCAGATCGGCTTTCGGCGAGCCTTTACCGCTTCGATCAGATTGCGATGGTGATTGTCGGACGGTTCGCACCGCCACTCCGATTCGGTCGTCTTGTGCTCGACGATGCCGGCCGGCGTGCTTTCGATTTTGTTGCGGTCGACGTAGAGCGTTCCCTTGGTTCCTTCGAACGTGCAGCCGCTCGGGCCGCCGTGGAACATTTCGACGCCGTCGGCGTACGTGAATTTTAGACCGGTCTTGGCGCCGTCGGCCGGCGGCTCGATTTTCACCGGGCCGGAATCGTCTTTATTGAGGGCCCATTGCGCGATGTCGAAGTGATGGGCGCCCATGTCGGCCAGCGCGCCGCCGGCATATTCGCGGTATTTGCGCCACGCCGGGAAGTGATTGTGCAGGCCTTGCGGGCAGAGGATCGCGTTGTAGCCTCGCTCCGGCGCGTAGCCGAGCCACATGTTCCAATCGGTCCCCGACGGCACCGGCTCGGTCGGCAGATCGCACGGCACCGCCGCTTCGCCGACGCCGACCCGCACGGTCTTCACTTCGCCGATGTGGCCGTTGCGAACAAGCTCTACCGCGTGACGGAACTTGCCGCCGAACTCGCTCCGCTGTTGGCTGCCGGTTTGGAAGACGATGTTCTTCTCGCGCGCCGCCTTCACCATGGCGCGCCCTTCGGCGATGAACACTGAGAGTGGCTTTTCGCAGTAAACGTCTTTACCGGAGTGGGCCGCCATGATGGCCGGAATCGCATGCCAATGGTCGGGCGTGCTGATCACGACGGCGTCGATGTCGTCGCGGGCCAGGAGCTCGCGAAAGTCGGCGTAGGCGGCGCAGCCGGAGTAGCTGCCGCCGGTTTGCTTCGCGTAACCCTTCTCTACCGTTTGTTTGGCGTCGGCCAGGCGGGCCGGCTCCACATCGCTGACGGCGAGAATCTGCACGTCGGGCATGCCGAGAAAACGGCCGACGTGTCCGCGCGCCTGCTTACCCACGCCGATGAAGCCGAGCGTAATGCGCTCACTCGCCGGAGCCGCCGCGCCCGCCATACGGCTTGCGGCATAAGGACCGACGGCGGCCAGCAAGGCCGAGCTTTGCACGAAACGGCGACGGGTGATGCGGTGCGACATTCGAGAGAACTCCGAGTCGGTAGAATCAACGCGCCTTGAGCAGGGCGTCGACAAAGTGGCGATACTTTTCCATGGCATGGGCGCCGACGCGCTGTTGAACGTTGTTCCACAGGTCGTCGAGCAGCGTACCTTTTAACACGCCGTCGACCGTTTTGCCGGCGAGTTGTTGAAACATCGTGAGCGACGAGCCGCCGGCGGCCGCCGCAGCCGCGGCACCGAGCAGAATTTCCTTATCGCAGTGGCCGTAAGCGTTGGCGAGCAAGCTCACCGTCGGAAGCCGCGGAATAGGGTCCTGGTCGTTCACATAGCGATAAATCTTCTTGCCGAACTCGCGATCGATTACCCGGGCCGCTTCCGTGTTGCCCACCATCGGCGCGCCGAACGTATAGACCTGATGCACGTTGACGAACTTCCGCTTGAAGCGCCAGGCGGCCAGTAGCGCCAGCGCTCCGCCGAGGCTATGGCCGGTAATCCACAGCGGTCGGTCGCTCTTCTTCCGTTCCGCGTCGACCGCCGCAAATACCGGCGCCCAGATTTCGTCGAGAGCACGGATGAAACCTTGGTGCCAACGCGTGCCGACCCCGGCCGCCGCGAAATCGGTGCCGATGTCCCCTTCCGGCTGAATCAGCAGATTCACGGCGTCGGTCAGTAGCCAGTCTTTCAAACCTTCGAT
Source organism: uncultured Pirellula sp. (assembly GCA_964633125.1). Taxonomy (GTDB): domain Bacteria; phylum Planctomycetota; class Planctomycetia; order Pirellulales; family PNKZ01; genus PNKZ01. The sequence goes on along the minus strand of CAZWDN010000083.1, from coordinate 5,884 downwards.
GCTCG
>CAZWDN010000083.1:0-5779 GCA_964633125.1 uncultured Pirellula sp. | reverse complement strand
ATCAGCAGATTCACGGCGTCGGTCAGTAGCCAGTCTTTCAAACCTTCGATGCTCGTGGGAGCTTCGGTGCCGCGAAAGGCGACCAGCAGATGGTCGTCGTTATGGGCAATGTAGGCCTGCGTGTTGCCCGCGCTGACGAGCTCGGCCTTCATGCCGAACTGCTCCTGAAAAGCCGCGATCCCTTGCTCGGCCGGGAAGTACGCGAGGTCGGCGGCCACGGCCAGCGCTCGGGCGTTGCGCGGGTCGCCGAATTCGTCTTCAAAAAGTTCCAGCGGCATGGCCTGTCCCTTCGTGCATCGAAAACTCATTAGGCGCCGGTTCCCTCGCCCCTTGCGGGAGAGGGGCCGGGGGTGAGGGGGAATCAATCGACGTAGTCGCGCCGGTCGGGCTGTTTGTTCTTCCAGTCCCGTTTGGTTTTGCCTTTGACGTCGGTCGCCGTTAGGTCGAGCTTGTGGAGCGAAGCCTTGGACATCAAGTGTTGTTGGAAACCGGCGTCGGTGATCTTCGTGTGGCCGAGGTTCAACTCTTCCAACGCCGGAAGCGCGGCAATCGTTGCGAGTCCGGCGTCGGAGACTTGAGAATTACCGACATCGAGCCGGCGTAGCTGTGTGAGTTCGCGTAGTTGTTCGAGCGTCGCATCGGTGACGTCGGGATTGGCCATCTGCAAGACGACCACTTCCGGCCGGTCGGCCAGCTTCGCGTAGTCGAAGCCTTGCATACCCGTGAGTGTGATGCGGAGCTCGCCGTCGACGATTTGTTCGTACGGTTGCAGCGGCACGAAGTTGCGTTCGTAGTAGCTGAGGCCGTACGGCACGGCGATCAGCACCGCCGCCGCAATCAACAGCCGGAGCGGCCCGACGGTCGGACGTTTGCGCACGGTGAGAATCATCAGCCAAACGAGCGCGACGATCGCCGCGAGGCCGCCTGCCGCGATCATGTAGAAGCCGTACTTTTCGAGCATCCGTTCTCCTTCGGCACGCTCCGCCGATTTCGCGGCGACGCGCTTCGCTACGGACTATGTTTCCGAACGGTCCACCCTACCGGCTGCGTCCAGGCTTGCATCTTCTGCTCCGCCCACGAGGGATTGGTCGGCGCACGGCTCGACGTGACGACCGCCCGGACATAAAGCTCTTCGCCGGTGAATTTGTATTCGGCGGTCGTTCCTGCGACGGTTTTCAGCGTCTCGCCGATGCGGTCGGAGTACTTGTGCTTATGCCGACCGAGGGCTTTCGCGTCCGCGGCGGAGAGCTTTGCCGTGTCGATCGGTTCGCCCGTCGTTTCGACTCCCTTCATCGAGCCGATGAATTGCGTCGTGAATACGGCATCGCCGTCGGGCGCGATGTCGACGCGGAGCGTCTTCGTCTCGGCGTCGTAGATCACGTCGCGGAGGACGACGCCGGTCGAGGAGTAGGAATCGCCGGCCTTGATTGCACGCAGGATGTATTCGGGCGAAAGGTGCGTCGAGCGGACCATTACCCAACCTCGGCCCGAGCTCGAGCCCTTGGGCTTGCCGTGGTAGTTGTGGCTGTCGTCCGTGGCGACTCCGAAGAGCGGCGGCGCGTTCAGTTCGACGAGGCGGATCGTATTGGCGATGTCCCAGACGCGCTCCATGCTCGGATGGTGATGGTCGCCGAGTTGGTTGACGCCGGGATGCCCGTTGTGGATTTCGAAATGCCGTTCGAGCACGGCATGGGCCAGGTCATGCGCGGTGACGGCGTAGTGATAGTTCGGATGATTAAGATGCGCAAGTATCTCGCGTCCGGCCCGTTCCGCTTGGTCGTGCACCGCGCGGAGGTTGTTCGTGATGGCTTCGGTGACCGTCGCTCCGCTGAGCGGCGCGATCGGTTCTTTAAGATTGGCGGCGTTGATGTGAACCGGCACGCCTTCGGCCTTGTCGCTGATTTCCTCGGAAGGAATCATGAGAAACTTGCCGCGCTCTTCGACCAGCGTGCGGAACTCTTCCAGCGGCTTGAGCCGCACTTCCGCATCGGCTCCTTCGCCGCGGCGCTCGACCCAAGCGTCGCCGAAGCGCGCGACGTATTTCGAAACAACGTCGGTGCCGGCTTTCTTCGTCAGCTTGCTTTCCTTTTCCCAGCGAATGCCTTGGCTCAGCACGTTATGGTCGGAGAGCGCGAGGAAGTTGTAGTCGTGTGCGCGGTACCAATCGGCGACCATGTCGGGGAAGTCGTCACCGTCGCTCCAGAAGGTGTGCGTGTGCAGATTGCCTTTCCACCAGCGCGGCGCGGCAGCGGCCGAAACGGCGTCGTCGGCCGCCTGAATCTGCGAGCCGGCGAACAATAACAGTGCGACGGCAATAAGGCCTGTTCGAGTGCGGAGCGTGCGAGTGATCATGGTTACCGGGCCGGTGGGAGGCGGGGCGGGAGGGAGATACCGTACTATTTCTTTGCGGGCTGCGGCTTCGGCTCGCGCGGCTGTGTTGCGCGCGGCTTCGGCTCGATCGAGGCGGGCGCGAACGCGGCAAGGTCGGGCCGCGCGGTACGCACGCCGTTTTTCGGAATGTCGACCCTGGCGGTCCAGACGACGCCGTTGAGAATGAACGTGCGCAGATCGTCGAGCGCCCAATTCTTGTAGAAGTGCGGCATGACGATGCCGAACCCGCGGCCGCCGTCGGGGCGCTCGACGCCCCAGGCGACGATCTCGGTCTTGGGATCTTCCGGCGGCAGTTGCGAGGTGGCGAAGGCGACGACGCCGGGGGCGAGCTTGTTGCCGTTAGGGCCGAAGTAGTTGTTGATATACGGCTCGTCGTGGATCGTGAACTCGGTCCAGCCGCGCGAGACCGGATGATCCGAAGCGGCGGGCGTGACGACGGCGGCGGGGTAGATCTTCGCGATCGATTGATGATGTTTGCAGCGCGTGGCGAAGTAGCCTCCCATCCAATGCAGCAGCGGATGTTCGCCGTCGGCGGCGACGTCTTCCGCCCGGAGACCGGTGGCGTAGTGCAGGCAGACGATGCCGCAACCGCGGGCCGTCATCGCGGCGAGCTCCTGCATGATTCGTTCCGATTGCGGCATCCGCATCGGCGGGAACGTATCGCCGATGAAGACGACTGCGGCGACTTCCTCCAATCGCTTGCGATCCTGGGGCCATTCGGCGACGACTTCGGTTCGCACGCCGCGGAGATTTTCGGCGTGCTCCAACGCGTGCGCGAGCAAACGTCCGCCGGCGGCCGCTTCGTGCGAGCCGGGCGGATGGCTACTGGGCCCGACGACGATGAGGATCTGCGCCGTCGGCTTGTCGGCCGCCGAGTCCGCCGCCGCCGACACCGTTGCGAAGCTCAGTACGGCGGCGACGACGATCAGCAAAAGTTTGGGCATGGACGTGCTCAACTTTCCGGAAGACAAAGCCTGGTTAACGTTCATCAAACGGGCTGCCCGCCGGCGTAATGCCGTGGATGGCCAATTCGCCCCGGAGTTCCTTGCCGAGCGTGCTGTGGTAACGGCCGTAGCCGAAGTAGATACAGAGCCCGAGCGCGAGCCAGCCGATGAGTCGATACCAGTTGTCGACCGGCAAGGAGAGCATCAGCATCAAGCAGGAACCGATTCCCAGCAGCGGTACGATCGGAACCAGCGGGCAGCGGAACGGCCGCGGCAGATCGGGCTCGATCTTACGCATGATGAGTACTGCGGCGCAGACGATCACGAATGCGAACAAGGTGCCGATGTTCGTAAGGTGCAGCAGCGCGTCGATCGGCAGCATACCTGCCAGCAAGCCGACGAAGATGCCGATGGCGATCGTGCTCTTCCACGGCGTGCGGTACTTCGGATGCACGTCGGCGAAGAACTTGTGCGGCACGAGTCCGTCGCGGGCCATCGCGAGGAACACGCGGGGAGCGCTGAGCATCATCACCAGCAGCACCGAAGTGATCCCCGCCACGCCGGCGGCCGAGATGATCAAGTCGGCCCAAGGCAAATTGGCATGATGAAACGCCGAGGAGACGCCGGCGTCTTTGTCGATCGTCGAATAGGGGACCATACCGGTGAGCACGGCGACGACGGCGATATACAAAATCGTGCAAATGATGAGCGAAGCGATGATGCCGATGGGGACGTCGCGCTGCGGATTCTTCGCCTCTTCTGCGTGCGTGGAGACGCTGTCGAAGCCGATATAGGCGAAGAAGATGATCGCGGCGCCGGCGAGCATGCCGACCGGTTGTCCCCCTTGATTGAGTTCGGTGCCGAGAACCGGCTTGCCGAAAAGGCTCAATCCGCCCCAACCGAAGGGAGCAAACGGTTCCCAGTTTTCAGGATTGATGTAGAAGACGCCGACAAAAATCACGAACAACACGGCCGCCGTTTTGATGAAGACCATCAGCGCATTGAAGCCCGCGCTTTCGCGAATGCCCTTCACGAGGATCATCGTCATGATCGCGACGATAATGACCGCGGGCAAATTAAAATAGGAATTCGTTTCGGCGAAATTACCGTCGACGTAGACCCACGGCGACGAAGAGAATTTCTCGGAGAATTGGAGATCGTATTTCGCCAGCCCTTTATTGAGCACTTTTTGAAAGTAGCCCGACCAACCGTTGGCGACGGTTGCCGCGCCGACGGCGTATTCCAAGACCAGGTCCCAGCCGATGATCCAGGCGAAGAGTTCGCCGAGCGTCGTGTAGGCATAGGTGTATGCGCTGCCTGCGACCGGGGCCATGCTTGCGAATTCGGCATAGCACAACGCCGCGAAGATGCAGGTCAGGCCGGCCACCGCGTAAGACGCCATCAGGGCGGGCCCGGCTACTTCGCGAGCCGCGCTCCCGGTGGCTACGAAGATGCCGGCCCCGATCACCGCCCCGACGCCGAGCGCCGTGAGCGTCACCGGGCCGAGCACGCGGTGGAGTCGATCTTCGCCGGCCATCTCTTCCAAGAGACGGCGGAGCGACTTCTTGGCAAACATCTGCTTTTTCAACATGGAACAATCTCAAGTCGTTCGAGTAAATCCACGAAACGGCAACGCCTTCTTGGCGTCGCCATCATACGGTTTTCACGGCGTAATTCCACGAAGTTTTGACCGACTAGGCCTCAGGGGGAGCGGCTTCGTCGGGAGTTTCCGCGGAGTCGCCGGCTGCGACGAATCGGTAGCCGGCCCCGCGTACGCTCAGGAAGTGTCGCGGCTCGGCGGGGTCGGGCTCAAACGTTTTGCGGAGCCGCATCACGAAGTTGTCGACCGTGCGCGTCGTGAGGTCCGCCGGTTGGTCCCAAACGCCGGTCAGCAACTCCGCCCGGGAAAGCACCTTCCCTTCGTGCTCGACGAAGTAACGCAGCAATTTCATATCCATCGCCGTGAGCCGCACCGGCTTGCCGTCGACCGTCACTTCAAACGTCGTGAAGTTGACGTGCGCTTTGCCGAACTCATAAACGTCGAATTCTCCCTGACGCAGCGAGGCCGGCGTGAACCGTCGGCTGCGGGCCAGCAAGTTACGCACGCGGCTCAACAACTCATCGAGGTCGAACGGCTTTTGCAAGTACTGGTCGGCGCCGACGTCGAACCCGCGGATGCGGTCTTCGGCCAACGTGCGGGCGCTGAGAATCATCACGGGCATGTCGTGCCCTTGCTCGCGGATCGTTTCGCAGAACGTGTAGCCGCTCATTCCGGGCAGCATCAGATCGAGTACGATTAAGTCGACTTCGCGGTCGGGCTCGTCGAGCAGCTTGAGCGCGGCCGGGGCGTCGCCGACGGCCGAAACGTCGTACCCTTCGGCTTCGAGGTTGTACTTGATGCCGGTGCGGAGATGCTCTTCATCTTCCACGACGAGAATGTGCTT
>CAZWDN010000082.1:0-17159 GCA_964633125.1 uncultured Pirellula sp. | reverse complement strand
CGAGCACCGCGGCCAAGGCGACGGCCGTGGTGTCGCTGCCGCCGCGACCGAGCGTCGTGATGTTGAAATTCTCGTCGATTCCTTGAAAGCCGGCCGCGATGACGATGTTGCCGGCGTCGAGGGCCTTCTTCAGCCGATCAGAGCGAATGGTGTTGATGCGAGCCTTGCCGTGGACGCTCGACGTTTCAATACCCATTTGCGCGCCGGTCATGCTCACGGCGCGGTGCCCCAGCGCGTGCACGGCCATGGCCATGAGCGCCACGCTCACTTGCTCGCCGGTCGAGAGGAGCATGTCCATTTCGCGAGCCGGCGGGTTGTCGGAAATCGCCTTCGCCAGATCGATGAGGTCGTCCGTACTGTCGCCCATGGCGCTGACCACGGTGACGACTTGGTTCCCTTCTTGCTGGGCGCGAATCGCCTTCCGGGCCGCGGCGAGAATCTTCTGGGTGTCGGCGACGCTCGAGCCGCCGAACTTTTGCACGATGAGAGGCATGACTTTGGAAACGTGTGAGGAGGTGCTGGTTGTATGGTAATCGTTCGACTAGCCGAGAAAGTACGCCATCATTTTGTAACCTTCGTCGAAGGCTACCGACGACGCGGCGGCCGTCACTTCGTCGTAGGTCTTCGCCGCGTCGGGCTGGATGCCGGCGCCGCAGATCGCCAGCGGCACGATGCCGTGACTATGCGTTTTCGTGCGAAGCGGCGTCGGATGGTCGGGCGAGATGAGAATGCGGAAGTCGCCGCGCTTCTTGAGTTCGGCCAGCAGCGGACCGACGATCTTCGCGTCGATCTCTTCCAGGGCTTTGATTTTGGCGTCGCAGCGTCCTTCGTGCGACGCTTCGTCCGTGGCTTCGACATGTACGCAGACGACGTCGACGTCGTCGAGCGCTTCAATGGCGTAACGCCCCTTGGCGGCGTAATCCGTGTCGAGGTAGCCGGTCGCGCCGGGCACTTCGATCCGCTTCCAGCCCACCAGCGCCGCGAGGCCGCGGAGAAGGTCGACGGCCGTGATCATCGCGCCGGTCTTGCCGTACTTTTCCCGGAACGGTTGCAACGCCGGGGCGCGGCCTTGGCCCCAGAGCCAGATGTTCGTGGCCGGAAGTTTGCCGGCGGCGATGCGAGCCTTGTTCACCGGATGATCGGCGAACAGCGCGACGCTGTCGGTCATCAATTGCACGAGCAACGCGCCGCCGGGGCCCCGCGGGTAATCGTCGAGCACCGATTTGTCGGTGAGGTCGTGCGGCGGCGTGGCGCGCGTGTCGTTGGAAAACGGCACCGGTTCGCCGGGACCGGGCCGCATGATGAGCAAATTGCGATAGCTCACGCCCGGCACGAATTGCATCCGTGGGCCGCCGAGCTTCTCTTGGGCCGTGGCGAGCAGGCTCGTCGCCTCTTCGGTCGAAATGTGCCCGGCCGTAAAGCTTTTCATCGTCTGATCTTCGACGGTGACGAGATTGCAACGCACGGCCCAATCGTCGGGACCGAGCGGGATGCCCTGCGCGGCGGCTTCCAGCGGGGCCCGGCCGGTGAAATGTTCCAACGGGTTGTAACCGAGCAGGCTCAGATTGGCGACGTCCGACCCGGCGGGCAGCGACAGCGGCACGTTGTTCGCACGGCCGACGATGCCGGCCGCGACGACGGCATCCATGTTGGGCACGTGGGCGGCTTGCAACGGCGTGCGCCCGCCGAGCGACTCTTGCGGTTCGTCGGCACAACCGTCGGGAATGACGATGACGTATTTCATGAGGCGTTCAGGGTTCGAGGTTCGGAGTTTGAAGGACGACGCGGCTAGCCGCGGATGCCCATGCGCACGGCGCCTGGCCGGACGCAGGCCAAACGTTCGAGTTCGGCCATGGCTTTGCGCGTGGCCCCTTCCGTGGTTTGGTGCGTGATGATCACCAGCGGCACGAGGCCGGCTGCGCCGCGCTTCGATTCATGCTGAATGACCGAGGCGATCGAGATGCCCAAGCGGCCGAGCACGCCGGTGATTTCCGCCATCACGCCCGGGCGATCTTCGACGTGGAACCGCAGATAGTAGCGGCCCGTCGAATCAGCGAAATCGAGCGGCGTGACCCGTGCCTCGCGCTTCGACCAGAGTTCCAACGTGCGGAACGTGATGGCGGTGCGGCCGACGACGATGTCGATGAGATCGGCGACGACGGCGGATGCGGTCGGCATTTGGCCGGCGCCGAGGCCGTGGAAAAAGAGCGGTCCGACGGCATCGCCGACTACGCTCACGGCATTAAACGCGCCGCGTACTTCGGCCAACGGAGTGCCGGCCTTCACGAGCGTCGGCGAGACATGCATCTCCAGCGCGTCGCCCACGAGCTGCGCGACGGCGAGCAACTTGATGCGGTAGCCGAGTTCGCGGGCGTAGGTAATATCTTCGACTTCCAGCGTGTCGATGCCGCGGCGCGGGATGTCGCTCCACTTCACGCGGCTGCCGAACGCCAAATGCGCGAGGATGGCGAGTTTTTGCGCCGTGTCGCTGCCGTCGACGTCCATCGTCGGGTCGGCTTCGGCGTATCCGAGCTTCTGCGCTTCGGCCAGCGCCTGGGCGTAGTCGGCGCCCTGCTCATCCATTTGCGTGAGGATGTAGTTGCAGGTGCCGTTGAGAATGCCGGTCAGCGATTCGATCTGGTTGGCCGACAGGCACTGGCTGATATTCGCAATGATCGGAATACCGCCGGCGACCGAAGCTTCGAAAGCGATGGAACGACCCAACTCGCGGGCCCGATCGAAGAGTTCCGGGCCGTGCTCGGCCAGCAGCGCTTTGTTGGCGGTCGCCACGTCTTTGCCGCTTTCCAGCAGCTTGAGCATGATGGTGCGGGCCGGCTCGAGGCCGCCGACCAAGTGCGCGACCGCCTTGATTTCGGGGTCGTCGGTAATGCGGCGCAAGTCGTCGGAAATAATTCCCTTCGGCAGATTGCAATCGCGGGCCTTCTTGACGTCCCGCACCACGACTTGCTCGACCCACAACGTGCGACCGGCGTGCCGCGCGGTGCGATCGCCGTGATCGAGCAGCAACTTCGCTACGCCGGAGCCGACGGTACCGAGCCCGACGATGCCGACTTTGGTTTTTTCCATGAGTTGAGGACGTGTGGAGAGGCGTCGGAGCGAGTCGGCCGAGAAGTGAATAATCCGTCAATCGTAAGTGCCCCGTCGGGAGTTCGTCAACGGGCGCACGGCCCCGCCTTGACCGCTTGCCCAGGGCCGGTAAACTGGTGGTTTCGTCATTTTCACGCGATTCGAAACGGAATCGCCGTGCAAGACGAGGCGGCGGGGTAGCTCAGTTGGTTAGAGTACCGGATTCATAATCCGGCTGTCACGGGTTCGAGTCCCGTCCCCGCTACTAGAGAACTTAGCGGCGTCGTGCCGCACGCTATTGCACAAGCCCGCACGTTGATTAACGTTGCGGGTTTCTTCTTGCGCGGAAGTCGGCTGGGCCGCATCGTTCGGCGTCGCACCGTCGACCGTCTACTTCGTGCCCGATGCAGCAGGCTGAGGAGTCGTCGCCTTGGCCGGATCGTCCCACTTGATCTTGCAGTTGGGCAGGGCTTTTTGCAGGGCGGCGATACTCGACGGTGGCACGTTGATGTAGTAGAGCTCTAGGTTTTCGAGGGTTTTACAATCCTCTAAGGGAGTCAGATTCTCGATCTTCGTCAACTGAATGCTCAAGTTTCGTAGTGGCATGCCCCGGAGGGACGACAAGTTACGAATCCTCGTCTCTCGAAGATCCAGTATTTCTAGCGGCATTTCTTGGAAAGGTGTGAGATCGGATATTTTTGTGTACGAGCCATTGAACTGGCGCAACTGCAATCCTTGCAGAGGTGAAATGTCGGACAACTTGCTGATGGTCGGACTCGAACTCCAGCAACTGAGATTCTTCAGGCCGGAGAAAACTCTTACTGGTGAGATGTCTTGAACGTGATCGCATTGAACCCAAACGGCGACGACCTCGCCATTCTCGATCCGAGGATTCTTGCCGCCGTAGGGATTCTGAATTGCCCCATCAAACCCCGGATTCAACTCCATCAGTTTCTTGCTGACAGCTTCGATTTGCTGCTCGGCACTCATCGTCTGCACATCCTTCATCCACTGCGGGAAAGCGGGGTCGTGCATGAAGAGTTTGGCGGATGCGGACGGGGAGGCGGTATTCAATGAGCCGTCCAGCGGCGTTAGCTGCGGATCGATCATCGCCAGATGGCTCGCCTGGGCAACCCTCAGTGCATCCACGACGATCTTCAATTCCCGAACTCCGCGCACGTCCACCACTAGCGGAAAGCCGGCCTCCTTTACCGTCGTGAGGTTAACGCTTCGGATTAGCGATCGATCATCGCCAACAACCTCGATAAATAACGGAGCGTTCCGGTTGTGACCGCAGCGAACAGTCGCTTTGAACGACGTATAGCGACCTCCTAGGTCATACACGATACGGCCTACATCATCCTTGCGAGGATGGAGAATCAAGCCATGCGCAGGCGGTTCCCCTGTCCCGCGAAACACCCCCTCTTTCCACGCTCTCACAAAAGGTTGCGTTCCTGCCCAAGCAAGGAACGACCCGTAGCTGGATGTCTCGGCCAGATCGTCGAGATAGATGACTTCTTGAGCGACGGCGGGCTGCGGCGTGACGCTCGCCGTGCTGGACTGGGCTCCTACCGAACTAAGGGCAGGTCGAAAGCCACGGTCGTAGTAGCGGGACGACGGGGTGAGGAGGCCCCGGTTCGACGACCGGCTGCTGGCGGGCATGTTGTTCCAACCGCCGCCCCGACTCACCCGGTACGAGGCCCTGCTAGGACCAAGAGGATCGTCCTGCGGCGATTTCTCATACCATTTGCCGTCGTACCAGTCGTGACACCACTCCCACACGTTGCCGTGCATGTCGTACAAACCAAACGGGTTGGCCGGAAGCGAACCGACCGCGTGAGGCCGGCCACCTGCGTTCTTGTTCGACCAACCGAATTTGTCGTGCTCTTTCCAATCATCGCCGAACGAATACTGCGTCGTGGTTCCGGCCCGACAAGCGTACTCCCACTCCGCTTCCGTCGGTAGCCGATAGCCGTTTGCCTTGGGCAGCAGCCTCCAACTGTCGCCATCGCGTTGGTAACAGAGATCCAGCTTCTCTTGCCCGCTCAGCCAGTTGCAGAACGCCACGGCGTCGTTCCAACTGATTTGCGTCACCGGCGAATCATCCGTGACCGCTTGACCCGGAGTACGCCATGTCAGCGTCAGGTTCTCGGGCTTCACCTCATCCGGTTTGACCGTGTCTGAATTACCGCCAAACTCTTCGGCCTGCGTCTTGTACTTCGTTTGCTCGACGAACTTTGAGAACTGGCCGATCGTGACTTCGTGGGCCGCCAGCCGAAACGGCTGCGTGATTCGTACCGTATGCTGCGGGCGTTCCTCTTGGATTCGCTTCACAGCAGCTTCGTCAAGTTTCGTCTCTTCTGCGATCTTCAACGCCAACTTGATATCTTCGTCGGAACTCCCCATCAGAAACTCGCCGGGCGGGATCAGCGTCATTTGCATGCCGACGCTGTTCGGCTTCACCACGTCGGTCCCCAGATGCTTGGCCCAGGCCGCTTGGTGCGCGCGGGATTGTGTCGTATCGAACGGAGCCTTGGCGAGCGGGGGAGTCGTCGGCGAAACGCTCCGCAATGGTCGCATCGTCCCGCGGTTCGTCGTCAGCTTGGCTTCGAAGAGCCTCGTCGACGCGGCCTTAGTTTGGAAGCTCTCGAAGAGGAGCGTGGGCTCGGACATGTCGGGGCCGACGATCGCTTGCAGTTGCTCGCGCGTGCCGGTCCAATCGAGCACCGTCTCGCCGCTCACGCCGACGACGATTCGTACGTCGACCGCGGTGGGGCGAGTGACGTCGATCCGGACGTCGCGACGCCGGTCTTCGCCGAAGCCCGACTTTGCGTCGCTCCGCGGGTTCTCCTGGTCTCCCTTGGGGCCTTTCAATTGCAGGATGACCGACCGTCCGCCAAAGAAAACGACCAAGCCCTTGGACTCGAAGGGCAGGGTCACTTTGGGATAGCCGCGATCGGCTGCGAAGGCGAGCTGCAACGAATACTCCTCGCCGGGGTCGACGGGCAAACGGAGCGAGTGGTTCTCGCTCGCCGTCGCAGCGCTGTGCAACTCCGGCCCATGCCGGGTCCATTGGCCCTCCAGCACGTCTTGGTCGAGATCGACCAACGACAAGAGATCGACTTGCGTCGCGTTCGCAGGAGCGGGCGCCGTCACCGGCGGCGTGCCCTCGGAGGGAAGCGACGTCAGCCGCGGTTCGATCCACAAGGTATTTGAGGAGTCGACGTCCTTCTCCGCTCGGGCGACGAGCGCCAATTCGCGCACGCCGCGCACATCGATGTCGACCGACACGCCCGCGACCTTGCGCGAAACTAGATCTTCCGATTTCCAAAGCAGCTTGCCGTCGCCCCACACTTCGGCAAAGATCGGCTCCGAGCGGGAGATGCTGCGCACGCGGACGCGACCCTGAAATCTGGAGAACCCGGCCGACAGATCGTACACCGCCCGACTCGTCAGGTCGGGCGACTGCGTCGCCGTAAGCGGGTGCATCATCAGAGTATGGACGGGCGATGTGGACGGGAACGTTTTGGCAAACAAAGCGGCGTCGTCCGTATTGCGGCCCGGCTTATAGAGCCGAACGAAGCCGTCGTACGACTTCTCCTGTAGATCGTCGAGATAGACGACTGCGGCGGGGTTAGGGGTGAGGGGCGAGGGGAGAGTAACCGGCGTCAGTCGCGGGTCGATCCAGAACACGCGGGAATTCGCCGAACGATTTTCAGCGCGGGCGATCAACTTCAACTCGCGCACGCCCCGTAGGTCGACATCCACCGTCGCGCCGGCTTCCTTCGTGGGCAGCAGATTACCCGATTCCCACAACTTTTTGCCGTCGCCCCAGACTTCGACGAACACGGGATCCGTTCGTCCCGATGCTTGAGCCAGTGCCCGAGCTTGGAAGCGGTCGAATGGTCCCGTCAGTTCATAAACCAGCGCGGCGACACCCGCGTTAGTTCCCTTTTCATTCGCTTTTAAGTTATCAGGATAAACGATCAACGCATGCGCGGGAGATAAACGCGGATACTCCGCTCGGATCAGACTCGCTTGAGCTTGATCCTGACTGAGTCGGTGGAACGATTTATTCAGCCCCTCGTAAGACTTCTCCTCAAGGTCGTCGAGGTAGACGACGGCTGCGGGGCTAGCGGCGACTGATGCAGTCGATGGTGAGGCAGTAGCGACTACGGCCGGCGTAGTCGGCACGCTCTGCGGCTGCGCTGCGGTACCCTTCGGAGCGGCGGCGTTCGTAACATCAGGCTTGACCTGCACCGAGCCGCCTGCGGGCGGCTTCACCTCGACGGTGTTGCCGTCAGCCACTTTCACTTCCGCGACCGTCTCGCCCTTGTCGTTCTTGATCACGAGGATCACGCCCAAGAGCAGCAACATGAACCCGGCGGCACCGGCCGCGATCAGCTTCACCGGCGGCTTCTTGCCCCCCTTTCCGCCGGCCTTCGACTTCTTCGCCGTCGCGGGGCTTGGCTGGACGCTCGTCACCAACGACGGCACGATCTCGCTCTTGGGATCGGTGTGGAGTTCCGCGCCCGAGTAGGCCGCCGTCTGCTCGGGTGCGCCGATCACCGTGTGCTTCGTGGCCGTCTTCACGGATGCCGAGGACTGTGAACTAGCGGGCTTCGCGCCGCCGACGGAACGGAAGAAGTCGTTGAGATTGGCGTCCTGCGACATGGCCGTAGAGCCGGAGAACGAGGTCGTCGCCCCGGGATTCCGCCAAGCCTCTAATTCGGCCACGACCTGGGCCGCTTGCTGGTAGCGATCTTGCGGACGCTTCTCCATCATCTTCTGGAAGATGCGGTCCAACTCGGCCGGTACGTCGGGACGCTTGCTCACGAGCGAGGGAGTCGGGTCGTTCATGTGGGCCAAGATTTTCTTGACGACCGTGTCCCCCTCGAACACGCTCTCGCCGGTGAGCAGGCGATACAGCGAACAGCCCAAGCTATAGATGTCGCTGCGCGCGTCGGCGTGCCGCGTGTCGGTCGCCTGCTCGGGAGCCATGTAATCGACCGTGCCCATCACGGCGCCGGTGTTGGTGAGTTGTTGGTCGGCCGTGTTGGCGTCGTCGATGCGGGCCAAGCCCATGTCGAGAATTTTGACCGTGCCTTCATTATCGAGCAGCAAGTTCGCGGGCTTGATATCGCGATGCACTACGCCCTTGCTATGGGCAAAGGCTAAGCCTCGGGCGGCTTGCAAGATGTAGTCGGCGGCTTCGTGCACCGGCAACGGGCCACGCTGCTTGACGATTGCCGAGAGGTCTTGGCCTTCGACGCATTCCATCACGAGATACCAGACGCCTCGTTGCACACCGGCGTCATGCGTCTGCACGATGTTGGGGTGACTGAGCTTGGCCGCAGCTTCGACCTCACGTTCAAAGCGTTTGACGGCTCCTTCGTCTTTGGTCATCGCCGCAGGTAACAACTTGATCGCGGCCAAACGCTTCATCCGACGATGGCGAGCCCTATACACGGCACCCATCCCGCCCTGACCGATCTTGGCGAGCAGTACATAGTCGCCTAATACCAACGGCGTACCGCTGCCGGACAGTAGCTCCTGAGCCTGGAACGTATTCAGCCGCTCTTGCTTGACGAGTAGCGAAGAGAAGGTCTCACCGTCTTTGGGCCGCTCACCAGCGGGGATCGCGTTCCATAACGATTTCACTTCCTCAGCGGTCAGTAGACCGGACGCGACGAGTGATTTTCCGAATTGGTCGACGGTGACGGCGATGGCTTTAGCCCCCTCGGATGAAGTAAGCCCCATCGTAGCCGACCAGTGGGAATACGTGAATCTCTCGCCGTAAAAATAAGAGCTTAACGGGCCGGAGAGACTTGTCGCCGAGAGTAGGACGGAGTGAGGCGAGGGACCTGGAGTGACCAAGTGACTCCTGTATTTCCTATGCGGGATTAGGGTGTGGTTTGCTTTTCGGCGACCCCGACAGATCCCCGATCTCCATGAGAGGATTAAACCAAGCGGAGAGCCGCCCAACGATCTGGACTAAAGCACTGGAACCGCAGCGGACGACGAAATGCCGGACGACAATCCGACGTAGCTCCCTTCGGAAAGTCGACGACCAATCCACGAAGCCGGCAGGGTTTCGTTGATCGCCAGCCTTTATTGCATGTTCCGACTTTGACCTGCGGCAGTGCGCACGCGGCCTGCGCGTTACCGCGAGGGTGCGCGGTCAGGTTTGGAAAAGACTTCGCTACCGCGATTGCTCCAGCGCGGTGCATCTGCGCGGTCGAGCGATGTCGGGGGCATGCAGATGTCTGTGCGGACTCAATATCTGGATTTCCGCCCGATCGGCATCCGGCTCGAACCGTCCGGTCGTAGCGACTGATCGGTTTATGCACCCGTTGAACCGTCGTTTCCGCCGTTTGTCGCCCCCTCACGGCGGAGTTTCTGTGGATGCCGAAAGTTCGCCGTTTAGCATCGAATTATGCGGGGAAGTCGGTAGCGGCGGCTCCTTGCGCAATCCCAAGTGTTTAGAAATCAGGTGCGAATCGGCGATGAATCCTGTTATGCCCGCGGTGAATTCGGTCGGCTCGTCGTTTTTGCTGCCGACGTTGACGGACGTGTCGGCCGTGCGGGAAGCCGAACGCCTGCTGGGAAAGGCGGCGTGTCGGCAGTTGGGGATCTACGTGGTGCCCAAAGACTTCCTGCTGTCGGTCGTCGTGCCGGTATTCAACGAGCGCCGCACGATTGAAGAAGTCGTGCGGCGCATTCGCGGTTGTGAACTGCCGATCGAGATCATTCTCGTCGACGACGGAAGCAACGACGGAACGCGAGAACTTCTGGACCGCTGGCGCGATCAACGCGACTTGCAGATCGTGTTTCATCCCGCCAATCGCGGCAAAGGAGCGGCGCTGCGAACGGGCTTCCAGCAATCACGCGGCGACGTCGTGATCGTGCAGGACGCCGATTTGGAGTACGACCCGGCCGAGTTTCGTAGGTTGATTCACCCGATCGTCGAAGGTGAGGCGGACATCGTATTCGGCAGCCGTTTCAGCGGCAGCGCCCAGCGCGTGCTCTACTTTTGGCACCGCGTCGGCAATTGGGTGTTGACGCTACTTTCTAACATGACCACGAATCTCAATCTCTCCGACATGGAGACGTGCTATAAGGCGTTTCGCGGGGACTTGATTCGCGAAATGGCCCCGCGACTCCGAGAAAACCGGTTTGGGATCGAACCGGAACTCACCGCCCGCTCCGCGCGATTGCCGGGCGTGCGCATTTTTGAGTTGCCGATCAGCTACCGCGGCCGGACCTATGCGGAGGGCAAGAAGATCAACTGGCGCGACGGCGTCAGCGCGCTCCGTTGCATTTGGCGGTACCGCAATGGCTAGCGACGTCGAAACCAGGGTCTCGACCTTCGTGAGCCCACAGGCGCCTGCCGCGACCGCGTCGATGCGCCGCACATCGGCCTGGACGTTTGCGCTGGTTGCGACGCTCGGCATTTACGGCGGCGGCTATTTCGCCGCTCTGAGTTCACACGACCGCGTGGGCGATTTCTTCCAAGAATGGGCGTCGGCACGCAATTACTTCGAAGGTCTGCCGATCTACACGCCGCAAGAAACGACGGCTTGGCGTTATCTCGCCTATCGCCCGTCCGACTCGCCGAGCGCAATCTTCTGTCGCGTCAACGGGCATCCGCCGCCGAGCGTGCTCCTCGGTCTACCGCTGGGACGCTTGCCGTACTCCACGGCGTTTCTGCTGTGGAATCTCGCGTCGTTGCTCATGGCGGCGGCCGCCGCCGCTATTACGCTGCGAGCGGAGTTCGGCAAAGGGGCGTCCTGGCGTTGGCTCGTCATGCTGACGCTGCTGCTCGGAAACCCGTTGCTGCAAACCGTGATGATGGGGCAACTGACCGCTTGCTTGCTGTTGCTCATTACGGCGGCCGCGTGGGCGGAAGCCGATGATCGCCCAGGCCTGTCAGGCGCATTGGTCGGGACGGCCGCGGCACTCAAGCTATTCCCCGGTTTCTTGTTCCTCTATTTTCTCCTGCAACGCCGTTGGAAAGCGCTGTTTGCCGGCGCGATCACATTTGCGGCTTGGCACGGGGCCACACTGGCGTTGTTCGGCGTCGACACCTATACGGACTGGTACCGGGAGTCGCTTCCCGAAGTGCTGCGCTATCGCGACACTTGGTTGAACTATTCCGCCACCGGATTCTGGTACAAATTGTTCGATGCGAGCAGCGGCCAGTCGATTCCGCTTTGGCATAGCCCGACGATCGCGCGGATCGGTTCTCTCGCGTCGCTCATCATCGTCGCGGCTGTTGCCGGTTACGCAAGCCTTCGCTCACAAGGCAATCGGCAAGCAAGTCGCGCGGCATTTGCACTTTGCATCACGGCGATGGTCGTCGCGGCGCCGGTCGCTTGGGACCACTATTTTCTGCTCTTAGTGCCGCCGGTTGCGCAGTTGGCCGCAACGCTACCTCAGCAGTCGGTTCGGCGTAAGCTATTCAACGCCGGCCTGTTCGTTCTGTGGCTGAATCCAATCGTGTTTTACGGAATTGCCCTGAACAAATCCTCGCCGTTGCCGTCGACCGCGTCACTTCTCATGATCGTATCGTGGCCGTTTTACGGGCTCATTACCGTATTTGCCCTCGGCACAATCGAGACGCTTGCAGCCGCCGGAAAGAGCCGCGGCTATTTGCTCACCCATTGCGGCGGCGGCTGAATCGCCGAGTTCACCGGGCTTCCGGCGTCTTTGCGTCCGCTTCCTTCCAGCCGACTGATGATGCGTACCGTCATGTCTTGCTCGCAGGCGATCTGGCAACTGAGGCGAATATCTTTCAAGCCGCGGGCCGCCAAGAGATCGCGCTCGGCCACGGTGATTTTATCCGGCTCGCCCGCAACGAACTGCACGCGGCAGGTCGTGCAGCGGGCGTTACCCCCGCAGGCATGAAGCTGATCGCCGCCGCCGTCTTCCGTCAAAGCGAGTACTAAGCGTTTGCCGGCGGCGACTTCATATTCCCCGACACCTTCAACGGTAAGCTTCGGCATGGCACGGACCTCGCATGGATTCGCATCTGAGAAGAGCGGGCTCATTGTTTCAGTTGCGACGCCGCGGCACAAGCATCTCTGTCCGCTTCGATTACCGCACCGCAGCCGGTCTAAGTTGCCGGACGATAGTCGTCGGCAGGCGAGCGAGCGACGTTAAACTGTGACGTTTGTCCCGGTTAGGTTGGACAAATCGAGTCCGTTTATTCCGACGGCGTGAAACTGCACGCCTCGGGCCGCGCAGTTCTTTCCTAGAACCGATTCCGTCCGATAAATTGCAATAGTCCGAAGGTCGGTGCTGCGCGTTACAAACCGTCGCGGCAAGAGACACTCATGGAAGGGGACTCGCATGCGTTGCTTTTGCCGCACCTTTATTCTGACGATTGCCGCATTGGCGCCGGCGGTCGCAGCCGCCGGCGATACGTGGTGGGCCGGTACTTGGAAGGGCTGGAAGCGGGAGTTTCACCATAACAACGTGTGGCCGGAGCAGTACCTCGATCATGACCGAGCGGCCGCTCGCGCCCCGTTCGAGATGATGGTCGCCAACGGCTGGCGGTTGCAAAACACCATCAGCTCGTACCACTTTAATGAGCAAACCGGCGAACTCAATGAGACCGGTCGGCTCAAGTTGAAATCGATTCTCTTTGAAACGCCCGCTGTTTACCGGTCGATTTACATCCTTCGCGCCGACGATCCCCGGATGACGGCCGCCCGCGTGAAGTCGGTGCAGGAACAGGGGCTGGGCATGCTGCAGGGAGAACTGCTGCCGCCGATGATGATCACGTCGACGGACCCGCGCGGCGCGCGTGGCGATTGGACGAACGGCGTCCATCAGCGGTTTATTGAGAGCGCTCCGCCCCCCGTGTTGCCGGAATACCAACGGCAAACGGAAGAATAGTCCCTCGGCGGGGCGCCCGCCCTCTGATCGAACGCGCAGGTACCGCAACAATTGTCCGGTACCTGTGCGAGGCCTGTGGACGCAAGTGCGGGCAATGCCGGCGTCATGCGAATTGTTTCTATCGATTGTTCTCTTTCTAACGCCGACGCCTTGCGCGGCCGATCAATGACGATAGGAGCGCGGACCTCAAGGGATTCGAGGCGCGCGCTTTCCGTGGAGTGAGATCGTCGGATCGTCGTAGGGAGGCTCGCCGTGGCACAATTTCGTAAGGCCGGTAGCTGGATGCTCATCGCGGCGCTCTCGACTGCGCCGAGCATGGGCTGCAAGAGCGGCTTCTCGATGCCGTCTTGGGTCCCGTCGTTCGGGAAATCGCAATCGACGGGCCCGATCCTGCAACGCGACTCCGACGGCGGTTATCTCCAGTCGCCTTCGTCGACCATGCCGGAACCCGCGCCTCCGCAGCCCAAGGCGGAAGAGTTCGGCGTAATGTCGGGCCTCAAGAAGCTTGGCGACACGGTCAGCGCTCCTTTCAAGAAGACGCCCGAAAAGAAGACTCCGCCCGTGGCCGAAGACGATCCGGTGCAACTCACCTCGAAGACGGCGCCGCCGGGTCCCTCGCTCTACGTTTCACTCGCCAAACTCCAAGAGAAGGCCGGCAAGAACGAGTCGGCCCTTGAGAAGTACGAACAAGCCCTAGAACTCGACCCCAAATACCTGCCCGCACTTCTCGGCATCGCGCGCCTGCACGATCGCACGGGCGACTACGAGAAAGCGCTCGCGGCGTACAAGAAGGCGACGGTCGTGCATCCCGACAGTGCGGCGGCCTTCAACGACCTCGGCCTCTGCTACGCCCGCGCCAATCGCCTCACCGATTCCGTTACGGCGTTGCAGCGCGCGGTGGCGATCGACGGTGAGAAGGCCCTCTATCGCAACAACCTTGCGACCGTTCTAGTCGAGGTGGGGCGCTCCGACGAAGCCTATCGCACGCTTGTGAAGATCCACGGTGAGGGGATTGCCCACTACAACGTCGGCTACCTGCTCAACAAACGGGGCGAAACGCAGCGTGCGCTCGAACAGTTCCGGCTCGCCGCGAAGTCCGACCCGAACCTCGCTCCGGCGAAGCAATGGATCGAGATGCTCGGCGGCGAAGTGCCGACTTACGATGCCGACGCCAAGGTGGCGCAAGTTCCGGCTTCCGTGCCGACGGCCGTGCGCGCTCCGACGCGCGACCTCGCGGCCGAAGCCGTGAAGACCATCTCCGCGGCCACCGGCACGCCGGCCCCGGCCCTGGAACAATCGATTCCCAGCCCGATCGTCATGCCCGATCGCACCGAACGGCGAATCGCGCCGGTTTCCTTGCCGCGTATCGTCGAAGAACAAGATGCGCCGACGGCGATCACCCCGCTTCCTTCGACGTCGTCGGCCGACGTCGTCGACGCGGCGCCTCGGGACGAAGTCGAAGTAACGCCTGAGCCGAGCAACGCCGCGCCGGCCGAACCGGCTCCTCCCGCCGAACCGATGCCGATCACGACTCCTGCCGCAAGCGGACCGAAGTTGCTCGGCAACGAACAAGCACGTCGCGCTCCGGCCACGACGGGCGATCGCTATTACGTCGGCGATCGCTACTCCACCGCTGCCGCACCCGTGCCGACCACCGCGTCGACGCCATCCGTGGCCCCCGCCGTCACCGCGCCGAACAAGTCGGTGCCGCGGAGCAACGCGGCTCCCGTTCCGGCGACCGTACCTTCGACCGCCGGCGCGCGGTATCCGGCCAGCCGCTACTAATCCGGCTCGACATCCGTTAGTAACCCGCTCTCACGAGCACTTCTCCTTTGCCGACGGTCAACAGATCGCCGGTAAACTGCCGCCACTCGCCGGTTGCGAAGTTCGCCGGCGTGGCGAAGCCGTGACTTCTCAACTCCGCGTCATACAGCCGCAAGTAGGTCGGTCGGCAACGTCCCGCCTCGCGAAACGTCGGCAGTAGTTCCTCCGTACCGCCCAGCACCGCGAGCGTGCCGCGCCGCATCCCCGCCGCTGCCCGCTGTCCGGCCTTGCCCAGGACCAGCACCGTTCCGGCGATCATGTTGAACGCCGCTAGGTCGCCGACGTTGCCGCCGACGGCGATGAGCCCGCGCCGCATCGTGGTGCCGACCTCATGTCCGGCGTCGCCGCCGATGAGCAACGTGCCGCCCGTCATTCCCCGCGCACTGCCTCGATAGGCTCCGCCGGCCAAGTTGCCGACGCTGCCGCGTACGTGAATGAGCCCGCTTCGCATCTCGGCGCCGGTAAAATCTCCGGCGTTGCCCGCTACGTGGATCGTGCCGCCGTCGAGCCCGCTGCCTAAATGCCGTCCCGCATCCCCTTCAATTCGTATGACTCCCGAGCGCTGCTTCGCGCCGATCCAATGCACGCCGGACAAGTCGCCGATCATGGTCACTTGCTCGTCGTCGGCGTTGCCCGACACGCGAAACAGTTCGGCCAGCGGCGTCGCGCGATTGCCGTGCAAGATCGTCAGCCGTTCGATTTCCGCAACGCCTATGCCGCGCAGCGCCTCGGGCACGATCCCTTCCACCTCCACGGGAATAGACGTTCGGCCATGGTAGGTAAGCGTGAGCATGCGTTGAAAATCGCGATCAAGCTGCGCGTGAATCGAGCCGGTCTTTCCCATGCGACCTAAGCAGATATTGTAGTTAACTACCGCCAGGCGTCCTAGCGACGCTTGCCCGACGTATCTAAACTGGTCGCATGGATGCGACGTCGACGACGCATCTCGACATCGGTTCTCACCACGCCGCCGCCGGCAAGCGTTTGCCCTATGCCCCCGACGAACTTCAGCGCCATCGTACTGTGCGGCGGTCGAAGCTCGCGGATGGGGCGTTCCAAGGCGCTGTTGCCGTTCGGTCCGGAAACGATGCTCCAACGCACGGTGCGCATCGTCCGCGCCGCCGTTGCCGGACCGATCGTGGTCGTGGCGGCCGCCGACCAGTCGTTGCCGCCGCTCCCCGCGGACGTCGCCGTGGTCGTCGATGCCCGCGGCGATCGTGGCCCGCTCGAAGGCATGGCGGCGGGCCTGCGGCATCTGAGGCCGTCGTCCACGGTCGCCTTTGTCACCTGCTGCGATGCGCCGCTGCTGTCCGCCGAATTCGTCCGCTTCATCTGCGATCGGCTCACTCCCGCCGACGATGCCGCCGCGCCGGATGTCGACGGTTTCCTGCATCCGCTGTCCGCCGCCTATCGCATTGCCGGCGCCTTGCCGCAGGTCGAGTCGTTGCTGGCCGCCGATCGCCTGCGCGCAAGCGGAGTGCTTGAACGGATTCGAACGCGCGCCGTCGACGCGGCGGCGCTCCGCGCCGTCGACCCCCTGCTCGCGAGCCTGCACAACATCAACACGCCGGACGAATACCGCGCCGCCCTGCGCGCCGCCGGCTTCGCGGAATAGCGACTGGTCGAGCCGGCGGCCAACGCGTATCCTAGGGCCGTGCATTACGAACCCGTTCTCCATATCGTCCTTCATCAGCCCGAGATCCCGCACAACACCGGGAGCGTCGGCCGAACGTGCGTGGCCGTCGGCGCGAAACTCTGGCTTGTGCGACCGCTCGGCTTTCGCGTCGACGATTATTACCTCCGCCGCGCCGGTCTCGATTATTGGGAACGGCTCGAATGGGAAGTGGTCGACGACTGGCGGCAACTCGTCGAGCGGCTCTCGGGCCGGCGCTTCTACTACTTCACCAAAACGGCCGAGCGCCGCTATAGCGACGTCGCGTACCAACGCGAAGACGTGCTCGTCTTCGGCTGCGAAACCAAGGGACTGCCCCGAGAATTGCTCGACGCGAATCGTGAGTCGGCCCTGAAAATCCCCATCCGCTCGGCCGTGCGCAGCCTGAACCTCTCGAACAGCGCGGCGATCGTCGCCTACGAGGCGGTGCGGCAGTTCCACCTCACGCTCGACGGCTAACGGCCGAATGTTTCCGCGCGGATTGCCACACATCGTGAACGGTTTTCTGTTCCGAAAGGATGCACAAAAGGTTCGTGCGTCGGCGTACGGCCTGCCGAGACGCGAAAAGAAACGGACAACACGGGCGTTCGGACTTCGTCGCTCGACAACTTGCGTTGCCGAACGCTACTTTCCGCACGCCGACGCACCGGGTCTCGTCCCCGTCCCGTAGAGGCTG
>CAZWDN010000081.1:0-17378 GCA_964633125.1 uncultured Pirellula sp. | reverse complement strand
TCGCGCTCGATGGTGAGCGGGCCTTCGTAGCCGATTTCCTGGAGCGTCTTCAGGTAGTTGTACATGCCGACGTCGCCTTGGCCGAGGGGCATTTCGCAGCCCCATTCCTGACCGGGGCGCTTGGCCCAAGTGCCGTCTTTGCAGTGGACGCTGCGAACGTACTTGCCGACCTTGCGCAGGGCCGCGATCGGTTCGCCCGAGCCGTAGAGAATCATGTTGGCCGGATCGAAGTTGATGAACAGATTGTCGCGGCCGACCGCTTGGATGAACGCGAGCAGTCCGTCGGCCGTTTCTTGGCCGGTTTCCAAGTGCACTGCCTGACCGTTTTTCTTCACGTAGTCGCAGAGGTCTTGCGTCACGGCGACGATTTCCTTGAACGTCGGAGCGGCGACGTCGTGCGGCACGAAACCGATGTGCAGGCCGACCGCCTTGCAGCCGAGCAGCTTGGCGAAGTCGGAGATTTCTTTCATCTCCTTGACGCGGGCGGCCCGAGTTTCGGGCGGCACGAGACCGACCGTGCGGACGACGGTCGGGATGTCGGCGTAGCTTTCGCCGTCGAACCCGCCGAAGACGACGGTGAGCGTGAGGCCGTATTCCTTGAGCTTCGCGAGAAAGGCCTGGGCCTTTTCCGGCGTGCGGCTGCCGGCGTGCGGAGCGTGCAGTTGGATGGTCGGCACGCCGAGTTCGCGGGCCACTTCGAGTTTGACGCCGAGTCCGGCGTCGACGCTGGCGAATACTCCGATCGGCCACTTCGACATGATTGCGTTGTTCCTTCGGTTGATGGTCGTCGCTTCGATCGGCGCTTTCGCGCTCTGCTGCGCATCGCGGCTAACCGGACACGCTCCGCTGCCGCGTCGCGGTTAAACTTTCACCGACGGCTTTTCCCCTTCGGGGGTTTCGTCGCTGTTGATGTCGAACCATTCCGGCTTGAACTCGATGCGCATGTTGTCGCGAATCGCGATGTTGGTCGTGAGCGCGATGATCGCATCGGCCATGGCCACTTCCGGATAGCACTTGGGACGCATCTTCGGGTCGGTGTCTTGGGCGCTGGGGTTGTTTTCGATGCACCAGGCCCAATGTTCGATTTCTTCACGATAGCCGCGGCTGACCGGGGCTCCGCCCGCGCCGAGGGCCTTCTCGCCGGTGGCGGCCGAAGGGGGCGCGCTGCTCGTGGTGTCGAGGGCCGCGGCACCGTCTTTCTTCACGACGTCGACGAAGGTCGAAGTGCCGCCGGTCGGGTAGAGGTAGTAGTCTTGCTCGGTTTCCAGGATGACCGTTCCCTTGGTGCCCATGACCACTTCGCCGTAGCCGCCCCAAACGTTGCCGTTGATGGAGGAGTACGAAACGATGATCTTCTTCTGCCTCAGGTTTTCGTCGGCCGCGTTGTACTCAGGGGCCGGGAACTCGTAGTTGCAGTGGACATGGTCGTCGACTTCGCGATCGTTGGCGAAGATGCTGCGCACGCCGACGGCCGAAACGCTCAAGGGACGAGCCTTCTTGCCGTCTTTGCGTTGCGCGCTGCAGAAGATGCCCGCGGCGTCGAGCTGATGGCTGCCGAGCTCGGCCATGAGGCCGCCGCCGGTGCGGGCCCACAAACGCCAGCGAATGAGTTCTTCCAGCGGCGACACGGGATACGGCTTGAGCGCGCCCATCGCCGGAATCGTCTTCTCGACGTAGCCGTGCTTCTTGGCGTCGACGTTGAGGTCCATGAGCCAGAGTTCGAGCTGCGCGACTTTCTTCTCCAGGGCTTCGACGGCCGCGCCCGAGGCTTTGGCCAGATCGGCGCGGGCCTTCGAGAGATCTTCGGCCATCTTGGCGTCGGGGAGCGGCGGCTGCCAGCTATCGCGACCCGGCAGGTTGCCGCGGTGCCATTGGGCGCGGATGTGATGGATCTCGCCGATAAGGCCGCGTTTGATGACATCGACGGCGTTGTCGTAGAGGACGCTGTAGTGGCGTTGGTGGCCGGTCGCCAGGTGCAGCTTCTTCTGCGCCGCGACGCGCCCCATGTTTTTGCAGCGGCCGACGGTTTGCGCCATCAGTTTTTCGGTGAGCACGTGCTTGCCGGCGTTCATGCATTCAATCGCCACGCTATCGTGCAGGTGCAGCGGCAGCGCGATGATCACGCCTTTGATGTTCGGGTCGGCGATCAATTCTTTGTAGTCGGCGTAGACCTTGACGTTTTTCTTGGCGGCGTCTTCGCTCGACCAGCCGTACTTGGCCATGAGCCCGGGCCGCGCGGCTTGCGCGGTCGGCGTGCTGTGGTCGCCGTGGAAGGCGCGATGCACGTTGTACGGACGGATATCGCTGATGGCTTTGACTTCGACGTAGTCGGGGTTCAAGGCGCCGATGAGCACGCCCCCTTCGTCGCCCGTGCCGATGATGCCGATCGGCAGCGGGCTCTTCATCTTGGTGTAGCCGAAGTAGAACGCGCCGAGTCCGGCCGCGCCGACGGCGCCCGACGCGATGCTGCGCACGAGGAATTCGCGGCGCGTCAGGTCGCTGCCGATGGCCGTATGGAAGTTGGCCTTCCCGACCGCTTTTTCTTGAGGATTCAGGGCGTTCATGGTTCGTCAGTCCTTCTCGACCAAAAAGGGGCGTACGAATGCGTTATGGATGAAGTAATCGAGGCCTCCCCAGCGACCGGTGGGAATCGCCGCGAGGACGACCAGGGCCGTCATTTCGACAAATTCTTTCGTGACGTACAGCGAATGGCCTTGGGCCGGATGCGTCGGCGGGTTGTAGTAACCGGGCCATTGCCAGGTGGCGCCCACGATGAGGGCGAGGAACACCGCGCCGCCGAGCGCCGCGAAGCGCGAAAACAACCCGACGATCAGGCAGAACCCGATGGCGATGTTGGAATAGGTGACGATCAGATCGTTGTCGCGAAAAACTTCGCTCCAGGTGTGCGTGATCTTTTTGTCGCGCTCGGTGAGCGGCAGCAGACGATTCAGGTCTTCGCGGAAGCCGTCGTGCTGGGCTTGGAGCGGCACGAGCCAGGGGCGAGCTTCATTGCGGAGCTTTTGTTCCGCTTCCCAGAGCCGTTGGCGATCGAACGAGGTGTCGCCTTTGCCGGCCTGGAGGAGTTCATGCTTGGTGTGCAGGGCGTCCCACTGCTTGAAGTAGTCGTCGACGAGCTTGCGGTTTTCGGGATTGTCGAGCGATGTGGCGATGTTGGCCTTGCGTGCCGCCAGCGCTCGGTCGGCGATGCTTACGGCGTCGGCGTCGAGCGAGGTTTGATTCATGAACCGCGAGTAGTAGCGGTCGAGTTGGTCGAAGTTCCACTCCTTATCGAAGTGTTTGCGCCACTCGAAATCTTTCATCACCTTCTGGTGATAGTATTCGGCGAAGGGGCCCGATGCTTGGGCGAGGAAGTTGTCGGCGGAGAATTCCTCCTGCTCGTGCTTCCAGAGGCCTTCATAGAGAATGTGCCAGCCGACGGTGATGCGCAAGAGCACCAACGCGGTGACGCCGAAAAAACCGATGCGGGCGTTGCAGCAAGACAGGGGCGCCTCCAATGCCGTATTTCGGGCGCGGGGGGTGCGATGGATAGAACGTTTAGGGCGGGGGCGAAAGGCCCGGCGAACCGGGCACTCGCGCTTCGGTCGATTCTAAACGCTTCCCTCATGATTCGCCAGCGGGGGCCGAGGAAAGGCACTAGGCGACGGGCGTTAGACGCTGGTCGCCGGGGAAATCAACCGAGCGCTAAGGTGCCGACGTCCGACATTTCGAATTTCTGCAACTCTGGGAGATGCCGCCTCAGGAGTTGCTCGACTTCTTGCGTCGTGCAATTCCCCAGTAGGATCCAGACGAACTTGGGAGGGGATCCGCGCAGGACGCTTAGGTGATTGAAGTCTTCATCCTTGCTGACGATCGCAAAGCCTTGGCGCTTAGCGAAGTCCCAAAGCTCGAGGTCCGAGGCCTGGCCAAGTCCTAAGTGCTCGGCATGGCCGGAACCGGGATAGGCATCCGCCAGCAGGTCTACCAACCGCGGCGACAGGTTCTGATCGAAGAGGAGCTTCACGCGACGTCGACCAGCATGCTGCGTTCACGCTCAGCGGCAAATGCCAAGGACGCTTGAATGTCGTCCGCCGTGAGGTAAGGGAAGTCGGCGAGGATCGCTTCGGCGGACATCCCGGCTGCGAGATAAGAGAGTACGTCGAACACCGTGATGCGCATTCCGCGGATGCACGGTCGACCGCCCCGCTTGCCGGGCTCCATCGTGATGCGCGCACGCCAAGATTCGTTCATCGAAATCTGCCTCGCCGCGTAAGTTACGGAACTAACTTAAAGTATAGCTTGGGAAGTCCCGGGTTTGCTACGGATGCTCGTTGGCCCGCTTTGAACGCCGCTTGGAAGCGGCGGCCAAGCCCGAGGGCGGTGCGGTAGACGGCGCGACGGTCGTTCGATATTTCCTAGCGCCTGCCCCTCATTCCACTTCCGGCTCGATGACGCGCATGGTGCGCCAAGGGCCGTAGAGGAAGCGGTAGAAGAAGGCGATGCCGAGCAGCACGACCCAGGCGGTAAGCACGCTCCAGCACCAGTAGAGGCCAAGCCCCGCTTTGAGGCCGAGATAGGTGGCGAGCACGCCGGCGGCGGCGATGGCGACCGAAGAGATGAAGACGAACATGACGTCGCCGGCCCCTTTCAAGGCGCCCGCGAAACAGATGTTGAGCGCGTCGAAGAAGCCGAACGCGGCCACGAAGCGGAGCAACACGACGGCCGGGGCTTCCAAGCGGGCGAACTCTTCCGGGTCTTCCGCGACGAGGCGGAACGGTTCGAGAGTCAGGTAAGGAAACATGACATAGAAGGTGCAGATCGTGAGCATGTACGCGCTGCCCCAGGCGGTGCACGACCAAGTGGCGCGGGTGGCGAGGTCGGGGCGATTTTCGCCGAGCCGCCGGCCGACCATGGTGGACGCGGCCATGCCGACGCCCCAGACCGGCATGAAGGCGAAGTTGTTGATGTTGAACGACAGGCTCGTGGCCGCGGCGACGTCTTGGCCGAGCCGGCCGATGAGTTGCATGAACGTGCCGAACGCGGCGACTTCGAGAGCCATCTGCATGCCGCCGGCGAAGCCGTAGCGCAACAGTCGGCGCAGCAGCGCTTGGTCGGGTCGCCAACCGGCGAGCGTCGCGAACTCTTCCCGGTATTCGCGCCGCAGGAATAGCGCGAAGTAGACGAAGGCCTTAAACCAGAGGGCGACCGTCGTGGCCCAGCCTGCTCCGGCGATGCCCGCTTCGGGAAAGCAGGCGTGGCCGAAGATCCAGAAGTAGTCGAGGACGACATTGACCACGGCCGCGAGCGTGTCGACGACCATGATGACGCGCACGTTGCCGCGCCCGGAGAAGAACGCCGAGAGCGCGGCGGCGAAGACATGGGCGCCGCCGGAGAAGCTGAGGGTGTAGAAGTATTCGACTTCGAGGGCAGCGATTTCCGGTGAGACGCCGGAGCCGTGGAAGTAGTCGTCGGCCAGGGGAATGCAGGCGACGGCCAGCGGGGTGGCGACCACGCCGAGCCACACGGCCTGCCAGACGGCCGGCCCGACGCGCGTGCGCCGCCCTGCCCCGTAGTATTGGGCGACGAACGTCGAGGCATACGAGGCGACGCCGAGCGGGAAGCTGATGACGGCGAACGCCATGACGCCGGCCGGCAAGGCGGCGGCGACGGCACCCGGCGAGTATTTGAGAAGGAAGAGTCGGTCGATGAAGTTCATCACCGTCCAAGAGAGGCTCGAAATCATCATCGGCAAGGCGACGGCGAGCGCTTCGCGCAGGCCGGCCTCGCGGCGCCACCAACCGGCGGGCTCGGCGTGCGGCGTCGGCGGTGAGTCGAGGGTTTCGTGCATGGAGTGAGAATTGTAGCGGCAAGAGTGAGCAGCGGGGTTGATCCCCGCCGCTCGCCGACGGAGAGGGGCTGGTTTCGTCAACTCCCCCGTTCGGAATTGCGGTAAGCTGTTACGGCTGCGAACGTTGGCGACGCCGGCGTTGTCTTCCTCCTTGAAGGGGCTGAATGCCGATAAAATAGAGGGAGCAATCGCAGGCGGCGATTACGCCCGGGAGACCCCAAGAGATGATGATCCAGAACGCTGAAATTCGAGACACCGAACTCCAAGACGCAGGAATAGAAAAAACGTTCGCCCCCGCCGCGTGGACTACGTTCACGCGCGGCCCGGGCCGAGTATGGCTGCCGATTCTCGGATTGATCGTGCTGACGGTCGGGGTGACCCTCGTCGTGTGGATGCTCTCGCCGGAGAAACAGCACTTATTGTTCGACATCGCGTTGGCGGTGCCGGCGGTCGTCGTCGCGCTGTGGCTCTTGCGCTACGGCGTGAGCATGAACGCCATGAAACCGCACGCGGAGTTGCGCTCGCTGACGTACGGCACGGCGACGGCCGGCGCGATTCTCGGCTTGCTGTTGTTCACGTTGCACGGGCGGACCGTGGGCTGGACGCAGGTGCCGGCGCTGGTGGTCGGTTATGCCTTGATTATGACCGTCGGAGCGATTGTCGGCGGCTTGCTCGGCGCGTTTTGCTACTGGCCGGCGCACCTTGCGGCCGCCGTGTTGCGGCTGAGTTTGCGCTGGGAGGCGATCGTCACCGGCGGCTTGGCCGGGCTGGCGATGGCGGCGCTCTTGATGCTTGCGCCGGACTCGCGCTTCGGCGTGCAAGCCGCGGCCGTGGCGCTCGGGGCATTGTGCGGTTACCGCAGTGCGCTATTGCACGAGCGATTGTCGGCGACCCGCGGACGGCGGTAGCGCAGGCGGGCCACTTGGCAACGGCCTCGCGGCGCTGCTACGCTTGGCGCAGTTCTCCCTTCTCCCCTTGCGGGAGCTGATTTCATTGCCTTCTCCCCTCGCGGGAGAAGGTGCCCGAAGGGCGGATGCGGGGGCTGTTGATGTCTTCGAGCGACATTCCCCGCGCACAACGTTACCCCTCGCCCGCCGCCTGAAGGCGGCGCCCTCTCCCGCAAGGGGCGAGGGTTGCCACACCCCTGATCCCTCGCCCCTTTCTTCAGTCCCATGAATATCGTTCTCTGCTATCCCGTCGAACCGAAGCACATCGCGCAGATTCAAGCCGCCGAGCCGGGGGCGACCATCATCGACGCCGGGCAGCAGGGCATTCCGGAAGCGATTCTCGACGCCGATATTTTCTGCGGCCATGCCAAAGAGCGGCCGGTGCCGTGGGACGAAGTCGTGCGGCGCGGCCGGCTGCAATGGATTCAGTCGTCGGCCGCGGGGCTCGACCATTGCTTGGCCCCGAGCGTCGTTGATTCCAATATTACCGTCACCAGCGCCTCGGGCGTGTTGGCCGATCAGGTCGCCGAGCAAACCATGGCCCTGCTCGCCGGTTTGCTGCGCGGCTTGCCGACGTTTTTCCGCGCCCAACAAAAGCGGGAGTTCATTCGCCGGCCGACGCGCGATCTGCACCGTGCGACGATCGGCATCCTCGGCTTCGGCGGCAATGGTCGCCGGCTGGCCGAAGTGCTCCGCCCCTACAAAGGGAAGATCATCGCGACCGATTGGTTCCCGGTCGACAAGCCCGACACGGTCGATGAGCTTTGGCCGGCCTCGCGCAATGAAGAGTTGATCGCCGTGAGCGACTTGCTCATTCTCGCCGCTCCGCTCACAAACGCCACGCGCGGCCTGTTGAACGCGCGGACGTTGGCGACGATGAAGCCGACGGCGGTGCTCGTCAACGTGGCGCGCGGCAAACTGGTCGTCGAGCAGGACATCGTCGCCGCGCTGGAGTCGGGCAAGCTCGCAGGCTTCGCAACCGACGTCACGGAAATCGAACCGTTGCCGCACGAGAGTCGCTTATGGGATTTACCCAATGTGATTATTACCCCGCATGTCGGTGGTCAGAGCCGGTGGCGGATTGACGACATGACGAACTTTTTCTGTGAAAACTTGCGACGCCGGCGTGAGAATCTCCCCCTTTTAAACTTGGTGGATAAACGCCTCGGGTTTCCCGCCTGGACGCCGCGTTGACGCTCCAAGTAGGATTATATGGAATCGTTTGCGGGAAGTAGCGTGCGTCGGGCATTCGGCGCGTAACGCAGCGTCGCACCGCGGCAACTACTTCCGGCGAACGTCGCTCGCCCAGGTTTCGCAACGTTCACCCCGGCAGATTTGTTGATGAACTCGACGTACTACATCACCTCGCTCACACCTCCTGCCGACGGCAAGGACGCCGCGCCGTGCGATCAGGAAATCCTCGAACGGTACAAGGCGCTGGTCGGTGAACAGAAGGTGACGTGGACGGAGCATCATCGCTTTATCCAGTTGCTGGGGGCCGGCGGCCAAGGGGTCGTGTATCTCAGCGAACGCCGCGGCACCGATCACTTCACGCTCCCCGTGGCGATGAAGATCTTTACGCCCGAGCCGTTTAAGACCCAAGCGGCTTACGACACGGCGATGGGTCGCATGGCCCGCGTCGCCGCGCGCGTGGCCCAAATTCAGCAAGACAACCTGCTCGACGTCCATAACTTCGTGGAGCGAAATCGCATTCGCATCATGGAAATGGAATGGGTCGACGGTTTCGACCTCAGCCGGCTGCTGTCGCACGACATGCTCGCGGTTTTGAAAAAGAAACTCGATACACCTCGTTGGAACTACGTCAACAACGTCATCGTCACTGCCGGCCCGACGCAGGCTCGGTTGAAGCCCGGCATCGCGATCGCCGTGCTGCGTGAATGCTTGGCGGCTTTGAACGCGCTGCACCGCGCGAAGATCGTCCACGGCGACATGAAGCCGTCGAACATCATGCTCAAGCGCACCGGCAACGCGAAGATCATCGACATCGGTTCGGCGTTCGACCTGATGGACACGCCGCAGCGCGGGCCCTGCACGCCGCCGTACGCCGCGCCGGAAGTCTTGGAAGGGGCCGAGCAAACCGAACGTTCCGATCTCTGCAGCCTCGGCTACGTGCTCATCGAAATGCTCTCGGGGCAGCCGCCGTTTGCGGGGCTCAAGAACTACACGGAGTTGCTCGAAGCGAAGCGTTCGTTGCCGCATCGCCTGCACGAACGGTTGCCGAAAGACGTCACCTGCAACGAACTGCTGATGAACCTCATTCGCGGGCTCATCGCGGCCGACCCGATGTGCCGGTACCCTACGGCCGAGGCGGCCGATGTGATGAAAGACGGCGCTGCGGGCTTCCAGCGGCAACTGGTGAAAGGCGACCTGTCGACGGAATACGAAAACGACATCCGCGGCTGGCTCCGCGACGTCGGCGACGCGAAGTTCTAGACGACGGCAGTTGAAGTAAGTTTTGGCGAGCGGCGGGGATCAACTCCGCCGCTCGCTCAATGTCGAGGCGCGAGTGCTTACGCTTCGGCCAGCCACGCCTTGGCCGCTTCTAGTTCCGCGGCGTCGAAGTAGCGAATCTTCGCCATCGTGAACGGCTTGCAGACCACGGCCATCCACTTCTCCCATGTCTTCTCGCCGACCAGCGCCACGCGACGAATCTTGCCGCAGTGCGTCGTCGAGAACTTCGTATCGTCCCACAGGGCCTTGGCGTCCCAGCCGTGGAAGTCGTGGAACTGGGCCAGCACGTTGATCTTTCCTGCTTTGGCGATCTCCGCGTCGACCAACGGGACCAACGTCTTATAGTCTGCGTCGTGCAGCTTGCCGCTGAGTTTGACGCCGAACGTATGCGGGGGAAGGCCGGCGAGTTGCTCGATCATCGGGGGGGAACTCCATGGTTCAATTGTCGACGAGCGGCGGGGTCGATCCCCGCCGTCCGGAGATTGTAGCAGACGACGGGGAGTAACCCCGCAGCTCGCTAGCTCGCTTCATCGAGGCACTTTTCGAAGTATTCCATCTCTCGCTTGCCGCCGCAAATGATGGCCGTGCGCTGGTGGATGCTCTCCGGCTGGATTTCGAGTACGCGTTGCCGGCCGCAGAGCGCTTTGCCGCCGGCTTGTTCCATGAGAAACGCGATCGGGTTGGCCTCGTACATTAGGCGCAGCTTGCCGCGCGGGTTGTCGAACGTCGGCGGGTAGAGAAACACCCCGCCTTTGAGCAGCGTGCGATGCACGTCGGCGACCATCGAGCCGATGTAGCGCGAAGCGTACTTCTTGCCGAGCTTGCCGGAGCGCAGGCCGGCGATGTAGTTTTGGTACGGTGTGGGAAACGAATCGAGGTGCGCTTCGTTCACGCTGTACCACTTTCCTTGCTCGGGCATGCGGATGTTTTCGTGGCTCAAGACGTAAGCCCCGACCGCCGGATCGAGCGTGAAGCCGTGGACGCCGTCGCCGGTCGAGTAGACGAGCATCGTGCTGGAACCGTAAAGCACGTAGCCGGCGGCCACTTGCTTATAGCCGGGTTGGAGTAGATCCAACGCGTCGTCGCGCTCGTGCGGATCGTTGGGGCGGCGCAGAATCGAGAACGTCGTGCCGACGGAAACGTTGACGTCGATGTTCGACGAGCCGTCGAGCGGATCGAAGATGACGATGTACTTGGCGTCGGCGCTCTGCTTGAGGACGAACGGCTCTTCGTTTTCTTCCGAAGCGAGGATGCCGACGCTGTCGCGCAGCCCGAGGTAATGGAGCATCACCTGATTGGAGAAGACGTCGAGCTTCTGTTGCGTCTCCCCTTGGACGTTCGTCGCCCCGGCCTCGCCGAGCAGGTCGCCGAGCCCCGCCCGGCGTACTTTCGCTTGAATGATCTTCGTGGCCAACGTGATGCCGGAGAGGAGCCAAGCGAAGGAACCGCTGGCGCCCGGATGTCGGCGTTGCTGCAGGAGCGTGTGTTGTTCAAACGTAATGACGGTGTTGTCGCGTTCCATGAATCCGGTTGTCGAGTGACGTACGAGGGGGTGACGATGCGATGTCGGTGAATGTTTGCCGCGTCGCTTGCGACGCGCGTGTACGGCGTCGAACTATTCCGACGCGCCGCTTGCCCGATCGAGCACGGCTTGGGCCTGCCGGGCCGCCTCGGTGTCGGGATGTTGTTTGACGATGCGTTGCAGTTGGGCCAGCGCCGCTTTGCTCGGCGGCGCAGCCGGCGAGATCTGCCGCGCGACGCCGTCCCAAAGTTTGCCGGCGGCCAGTTCGTTGCGGACCGCTTCCTCCGCGGCGAGTTCGCGGAGCTTGGTCGATACTTCGTTCGGCACATCGAATGTTTTAAAGCGGAGCACCAGCGCCGTGTAGAGTTTAAAGGCTTCCCACTTCCGACCGCCGGCGTCGGCCTCTTCGGCGTTCTTGATGGCCGCATCGCGCTCTTTCACGACGGCCGCCAGCAGCTTTTCGGCGCCCGACTTCACGTCGGCCTTCGGCGACGAGAGGTTCTTCTTCACGAGCGCCGACGCGGCGTTGAAGTTACCGAACTCGATCTGCAACCAAGCCGGCTTGAGCGGTTCGGGCACTTCCGCCGGTTCGACGCGCCACTTCGCGTCGGAAAGCAATTCCGGCACGCTCGCGGCGATGTCGGTCGAAGCGTTCCGTAAGGAGCCGTCGGGCAGCAAGCCGCGGGCTTGGTAGATGTTTTGCAGGCTGATTTCGTTGGTGAGGCCCGCCGCCTTTTCAAACGAGCGATCCGTATCGACGATCACCGGCCACTTGAGGCCCACTTCGCTTGCGTAGCGTTGTACTTCGTTGCGGGGCGTGCCGGAATTGACGGCGATAAACACCACCGGTTTGCCTTGGAACTGAGCGGCCGCCTCGAAGATGGCAGGCCACCGTTCACGGCAGCGCGGGCAATCTTCCTCGAAGAAGTAGAGAAACGCCGCCTTGCCGGCGAGCATCTCCGTGGTGAGCGGCGGCGAATGAAGCCAAGCCGCGGGATTGCTCGGCAACTGCGTCTTGGCGACCTCGATAAACGATTGTGCGCGGGCCTGCGTCACGAGGTTCAGCAAGGCGATCAGCAGAAAGCATCGGAGGCCGAACGAAGAGCGAGACTTCATGGCGACTTTCCTAGACGTGCGGAGGGGATGCGAGCGACGCTGTGAAGCGTAACTGGGGGGCGGGAAGTTGCCGGCGGGATGCGGCCGCGGTAACGACGTTTAGCCTACACCAACCGCCCGAAGGACGCGAGCAATACGGGGCGACGAAAGGCCGACGCTCAAGGCCGCCGGAAAATAGGGCGGCGCCGCTATGGGGCGGCCGGCACGATGCGCAATTTGCCCGCTTCGGCGCGGACGGTCAGACCGAGCGGTGCGCCGGCTTGTCGTAGGAGTTCTTCGAGCGTCGCATCGGCGACTTCGACGCTGGTCCACTTCTCCAGCGAGATGCCGGCGTTGCGAATCGCCGTTTCATCGACCTCGATCGGCAGCTTGTACGCGTCGCGCAGCAGTTTGATCAGTTCGCTGAACGGTTTGTTTTTGAGTCGCAGCGTGTAGCGGCGCTGCGAAGGATCGGCGGGGGCCGATGCCGGGCCTTTCGTCCCCGTCGGACGTGCGGCAACCAGGGACGCGCCGCCGCCCGGTTTGAACCTCTCGTGGTCTTCCACGCGCGCCCGGGCGACGATCGTCGCTCCTTCGCGGCGAAGTTCGGCGTCGGGAGCCAACGCTTGCCAACGCGGCAGCGT
The DNA here is from genome assembly GCA_964633125.1 of uncultured Pirellula sp. GTDB lineage: Bacteria > Planctomycetota > Planctomycetia > Pirellulales > PNKZ01 > PNKZ01. Next base: position 4,853 of record CAZWDN010000081.1, on the reverse strand, counting down.
CGCTTCGGCGGCGCTGCCAAGCGTGTAGCTGCGCGTGATGCGCGGTTGTTCGTCAATCGGTCGAAGCGTGAGTCGTCGGGTCGGCCCGTCGATCTGAAACGTGAGGTCGAACGGCGCGGTAAGGAGCGTGAGGCGTTCGAGGAGCGTGAGCGGCGGCAATTCCGCGGCGGGCCACAGATCGTGCGGCAGCAGTTCGGCGTTGGCGACCGTCAGCCTAGCTTCGGCCGCCGCTTGCGCCAGCAAAGTACGCGGTTCGGCCAGATCGTTCCACGCCATGGGGGCTTTGCGAGTCAGGGCGTTGCGGAGATCGATGACGAGCGTTTGCGTCTCCTGCTGTCGAAGCGCCGCGACGGTGCGCAGGTCGCCCATGGCGGCAGGCGGGCCGACGACCACGACCGGGCCGAAGAATGATATGCCGAGCCGGTGCATCGCCGCAACCTGCTCCAGCACGGCGCGCATCGGTTGATCGGCCGTCGTGAGTTCCAGTACCAAACCGGGGTCGACGCGTCGATCGACGAGCACGGCGATGCCGCGGAGTCGGCCCTGCGTTGCGAGCGCGTCGCGCAAGGTTGCGCCCGACCACGCGACGCTGATCGGTTCTGCGAGGCGGCGCTGAAGTTCTTGCGCCGTGGCGGCGGGGGCCGGAGGTTCGGCAGCCGCGGTCGCCTGAGCGATCGCACAACAGAGCAAGCCCGCCGAGAAGAGTCGGCAGGCGGCGAGCAGCCGCGAATTGCAAAGCCGATGCGGCATGGGAATCGATCGCGATTGGAGGCCGGGGTTGCCGTGTCGTCGAGCGGCCCGCTCGTGCCGGCGAATCCCTCTTATTCTGTGGTCAGATGCTTCTGAAACCTAGCGATCGAACGCAGCCGGGAGAAATTACCGTCTTTTTTGTGGAAAGCGTTACGACCGTAAGTAGACTGGGATGGAACAGCCGGAAAAGCCGTTAAATTCGATTCAGACCCACCTCCTCGAAGTGCGGAGTTTTATCTCGTGGCAGCAAGCGTCCCTCGCTTACCGCTGCTTGAATTCCTCTACCAGCAATTCCTCGACGATCGAGATGCCGCGGCGTTCATTCGCAACGTGCAAAAACGATACGCCGCGGCGACGCTGGAGCGGTTGCTCGCGCACCCTGCCCGAGGCACTCGCCGCGCCTCGGCCTTGGCCTTGGGCTACCTCGGGGATTACCTCTCGAACGCCGCGCTGGGCAAGGCCCTGCACGACGTCGATCGCGGCGTGCGGACGATGGCCGAAAACGCTTTGCGGGCCGTTTGGTGCCGCTCCGGTACGGAATCGCAGCAGAAGTTGCTCGAAGTGATTATTCGCGAGAATATCGCGAAGCAATATCGCCAGGCCTACGGTCGGGCCTCGGAACTCGTCGACTTCGCTCCCTGGTTTGCCGAAGCCTGGAACCAACGGGCCATTTCGCAATATGGTCTGGGGCGCTATACGGAAAGCATCAGCGACTGTCGGCAGGCGCTGGAGATCAACCCCTACCACTTCGGCGCGGCCGCCGGCATGGGGCAGTGCTACTTAAATATGGGCGACTCCGAAGAGGCGCTCCAGTGTTTTCGCCGAGCGCTCAAGCTGAACCCGGAACTGGAAGGGGTTCGCTCCGCGGTGCAATCGCTGGAACGGGGCCGGCGCAAGCGCAGCTAGGGTTCGCTAAGATCGAGAGCGGTGTTAGCCTTCCTTCCCCTCCGCTCTCCCCCCTTCCCCCCTCGTTTTTGTGCAACCCGTCGTTGTTATCGGTGCGGGCATCAACGGCGCCGCGGCGGCGCGTGAACTCGCCTTAAACGGCACGGACACCGTCGTCGTCGACTCGGCCGATATCGCCTCTGGCACCACGGCGTATTCGTCGCGATTGGTTCACGGCGGCTTGCGTTATTTGGAGTACGCCGATACGGCGCTGGTGCGCGAATCGCTGGCCGAACGCGAGCGACTCGTGACGCTGGCACCGGATTTTGTGCGTCCGCTGGAGTTTCGCGTGCCGGTCCAGCGCCGACTCGGCGGCTTCCTCGACGGCCTGGGAAAGCTGCTCCTCGGCGGCAAGTACAAGCCGCGTTCGCGCCGCGGGCTATGGGTCGTGCGGTTCGGCCTCTGGTGGTACGACCGGCTGGCCGCCGGTTCGTCGCTGCCGAAGTCGCACGTCATCCGGATCGGGACGAATTTTTTGTACCCGCCGGCAAAGCGGTATCGTTGGCTATGCGCTTACTCCGACGCCCAGATGCGATTTCCGGAGCAATTCAGCGTGGCGCTGTTGGCCGACGGCCGCCGTGCGGCGGTTGAGGCGGGCTCGCACTTTGCCGTGCACAACTATGCTCGCCTCGAGCGCGAGGGGAAGCGATTGCGGATTCTGACCCGTACGGGCGGCGTCGAGGAGTTTGAGCCGGCCGCCGTGGTGAATGCGGGAGGTCCGTGGGGCGACGATGTTACGCAGGCCCTGGGGTGCGACAATCGTCATTTGCTCAGCGGCACGAAGGGAAGCCATATCGTCGTCTTTCGCGACGACGTACGCCGCGCACTCGATGGGGCCGCGCTCTACGCCGAAGCTTCCGACGGCCGGCCGGTGTTCATTATTCCCTTCGGGGAAGCGACGCTCATCGGCACGACCGATTTGCCGTACGAAGGGGACCCGGCGGCGGCGGTGGCAAGCGCAGCGGAGATCGACTATTTGCTGGAGCTGGCCGGAAACGTGCTGCCGAGTTACCCGCTCTCGCGCGCCGACGTGGCGTTGCACTACAGCGGCGTGCGACCGTTGCCGTTTACCGACGCTTCGACGCCGGCGGCAATCACGCGCCGGCATGCGATCGTCGAACATGCGAAAATGCCGTGGCCGACGCTGACGCTGGTGGGCGGCAAGCTGACGACATGCCGATCGCTCGCGGAAGAGACGGCGGCCGCCGTGTTCGCGAAGTTGGGGCGTGTGCCGTCGACGACTTCACGCACCCGACCGATTCCTCCGGCTCTCGCCGGCGGCGGCACGATTACGGACGAACGGCGGATCGCCGGAACCGAACTGACGCGGGGCTTCGTCCGCGAAGTGATTCGCACGCAATGGGTGCATACGCTCGACGACTTAGTCGAGCGGCGGCTGGTGCTGCTGTTTGCCCGAGAATTGCGGCGGGCGACGCTCACGGAACTGGCCGAACTCCTCGTCGAGGAGCGGGTGCTCGCCGAGGGAACGGCCGGCGATGCCGTGGCGCGAACGCTCGAACGTTTACGCTCGCACTTCGGGCGCGTAGTCGCATAGCGCTTCGCTCTCGGCGATCGCGGTCGTTACAAGGCTTTCTAGCGTCGCAGCGCCGCGCCGCTTTGCATGGCCTGCCGCAGGCCGGCGTCGTAGCGCTTTTGGTCGGCGCGGTACTTGTTGCAATTTTCTGCCGACGAGAACAGCACCATCTGGCCGCCGCAGAAAACGCCGAAATCGCGGTTGCCCGAGACGATGCGTCCTTCTTCGACGATCGCCACCGGGTCGTTGCCGGAGATGATCGGGCTGAACTTATCCGGATTGGCCAAGAATTTTTGTTGATCGGCGACCGAGGCGAAGAGGTAGGTGCGTCCCTTGTGGACGACGCCGAACTGCGGGTCGCCTTGTCGCCACACCATTTTCTCAGTGACCGTGACCGGGCAATAGCCGTCGAGCGCCAGCGGCGGCGAGCCCGCCGGAATGCGCGCGAGCAGCGCGGCCTGCGCGGCCGACTTCGCGGCGGGAGCCGTGGTGGTCGGGGCCGGGTTCGATGCGAGCGGCTGCGGCTTCGGCGGCGCCGAGGCGAGCGGAGCGGATTGCGGCAATGCAGGCTTCACGGCCGCGACGGTGGTTGCGGGCGCGACGGTAGTTGCGGGCGATGAGGGGGCGGCGGTGGTCGCGGCAGGCGGCGCAGATGCCGTGGTGGAAGTGCGCGGAGCTGCCGGCGACGGGGCAATTGCGGCCGTTAGCGGAGCGGCCGGAACGGCGGGCTGGGCGGTGACGGTCTGGGTGATCGGTGCGGGCGACTTCGGCGCGGGAGGAGGTGTCGTCATGCTCGGCGACGCCGGCAGTTGCGGCGAGGCGGCGTAGCGATCACCGACTCCGGACGCTGCGTATCGGTCTCCGGTCGTCGAGGCCGGATAGCGCGAGCCCATCGTCGTGGCGGAAAGGCCTGACGCCGGCGGCGCTGTGATCGGTGTCGCCATCGCAGGCGAAGCGGCAACCGGCGCGGCGGTCGACGTCGGCGCGCTCGGCGACGTTTGTGCCGTCGCGACCGTCGTCGCCGTGGTCGATGGTGTCGTAGCGGGGGCCGCGTTCGGCGCCAGGCCGCGACTTGCGTAATACGAAGCGTAGCGATCGTCGGCCCGTGCCGGAGATGCGGCGGGCGCGGCGCTCGTGATCGACGTGGCGGCGGGGGGCGTTTGCGCGGCGGCTGCCGTCGGCGGATTGATCGCCGTCGGCGCAGCGGCCGGCGGCGTGTACGTCGTGGAGTAGCGCGAACCGACGGTCGACGCCACGGGTACTGCCGCGGCGGGCGTTGCAGCGGCGGACGCAGCGGTCACCGAAGTCTGCTGCATTGCGTACGGCGATGCCGGCGCAGCGGCCGGAACTGCGTAAGGGCTTACCGGCGTCGCCGGGGCGTTCGGCGCGGCGGCGTTGGCGGCAATCGGACGAGCCGCGGCCAGCGCTTGTTGCGCCGCTTGGTTCAGCATCGCCACGTATTCACCGGCAGGTTTGAAGCCTTTGCTGCGCGAAACAACTTGGCCTTGCGCCGTCATGACGATGTCGCAGGGAAAGCCGTCGACTTGGAACTGCTTGACGAGATCTTGGTTCATCCCGTCTTCCACCTGGATCTTCACCGGCACGTAATACGGATGCACGGCCG
>CAZWDN010000080.1:0-17548 GCA_964633125.1 uncultured Pirellula sp. | reverse complement strand
TAACGACAGCCCCTTCCAAGCGCAGGCCGAATCGGCCGAAGCTACCGGCAAGCTCGTCGACCTGACGCAAGAAACCGTTGAGCCGATCTCGCTCTCCGACGGCGCCAAGCTGATCGACACGGCGCTCGTCCGCGACAACGGCCGGCTCTTGGGGCTCTTCGGCCGCAGCGACCAAGCGTTCCGCGATTTCATTTCGCCGGCGAGCAACGTGCTCTTCTTCGAAGACCCGCGTACGCTCACCGAACTGCGCGTGCACTTCGTGAACCAATGGATCCCGGGGAACAATGCCGTGTTCCAAGGGGGCAACGCTCAATTCCTCGCCGCTCAGGTTCGCGTCGCGCTGACGCAACGCCTCTCGATCATCGCCACGAAAGACGGCTACATCTGGCTCAACCCGGGCAACGCCGGCTTGGCCGATTCGGAAGGCGCCGCCGACGTCGCCGCGGGCTTGAAATACAACCTTATTCGTAATCCCGATTCGCAGACCATCGTGAGCCTCGGCGGCACGGTCGAATTGGACACCGGCGCTCACCGCGTGTTCCAAGGCTCGGGCAACGGCGAGTTCCATCTGTTCAGCACGGCCGGACAAGAGTTCTTCGGCGGCTTGGCGCACTGGAACATGGCCGGCGGCCTTCGCCTGCCGTCGGATACGACCGCTCGCAGCACGATGGCTTACTCGTCGAACCAATGGGACGTGAAGCTCACGGATCGGCTCTACTTCCTCACCGGCATCAATTGGTTCCACTGGCTCAAGTCGGGCAACAATCTGCCGGTCAACTTCGAAGGCATGGACCTGTTCAACCTGGGCGCCAGCGACGTGGCCGGTAACGACATCGTGACGTCGTCGATGGGTCTCCGCTATCGCTTCGGCCGTATGAACGAAGCGGGCATCTGCTGGGAACTCCCGCTGACCGAACGCCGCGACCTGCTCGAATCGCGGTTGTACACGGACCTCTGCATTCGCTTCTAGGCGACGGCCGCAGGGACGTTCGGTCCAAGAATCATAACTCAGCGCCAGCAACGCGTCCGACGCTCTGCGTCGGACGCGTTGTTGGCATTAGCGGCGCGGTTCGAAGAACAGCACTTTGCTTCGGCCGCGATCGATCCCCACGAGTCCGCCGGTCTTGGGATCGAAGGCGAACCCTTGTCCGGTAAGCGGAGCTTGCTCTTCGGCGACGAACTCCAAGACGGCGCCGATCTTGGGAAGCCGCAACCGGTAAAGTCGCTGATGATCGTGATCGCTTACGAGCAGCGCGTCTTCATGCCAGATGCCGCCGGAGATACTCGCGCCGCCGATGCGGTCGAGCACTTGCGGCGGATAGGTCCAGCGGCCGGTTTCTTGCCAATCCCGATCGAATCGCACTAGGAACGTGCGGCGATTTTCGGAGCCGTAGAGGGCGAAGTTGCACCACCATTCGTCGCCGCGTCGCACGCACCAAGTAAGGCTGCCGCCGAAGTTGCCGAAGTCGTGAAACACCTCCAATTTCATCGACTCGACGTCCAGCGCGAAGATCTCGCTCCGCTCCGGCTTCGTCGGGAAGTTGGAGTGCGCCAAATAGAGTCGGCCGTCGGCGACCACCGCGCTGTTGAGATGCTTCGCGTCTCCGCTACTGCGAACCAAAAACCGCTTCGTGACGCGATCGTATTTCGCGACCCGATCGTTCGTGACGACATACACGAACTTCTCGTCCGCCGCGGCCGCTTGCTTCGCCTCCGGCGCGGCGAATTCCGCGGTCGTGCGCCACCCGCGAGGTTCGGCTTCGGCCGACGACGAAAGGACGCTCAAGACGGAGAAGGCGACCGACCACGACTGGTAGCGGAACATTGGGAGACCAACGAGGAGTGGGGGCGAGAGCAATGCCCGCGGAACCATCCCACGGGCGTGGGCGTAGTATAAGTGCGACGCAGTACCGAGGCACGAACTTACGTCCCGGCCGGCGTAATAAACGGTACGAGCCGCAAATTCTCGAATGTTCGCCGGCAGCCGGCGGTCGACGCTCGATACTTCGGTAGACGATTTCATGCGGCGACGTAGCAAACGGGTGGTAGACCGTAAACCATGCGAAGACTCGACGGTGTTTCTCGCCTCCGCGTTTGCTTGCACGGCGTAATTGCCGCTTGCTCTTGTGCGACGGCGTTCGGCCAGCAGCCGGTGCCGATCGACATCCTGGCGTTGCCCGTCACGCCGCAAGGAACGACGATCGTTGCCGCGCCCGGCGGCTCCGGTCCGCTGCTTGCCGCCCCCGTCGTCGCCGAACCGCCGCGACCCGTGCTGCAATTGCCGCCTCCTCCGTCGACGACGCCGAGTCCGCAAGTCGCGAGCAACACCGCCGTGGCGCTCCCCGCGGCTTCGCTCCCGCCGACGACCGCCGCCACGCCGGAAGCGTCGATGAGTCCGGAAACAATGGCGGCCCTATCGCAAACGGTACGCGCTATTCTCGTCGAATCGCTCCCCGAGCGGATCGAAAAGAACGACGACTGGGGAGAACAACGGGAACGGCTTTCGCAATTCAAGCCGAAGTTCGACGGCTTGCGGCTGCGCGTGGAAACGACGACCAAGCCCGTCAATCACGGACTCTGGAAGCAACTCGTGGTGGTGCCGGTCGACCCGCAGAAGAATTTGCGATTTCAGATCGTCGAAGCGCGCGGCGCCGGCCGCAACGGCGTCGTCTTTCAGGTCGTCGTGTTTGCGCCGCTCAAGGTCACGGCCCGCATCGAGCGCTGGCGCACCGGCATCAAGCTGGTCAATTTCAGCACCGACGCGGATGCGAGCGTGGAAATGCGGCTCGCCGGGGAAGTGCAGTACGAGTACACCGTCGAGAACGGTACGCGCTATTTGAAGTTCCGGCCGCGCGTGAGGGCGGTCGACATGCAACTGGTGGAGTTTGACTTGCGCCGTATCAGCCTAGCGGCCGGACCGCTGGTGCAAGAGTTCGGCGACGTGGTAACGAATCCGCTCGCCGACCAACTCGACAAGCACGAGCCGAAGATCGTCGAGAAGCTCAACAAATCAATCGTTAAGCGCGAGGACCGGCTGAAGATTCCAGTCTCGCTGCCGTTCGATTGGAGCGATTGGAGTTGGTCGAAGACGTAAGTGGTTCGGCGGACTTAGGCCGGCCAAAAGTTGCCTTGAGATTGCCCGACGGCGGCACTATGTTGCCAAGTTGCTCTTTGGCAATCCGGCTTGTTCGGTTGGTTCCGCGATTCGCTTTTTGGACTTACGTCGACGAATCGGTTCGCGCGAAACGGCACTTACGTCGACGGCCACGCCCCCCGCGTACATAAAGCGAGTTAAGTACGCACAACCCCAAAACCCACAAGGGGTGCGTACATAACCGGAGTTATGTACGCAGCGTTCGCGCAGGCCTCGACGTAAGTGGAAATGCGCGCGACTCCGAGTTGCGACGTAAGTCCCTGCGCGCGATCTCGAGGTCTAAGCGATGCCCGCCAGCGCCGCCGCCTTGCGCACGCGGCCGATGCCGAGCATGTAGGCGGCCGTCCGGAGGCTCGCTTTGTGCTCTTTGCCGAGGTCCCACACCTGCTGGAACGCTTCGCCCATGATGTGGTCGAGTTCTTGGCGGCAACGGTTCAGACCCCAAGAATAATGCTGACGGTTTTGCACCCATTCGAAGTAGCTCGCCGTCACGCCGCCGGCGTTCGCAAGAATGTCCGGCACGACGAAAATGCCCCGCTCGAAGAGCAGGTCGTCGGCGTCGACGCTCGTCGGCGCATTGGCCGCTTCCACGATAAACGGCGCTCGGATCTTGGGGGCGATTTCTTTGGTAATCACCCCGCCGAGCGCGGCCGGAATGAGCATCTCGCAATCGAGCGTGAGCAGCTCGGCGTTGGAGATCCGCTCGCAACCTGTAAGCCCTTCGAGCGAACCCCGATGCTCCATCGCATGACGCAGCGCCGCGGGAATGTCGAGTCCGTCGGGCTTGAAGTAGCCGCCGCTGACGTCGCTGACGGCCACGACCTTGCATTCCGACTCATGCAGGAACTTCGCCGCGAACGTGCCGACGTTGCCGAAGCCCTGAATGGCGATGCGCGTTTGTTGCGGCTTGCGGTTCAGCCGGCTGAGCACCTTCAGCGCGATGATCGCCACGCCGCGGCCGGTCGCTTCTTCGCGCCCCGGCAGCCCGTGCATATCGACCGGCTTGCCGGTGACGCAGGCCGGCGAGAAGCCGTGATACTTGCCGTATTGGTTCATGATCCACGCCATGACCTTGTCGTTGGTCCCCATGTCGGGGGCGGGAATATCGATATCGGGACCGAAAATGTCATGGATGCCGTCGATGAATTTACGCGTGACCGCCTCCAGCTCGCGCGGACTGAAAGTCTTCGGGTCGATCGCCAACCCTCCCTTGGCGCCGCCGTACGGCAGGTTGACCACCGCGGTCTTCCAAGTCATCAAGGCCGCCAGCGCGCGCACTTCGTCGAGATCGACTTCCGGATGGTAGCGAAACCCTCCCTTCATCGGACCGCGCGAGTTGTCATGCTGGACGCGGTAACCGACGAAGGTCTGCAACTCGCCGTTGTCGCGAATGATCGGCACCTGCACCTGCACCTCGCGCTTGGAAGTGAGCAGCAACTTGCGGATCGACTCGGGCAGGTCGAGCCGATCGGCGGCGCGATTGAAATACAACTGCATCGACTTCAAGGCGTCCATGGCGGCGATCCTCGGGCAATCGGGTTGTGATCTCTCGGCCGGCTATGCTCGTCTACGGCTGAGAGCGTCGTTTGGTGCGAAACGCTACCGTTTCCCGCCGGGGCGGAGACGCTCACCGGCCGGGGCAATAATACGGGGCTTCGGCAACGAACTGCAACCCGAGCCGAGGAGCGGCGCGCCGCCGGTCGCGACGCCGGAAATAAAGCCGGGAACGGAACTTAGCACCGCGACGTCTATACCCCGGGCTCGCACCACGACTTCGGCACGCGACGGAACCTCCAGGAGTTTTCACCTCAGCCAACCCCGACGGCATTCAATTTCCTTAGCGTGTGCCGGCCACGAATCGCAAAGCAAGGTAAGATAAAGGTTTGAATGCTGCGGGCCGTGTCGACCTCACACCTCCCCCGCAGTTTGGTTATCGCCCGATCCATCCCAGGAAGCGGACGGTTGCAAGACCCCCGCGCGGACTCATGTCGTTTCCCGTCGAATCATTCTGGCGTTTAGTCGTCGAGGCTCAGCTTCTGACGCTGGAAGAATGCCACATGCACCATGCGGCGTGGCTCCAACAGCAACCGCAAGGTGGCGATGCCCAAACCTTGGCCGAGTATCTCGTCACGGCCAACGTCATCAGCCGGTACCAAGCATCCATCCTGCTGGCAGGCCGGGCCGGGCCGTTCGTCTACGGCGACTATCGAATTTACGAGCGCATCGAATCCGGACGGCTGGCCGGTATTTTTCGTGCCGTGCACATCGCGACGATGCACCGAGTTTGCCTGCAGTTTCTGACGGGCGAACAGGCCGCCTCGCCGGAAACGGTCGCATTCCTTGCCCAACGCGCGACGATCGTCTCGCGTTCAAGCGCCGGGTTTCCCCATCTGTTGCGCTGTTACCACCTCGTCGATCTCGGGGCCTTCAAGTTCTTCGTCTTGGAAGACCTGCTCGGTAAACGCATCGAACGTATTCTCCAACAGCAAGGCCTGATGAAGACCGGCGAGGCCTGCCGCGTCACGCGACAAGCGGCTCTCGGCCTCGCGCGCCTGCACGGCATGCAAATGGCCCACGGCGACGTGCGCCCGCAAAACATTTGGGTCGACGCCTCCGGCACCGTGAAGATGCTGCAGTTTCCGCTTTCGCGCGATCCGCTGGCTCCGCCGATTGATTGGCGCAAGCTGCTGGCGAACGCGGGGGAGAAGCCGCCGGTCGAAGCCGACTACATCGCGCCCGAACTTCTCAGCGGCGGGGCGCCCGACGCGCGGAGCGACATCTACCAACTCGGCTGCAGCTTGTATCAGATGCTCACGAACAAGCCGCCGTTCCCGGGCGACAGCCTGAAGGCCAAGCTTGAAGGGCATCTGAAAGGTCAACCGACGCCGATTGAAAAGCTCAATCCGAAGGTTCCGCCGGAATTGGCGAAGCTCGTCTCTTACATGATGCAGAAGAAGCCCGACATGCGTTATCAGCAGATGACGAGCGTCATCGAGAAGCTGCTGCCGTTCATGTCGATTATCGAAGCCCAATCGCAGCCGGCCGCGCCGACGCGGGCTTCCGTGGCGTACGATGCTTGGCTGATGAGCGTTCTTCAAGCCGGCCCGCAAATGAATTCCGGCCCGATGGGCGCCCCCGGGTCGTCGGGTCTCGGCATGCCGCAAACCGCCGCCATGGCGCAACAGGCACCGATGGCCGGCGGCTACGCACAACATCCTGGCATGCAATCGGCCGCCCCGTTTGGCGCGGCGGCACCTACCGGCGGAATGCACGCTGCCGGCGGAATGCACGGCCCGGCCGGGCCGAATCTCGGGGCCGCCCCGCAATCGAACATCATGGCGGAGCGGATTCGCAAGCGCAAAGAGCAATCGATGCGCAACCTAATCGGCTTGGTTGTCGTGCTCGGCATCCTGGTCGTGGTCGGCGTGATCTTCCGCGGCAAAATCACGGAGTTTATCAAGTCCGAGGAGACTGCCGAAAAGCCGGTCTCGGCGACCCCCACGGCCACGGCGACGGCGACGAAGCCGGTCGCAACGGCCACGGCCAAGCCGTCGGCCACGGTTGCGGCGGCGCCGGCGGCTTCGCTCTACCCGAAACGCGACCTGATCGGAGCCATCGGCACCGAGCCGATGTACGATTCGCCGACGGCCGGCAAACCGCTGAACTTGGCCCACCTGGTGCCCGGCGTGCAAATGATCGTCGCGCTGCGTCCCGCCGAGTTGGTGAAGCAACCGGAGTTCGAACATCTGGCCGATGCGAAGGTGCTCGGCCCGATCGGTTCTTGGCTCACCACGACGCTGCCGACGATCACCGGCATGACGAACGACAAGATCGACCAATTGCTGATCGGCATTCTCGACGGCGCCAGCGCCGACACGGTTCGCTATGCGTACGTCGTGCGGATGAAAGAAGCCGCGCCGGAAACCGATCTCGTGAAGGCGTGGGGAAACCCGGCGACTGAAAAGAGCGGCGACGTCGACTTCTACGCCAAGGGTACCGACGCGTACTACCTTCCGAAGAGCGAAGGGGGCAAGGTGCTCGTGGTCGTGCCGAAGGAAGAAATGGCGAACTTGCTGAAGTATCAAGGCTCCGCGCCGCAACTGCGGCCGGAACTGGAATATCTGGTCATGCAAACGAGCGACGCCGATCGCCATTTCAATTTGCTCTACGCTCCCTACTTCCTAGAGTCGGGCGGGCGTAGCTTGGTGAGCGGCGCCGGCACGAAGCTCATGCCCGCGATTAGCTGGCTCTACACGGGCGTCGGCTTGCCGCCGCTACCGGCGGCCGAAGGCGAGGGCGAACCGCCCGCGACGAGCACGGGAGGAACGGAGTTGGCACAACCGCCGAAGGCCGTCGCCGTGAGCGCGCATTTGGGCGACACCTTCTTCTACGAAGTGCGGATCCATAATCCGGCGGCTACGGCCTACGTCGAAGCCTTGGCCGATCCGCTGCTGGCGCGCGTCAAAGAGATTCCGCGGCGCATGGAAGACTACGTCTTCAGCTTGAACTTCTCGCCGTATAGCCGGCGGATGCTCGCGAAGTTTCCCGACATGGTGAAGTTTGCCGACAAACACGTGCGCGTCGGCACCGGCGATCGTCAGTTTGTCTTGCGAGGGTACGTGCCCGCCGTGGCGGCGCACAACCTCGTGCTCGGCTCTCACCTTTGCTTGCTCGAATCGCCGGGCGCGGGAATGATCGCAACCGCGGGCGGTACCGCCGCGCCCGCCGCTCCCGCCAAGCAAAGCGTGCTCGACATGATGCGCACCAAGAAGATGGCGCTGTCGTTCGATCGCAACGACTTGAATAAAGTGCTGGACATCGTCAGCACGGAAATCGGCATCCCGATCGAAATGGTCGGGCCGGACTTTCTTACCGCCGGCATCACGAAGAACCAATCGATGGGCCTGATGGAGCCGGAGCAAACCGTCGACAAGTTGCTCCAAACGATTCTGCTCAAGGCCGACAAGGACGGACGCTTGGTGTACATCGTCAAGCCGCGTAATCCCGGCGAAGAGGAAATGATCTTCATCGCGACGCGCATCGGCGCGGCTTCGCGCAACGAAAAGCTTTTGCCGGAGTTTGAGAAGGCGGCCGATCCGAAAAAGAAGTAGCCTTTCCCGGTCGGTTCGCAAGCTTCGATCAGATCGCCGCGGAGAATTCGAGCATCGTGGAACTGTTTTCCGTCCCGTGCATTACGTGCCGCGCCAAGATCAAGGTTCGGCACGCGTCGGCCGTCGGGCAGATTCTGGCCTGCCCGCGCTGCGGCGGCATGGTGCAGATCGTGGCGCCGGAAGGGTGGAAAGCTCCGGCAGAAACGGCGACGCCGAAGCGCGAGCCCGCGCCTAAGACAGTTCCGACGGAGAAGCCCGAATCCGGCAATGAGCCCGCGCCGCCGACCTATATCGCGGAGCCGGTCGCCGACGAGATCGGCATGCCGACGCTCGTAACGCCGCAGGAGCAACGGCTGCGACGACGCATTCTCCTCCTGGGCGGCATCGCGGCCGGTCTGGTCATTACGTTCGGCATCTGGTCGACGCTCGGCGACAAGGCCGACGATGAAGGGCCGCTCGCCGGCCCGGTGCCGAGCGCTACAACGTCGGCAACGCCGCGTAAGACCACGTCGGCGACGCCCGGCGCTACGGCGGTTGTTAAGAGTACGGCCGTGCCGAAGCCTTCGACCACAGCATCGTCGTCCATCGTCGCAAGCGCGACGGCGTCGCGACCTTCAATCCTCGCGTTGGCCGGCACGGCAGCCGCGCCTTCGGGCACTTCGCAACCGGCGGCGACGCCCCCCATGCCCACCGCAACGGTCGTCGCGATGCCGCCGGCTCCGAATCCGCCGGTTGCCTCACGACCGACGCCAAGCCCCTCGGGAACCGCGCCGCCGGCGCTTGCCGATAGTTCGGCCAAGCTCCGCCGGCCGGCCGCCGGTCTGCGCCTCGCGCAAACTTCGCGGCGCGAGGCGTTGGAGATCGTCGCCCAATTGGCGGGCCTGGCCCTCGACGTCGATTGGGACACGCTGACGCCCGACGAGATCGGATTGAAGGAGAAAGTCGACGCCGCCGGCGCCGACGGCACCTTGCGCGATCTGCTGGAACAACTACTAACCCCGAAGAAGCTCAGCTGGACGGCGCGCGGCAACATACTCACGATTCACGGTCCCGTTCCTTCGACCGAGACGGTGCAAGCGGAATACGCGGTCGGCGACCTTACCGCCGGCGACGCCGGACAGAGCGCCTCACTGGCGGAAATGGTGCCATCTCTCGTCGAACCGGAAACGTGGGCTCGCGCGGGCGGCGTCGGCACCGTGCAAGCCGCGCCGGCCGCGCTCGTCGTCGCACAAGCGCCCCGCATCCAGCAGGAAGTCGCCGCGCTGCTCGACCGCCTACGCTTGGCGCGCGGCAAAACCCCACAGAGTTCGCAAGCGACGTCGGCAACCGTCTTCGGCCGGGCGCGCACGAAACTCGAGACGCCGGTCACCATGAACTTTCGCCCGGCCGCGCCGTTAGACGTCGTCCTTGCACGGCTCGATGCCTTGGCCGACGTCACGCTGACGATCGATGCCGGAGCTTTGGCCGAACAAGGCGCCTCCGGCACGACGCCGGTCGGCATCGCCGCCGACAAGCATCCGCTCGCCCAAGTGCTCACCGCGCTCTGCGAACCGCGAGGTTGGGCCTGGCGCATCGTCGATGGCGCCACGTTTGAAATCACGACCCAAGACGCGTTGCGCAGCCGCGCCTATGTGGAAGTCTACGATTTGCGACCGCTGCTTGCCGACGGCGCCAGGCCCGAACCGCTCATCGCGCGTTTGAAGTCGCAAACCGAGTCGGCCGGCTGGCTCGAAACCGGCGGTATCGGCGTCGTTATATTTGATGCAGTCTCCGGCAGAGCTTTCATCCGACAGCACCAAGCGGGCCATCAGCGCATCGAACAGTTCCTCGCCGACGCAATCGCCGCGTCGAATCCTCCTGCCGCGCGTCCGACCGCTTCGGCAACCGCTCCAAAACCGACTTCCACTCCCCCTAAGAGCCCGCAACCATGACGACCAAAACGCTGCTCGCGATCGGCGCCCATTACGACGACTGCGTGTTCGGCGTACCCGGCATCATGCTGCAGGCGGTCGCGAAGCACTATCGCGTCGTCATCCTCACGCTCATCGGCGACTACAGCAATTGGCCTCCGATCGGGGATCGCCACAAGGAATTGCTCACCGGCACCGCCGAGATCAGCCGGCTGTTCGGCGTCGAGATGCGATATCTCAACTTCAAGTCGCACCGCTTCGACGTGAACGACGAGACGAAACGAGCCGTCGCGCAAGGTATCGCCGATCTGCAACCCGACGTGGCATTAATGCTCTGGCGGCACGACCACCACGACGATCACGTGGTCGCCTCGCAACTCAGCGGCATCGCCTTGCGTAATTGCGCTTCGCTGGTCGACGCTCCCAAGTATCGACCGCCGCGGCGCATCTATCTCTACGATAACGGTCCGCGCCACACGATCGGCTTCGAGCCGGACACCTTCGTCGACGTATCGCCCGAATGGCCGAGGGCGTCGGAATGGCTCGGCCGCTTCATGGCGTTGGTCCGCGGCGAAGCGTACGATCCGCAAAAGCCCGAGCCGGCGCAAGCGACGAAGGAAGCGATCGCGCTCTACCGCGGCAAGACCTGCGGCGTAAAGTATTGCGAAGCCCTTAAAGCGATGAACGCCGAACCGCGCGATATTCTGTAACGCGGCGCCGCGCCGCTACACGCTACTTCTTGTCGCCGTCGCGCCTCAGCACGAACGACAGATAGCGAACGCCGGTCGGCTCGTCGACGATGATCGTTCCTCCCGGCGCAAAGTATTGTTGCAACACTTCCAGCGGCGGCGGCGGACGATCGGCAAGCGCCTGGTTGATGTCTTTCAAGAAGTTGTTCTTCTCGCCTCGCGCGGCGAGTTGCTCGCGCACGCGATCGTTCATCGCCAGGCCGTGTAGATAGCGCAGCTCTTCATCCGGTCGAACAAAGCCGAAATAGCCGGGCCCTTGCTCGCCCGCGTAGCGTTTGGCTTTGGAAGAGATGAGTTTGTAGTCGAGCGAGGACGACAACCGTCCGGAATCGCCGGCGGCCGTCGCCAGCGCCTTCTCCAGGACGCTCGAACCGTCGCCGATGAGCAAGCAATCGTCGAGCAGGCAAAATGCCGGACGAGGACGCGGCGGCCGTTGTCGTTGCGGGCCGGGAGCCGCCGTCCTTTCGCCGCCGACCTCGGCCGCGGTAACCTCCGGTTCGGCCGCTTGGTAGTAAGTCGTGCCGGCGAAGCCCTTCACCGTGAGCTTGCCGCCGAGCTTATCCGTGAGCTTCTTCAGCACGGGCGCGAACTTCTTGCCGTCTTTCAGGTGAATGCCGAACAATTGACTTCGACTTTCAAACCGCACCGGCTCTTCGATCCAGACCAAGAAACTCGCGCGGCCGTCGAGTTGCGGCAGAACATCGGCTTCAAAATCGACGTCGGTTTCCCGCAGCATGTTCTCGACCGTTTGCCGACGAAACGTTCCCTCTCCGATAAAGCTGTCGACGATGGAACGCAGCTTGTGATACGTGCGTTCCGCATCCCAAGTGAACGTCGCGTACGACGCCACATCCTCGAAGGCCCATGGTTCCGGCTCGGTCTCCGTCGGCTGCAGGGCGATCAGCTCCAACACGCCGGCACGCGGCATGTCGAGCAGCAAGTAGGCTTGGCCGACGACTTCGAACTGACCGCGGTTGAACGTGAAGCTGCCGCCGAGAGCCGTCAGGCCGTCGAGCCCCAGCGCGGGCAGCATCGCCATGCCGACGGCCGCGCTCGGACTGCCTGCGTTCACGGCGCGCGCCAGGTTGATCGGGTCGACGAACCACGTAATGTGCGCCGGCTTCCCTTCCGCCTTGCCGATCAATCGCTCCAAGTTGACGAACGCCGGCTGGTCGGCCAGCGTGTTCACGTCGCCGCCGTTCCACAGGCCGAGCAAATGCTTGAACGCGTCGACGTCGTTGCCGATCAGTAGCACGTTCCCGCGGCGCACGTAGATCACTCGTTCCGTCTTGCCCGTGCCGCGGCGAAACATGTGCAACACCGTATCGCCGACCGTTTCCGATTCTTCGATCCATTGGTTTTCGGTAAGCAACGCGCGGCTCCGCTCGAGGAACGTCGCGACGTTACGATCGTCGTCCGGCGCTTCCAGCATGAGCAGCATGGCGGGCGGCGCCCCGGTGACGGGCACCACGGCAAAGCCCAGTTCGCCGCGCGGCAACTGGAGAAACTCCGCCACGGTCAGGCCGAGCTTATCGCGCACCGGTTCGAACGCCTTTTCCACGGCGGCGAACATCTGGTCCCAGAGCGGCTTGAACTGCGGGTCCTGCGCCATGCGTCCCGACGAAGTCTGCCAAAACTCGTCGCGCACTTCCGGAGCATTGGCGACCCGAACATACGCCAACGTTTCCGGCGGCAGCAGGCGGGCCAGTTCCGGCCGCGGAGTCTTGGCGGCGGGAGCGGGCGTTGCTTGCGACCAAGCCGCTCCCGGCATGCTCGCTAGAATCAGCAGCAAACCAAGCACGATTCGGCCCGGCAAGAATTGCGTCCGATACATAACTGACAAGCCTCGATGGGGGCGAATCTCAAGCGCCGGCAATTTTTGCCGGTCGCAACGGTTGTAGTATACTGGATACCCGACGACAGTACCCTCGCCGCGGCGGCGGGGTTTCAAGGAGCGGTCGATGAAGCGATTTCCCGGCTCGACGCAAAGCCCGCTACTCTGCTTGGCGATCGCGCTTGCCTGCGCCGCTTCGGCGCACGCGCAGTCCGCATCCAGCGGCGCGTTCGGCAATCGTTCGATGGGCTCCAGCTTCACGCCGAGCGGCAGTTCGTTCGGCGGCACGGGCGCGAGCGGCATGGCCCCCGGCTTTGGCGGCGTGGGGGCCGGTGGAATGGGCGGCGCCGGCGGCGGAGTGGCCGGAGCGACGACGCGCGGAGACAATTCCGCCGGTCAGATTACCGGCAGCGAGCGGTTCGTTCGCGGCGCACGGCAGCCGGGGCAATTCGTCGGCTCCGATTCCGCGGATACCACGAACTTTATGAGCCAGCTCTCCGCGTATTCGGCTCTTCAATCCGGACTCGGACGTAACAACAGCAACGCGTCAAATGCGAATCGTCAGAGCGGGATGGGCAATTCCCGCGTGAAGATGCCGCGCATCCAACAGTCGGTCGGCTTCGACTACGTGCCGCCGAAAGCGGAAACGGTCGACGCCGTTTTACAGTCGCGCTATGCGCTCAGCCCGCGGATGTCGCGCATCGGCTCTATTGCGGTGCGGATGGAGGGGCGGACGGCGATTCTAACCGGGGTTGTTGCCACGGCACATGATCGCGCTCTAGCCGAGCAAGTGGCGAACCTAGAGGCCGGAGTCTCCGGGGTCCGAAATGAGTTGACGATTGTTCCGACGTTTGCGGTGCCGGCTGCTGCGGCCCCCCCGGCAAAGGCTGCTGCGTCGGAAGCGGTGCTCCCGTCGGAGACGCCGAGCGTCCCTCGGAAGTAGTCGGGCCGTACGCGGCCGGCGTCGTTTGCGGCGCGTTAGACGGTTGCCCCCAGGTCGTGCCGCGTCGAGATTGCGGCCCGTTGGGAATCGCGATCGTGGTCGTCGTCATGCGTCGGGGAGCGACGGGCGCAGGCCATGTTCCGCCGGTCGGCGCGCCGTTGATAGGCGCAGCCGTACTATCGATCGCCGGCGCCGCGCCGAGCGGTTGTTCGTAAGAAACTTGCTGCACGCCGGAAGCCGGTTGCGGCAGAGCGGCCGTTGGTACGGTTGCGGTCGCCGCGTCAGGCGTACGCTTGGCCGTTGGAGCCAGTTCTTCTTGGCGCGGTCCGGGCAGGTGTTGCTTTGCCGGATCGCCGACGACCGCCGTACCATTTTCCGGTTGGAATCGCACGAGCAAACTAATCTCGCGAAGCGGCCCGCCGGCGGCGTCCCAAGGGAGCCACACGCTGTAGGAGTGCCCGAGCGCCGACTTGCTGTAGTGCTTCTCAAACTGCTCGGGCGTAAAAATGAACTTACGATCGGGCTTCGTGCTTTCGACGTCACGCCCCGTTTCGTCGAAGGCGTAGACCGTGAGGGTGCCGCGCACCTTGATCGGCTTGCCCCCTTCGACGGCGTAGAACATGACGCGGCCGCCGAAACCGCGCGTGGCCGGCGCGAGCCCTTGCGTGAGCACCGTGTCGGTCCATACGGCGACGACCTTCATCGGCGGCTGCATCACGCCGTCGCCGCCGGCTCCCCACGGGATGTTGCGGCTCATGTCGAAATCGAACTTCGAGCAACCGGCAAGCAGCGTCGCCGCCAAGCAGGCGACGACTACGCTCCGATGCGGCTTACCAAGAGAAACGAGCTGCGTCATGGAGCGACTCCCGGAGCGACGGTCGGAGCGAGCGGTGCGGCGTACTGAACGGGGACGACTTCGGGCACAAACCCGTTCGGCGGCGGTTGTGCCGTGTTCTGCGGCGGATACACCATCGGCTGATACGCTTGCTGCTGAAACTCGAGCGTCGAAACCTCGCCGGAGTTTTCCGCGGCACCGGTCGCAGCCTCGCCGGCTTGCGGCAGTTCGCCCGACTGCGGGACTTCCGCCTTAGGCACGGCCGCCGGCGGCGGCTTGGGAGGCTCCGGCGCGGGAGGAGCAGGGGAAGCGGGCGGCGCTGCCGGAGTTGCTTGCTCGCCGTTCAGAAGCCCCGGAACCTGTTCGGGAGCAGGAGGAGTCGGTTCGCCGTTGGGCGAAACGTCCGGATAGATCACCATGGTCTCTTCTTCGGCCCAGATGTCGCCGCGAGCAAACAAGCCCGCGTTGCCGGTAAGCGCCTTCACGTCTCCCAAGCACCAAGACATTCGCGCCGACTCGACCTGTCGCAGGCGGGCCGCGTCTTCTTCGTCGCGCACGATGTGCGGCGTCATGATGATCAAAAGTTCGGTACGTTCGCTCGTTTCGTTATCGTAGCGGAACAAGTTGCCGAGAATCGGGATTGAAGACAACACCGGCACCCGGCGATGAATCACGCTGCGAGCTTTGGTGATCAAACCGCCGAGCACGACCGTCTGACCGTCCATCGCGCTCACCGTGGTCTGCGCCGTCGTCGTATTGATGAGCGGCTGGCGGACGACTTCGCCGTTGGTCGAAACCGAGATCGGCACCCCTTCTTGCTCCGGGCCGAGCGCCGACTTTTCGGCGTCGATCTCCATGACCACCAACCCGTCGGGAGAGATACGGGGCGTTACGCCGAGAATCAGACCGACGTTGACGTCGACGACGTTGTTCACTTGTCCGGTGACGTTGACCGTCACTCCTTGCACGCGCGGCACGCGCGAACCGACTTGCACGAAGGCGGCTTGATTGTCGAGCGTCATCACTTGCGGACGGCTCAAGACGTCCAAACGTCGGCTTTCCTGCAACGCGCGAATCAGCACGTTGACGCTTTCGCTCGAGGCCGACAGCACGAGGCCGCCGAAGCCGAGATCGGCGTTCGTGCGACCGACCGCAAAGCTGGAAAGGCCTTGGGTGCCGATGCGCCTTGAATTCGCCAAGGCGGCGGTCGCACCGCTGTTGCCCAGCGGTGCGTTGTTAAACGCATAACCCGGCGTATTCGTCGCGGCGACGACGTTCTGATTGGTCGTCGTCACGACGGTATTCCCCTGCGGCTGCTGCGTCGATTGCGTGATCGTCACCAAATCGCCGAGCAAGCTGCGGTCGAAGAGAATCGAGTCTTGCAGGCCGAGCTCAATGCCGAATTCGTCCGTGTTGTTCAACGACACTTCGGCGATGAGCACCTGGATCATCACCATGGGCGGACGACGATCGATGTCTTCCACCAGCTTGGCGATTTCCTGAAAATAGCGCGGCGTGGAACTCACGATAAGGCTATTGCTCACCGGCTCCGGAACGACGACGACTTCGCGTTCGATCTGCTCGAAAGGACTCAACAAACCGGGTTGAACCTGCTGAACCTCGCGTTCGCTGCGGAGGAAGTTGTTGATCGCGGTCGCCACGTCCGTGGCCGGCGCATTCTTCAGCCGGTAAACGATGCTTTGCCGCTGCCGCACGTCGCTGTCGTCGAGTCGCAGCAAGATCGCTTCGACGATCGTCAGGTCTTCCACGCTCCCCGAGGCGATGATGCTATTCGTTCGCTGGTCGACCGAGAACCGCAACGGCACGAGCAGGTTCTGCGTTTGTTGACTCTGGTTGTTCTGTTGGCCGCCGAAGCCGCCGCCGGCGGTCGACGTAGTTCGGCCGAACAACGCATTGAGCATTTCGACGAGGCCGGCCGCGTCGGCATTGACGATCGTAAATACCTTGATCTGCGAGCGAGCCGCCGGAGTGGCGTCGAGTTGGCGCACCAACGCGGCGATCAGTTCCATCGCTTCGATCGGCGCGGAAACCACGAGCGAATTAGCTCGAGCGTCGGCCGTGATCCGAACGTCGTTCAAAATGCCGGAGCGATATTGACGATGCCCTTCGGAATCGATGGTCGTAAATTTCAAGGCCGCCGAACGGGCCGTAGACGACGAAGTCGCGGAGGCTTGCTGCTGTGCTCCGCCGGCGGCGCCCGCTTGCGTCAGAGCTTGCAAAGCCCCGCCGGCTTGCGAACCGCCGCCGATCTCCGAGGCGACCGCGTCTTGCAACACCGGGGCCAATTCTTCGGCCAGGGCGTTCTCGAGATGAAACACGCGCAGTTCGTTTTCCGCTTCGCCGCTCGGAACGTCGAGACGCTTGATCAATTCGCCGGCTTCCAGCAAATCGCGAGGCCCGGCCCGCACGATGAGCGTGTTGCTGCGGGCATCCGACGTCACTTGCACTTTCGGTCCGAGGCCCGGCCGCTCGGTGAACAAGCTCAACAACGTGGTCTGCACCGAACCTGCGGAGGCATGCTTCAAGGAAAACACGGCGAACTGCGACTGCGGCTCGACCGGCTGATCGAGCTTCGTGATCAACTCTTTGACGGCGTCCACGCTCTCGCCGCGACCGATGAGCAACAAGGCGTTCGGCTTGACGAGCGCCGTGATGCTGACTTTTCCTTGGCGGGGCGACAAGACGGCGTCGTAAATCTGGGTGACGACGGTCGCGAGCGCTTCACCCGACACATGCACCAGCGGCACGACGTCGATCACCGGCTGCGTGTCGACGCTCAGACGTTCGATGTCCTCGATGATCTTGAGCACGCGTTCGACGTCGCGATCGTTGCCGCTGACGACCAACACGTCGAGGCCGTCGAGGAACTCGATCTGCACCGGGCCGACCAACCCGCTCTGCGCGGCTTCGGCTTGCACGGCCGCGGCGACCGCGGCCGGATCGGCCCCCGGCAACACGGCCGCGTTCGGCCCCGGTTGGTTCGCGGCGGCG
>CAZWDN010000079.1:0-17682 GCA_964633125.1 uncultured Pirellula sp. | reverse complement strand
CCACGCACGAATTCAACAACGTGCTGATGACCATCATCAACTACGCGAAGCTCGGCCAGCGCCACCCCGACGCCGAAACCGCGGCGCGCTCGTTCGACAAGATTCTCATCGCCGCCAACCGCGCGGCCCGCATCACCAACGGCATCCTCGGTTTCGCGCGCAATCGTCCGCCGGGCTATGAGCCGACCGACATGGTGAAGCTGATCGACGATACGCTCCTGCTGCTCGAGCGCGAGATGGTAAAGTATCGCGTCAAGATTGAACGGCGCATTCTCGAAGCCCCGCCGGCCTTGGCCAACACGAACCACATCCAGCAAGTGCTGCTGAATCTTTTGATCAATGCCCGGCAGGCGATGCCGCAAGGGGGCGTGATCCTCGTGCAATTGAGTCACGACCCGCAGACCGACACGGTCGACCTCTACGTGCGCGACAACGGCACCGGCATCCCGCCGGAAACGTTGCGGCACATCTTCGAGCCGTTCTATACGACCAAGAGCGGGCCCGACGCTTCGGGCAAGGGGGGGACCGGCCTAGGGTTGGCGGCCTGCCGTGACATCGTCGAAGCGCACCACGGCAAGATTCGCGTGGAGAGCGCCGTCGGCAAGGGGACGGCCTTCACGATTAAGCTCCCGGCGCATCATCCGGCTCCGGTCGCCGCGCCGATTCCCGTACCGGCGCCGATCGTTGCGATGCCGGCGATCACTTCGACGCCCGTTTAGCCTCGCTTGAAACCGGAGTAAGACTACTGCCGGCTCTCGATCGCGGGCGGCAGCGTTTCCAGCGTCGTGCCCGGCTGTTGCGGAATCGCTTGGGGGCCGGGGGGCGGCGTGCCGGGACCGCCGAACCATTCGTTAGGGATGGCGCCGAAGCCGCCGCTTGCCGGAGCCGTGCCGGGCGGGGCGAGGCGTACCCAAATCTCTTGGAGAATCGTTTGCTCCAGCGCGGCGTCGCGGCCGAGCGGAATCCAGCCTTTGGTCGTCGCCTGCACGCCGACCGGTTCTTCGATCCGCACGAACGAGGCGTCGTTGCGAAACGTCGCCGCGCCCGCCGTGCTGTATTCGGGCCGCGCCAGGTCTTCGAGTTCTTTGAAAACGGTCACTTCAATTTGAAACACGTCGCCGGCCGGCACCACTTGCACGACCGCGCGGCGGCGGATGGTTTGCAGCGTGTCATGCGCCTTCTCGTACGTGTCGGCCGCGTCGCCGCGCCACGGTTCCAGATAGGTCGCGCCGGTGCGCGGCGCGGTGTCGATCCGGCCGACCGTGAGAATCTCGCCGGCCTGTCGCAC
Source organism: uncultured Pirellula sp. (assembly GCA_964633125.1). Classification (GTDB taxonomy): domain Bacteria; phylum Planctomycetota; class Planctomycetia; order Pirellulales; family PNKZ01; genus PNKZ01. The sequence goes on along the minus strand of CAZWDN010000079.1, from coordinate 16,394 downwards.
GCGCTGTTCGGTTTGGATGTCGAAATAGTTGTCGACCACGTCGACGATCTGGTCCCACATCGCGTCGCACGGCGACGCCGGGACCGTCAGCGGGTTTTCCAGCGGCGGCAGCTTCTGCTTTTGAAAGCGCGCGCAGCCGCTCACGCAGAGCAGGGCGACGACGATGGTCGTGAACAGTGGACGCATAGCGGGAAACATGCGACGGCGCGCGGTGACGCGCCTACCGTAGTTTTCGGGGGGCGGTAGTGTGACGACGCCTCCGGGACCCGGCAAGATCAGATTCGTCGGTGCCGGCACGGCCCGAAAAGATGCGAAATTCCGGTGGTTTATGGTTCCCGGGAACTTTCTGCCGGGCCGCCGGCGTCGAAGGTTCGGCAACCATGCGCCCGGCGTCTCTGCCGGCGTCGTCCTCATTCGCTGCGGGAGAATCCGTCATGAACGCCCTGGCCTTAAGTTTGTCGCGGTTTTGTTTAGTCGGATTGGCGCTGTTGCTTGCCCCCGCCTGGGCTTCGGCCCAAGGGCTGCTCGTCAACGTTTCGCCGAATGAGCAAGTACGGCTGCCTCGCCCGGAAATTATCCGCCCCCGCCACCCGCTGCCGCCGACGATGGCCGATTCCTACAGGATTAAATCGCTGGAGGTATCGGCGACGCTCAAAGATCAGGCGGCAAATGTGCAAGTGACGCAGACGTTCGAGAACACCGGCAGCCGCACGATGGAAGTGGCGTTTGTGTTCCCGTTGCCCTACGACGCCGCCATTGATCGCGTGACGCTCTTGGTCGACGGCAAGGAACTACCCGGCAAACTGCTGTCGAGGGAAGAGGCCCGCCGGCGCTACGAAGAAATCGTGCGCAAGAATCAGGACCCGGCCTTGTTGGAATGGCTCGGCGGCGGCATGTTTCAAACGAGCGTATTTCCGGTGCCGCCCGGTCAGACCCGGGAAGTGCAAATCCGCTATACGCAACTCTGCCGCCAAGCCGACGGCGTGACCGACTTCTTGTTTCCGCTCTCGACGGCCAAGTACACGACTCGCCCGGTGGAGAAGGTTTCCGTGCGCGTGTCGATCGAGAGCCGTGAAACGATCAAGAACGTGTACAGCGCGACGCACAACGTCGACGTCAAGCGGCGCGGCAAAACGGCGACCGTCACTTACTCCGGCAAGAACGAGATTCCCTCCGGCGACTTCCGGCTGATGTTCGACGTCGGTCGCGGCAAGCTTTCGGCCCGCGTGCTGAGCTACAAGCCGAAGGGGAAGGAGGAAGGCTACTTCCTGTTGTTGGCGAACCCGCAAATTGAAGACGATCGGCCGGCGCCGGCGAAAAACGTGGTGTTCGTGGTCGATCGTTCCGGTAGCATGAGCGGCGAGAAAATCGAACAAGCTCGCAACGCGTTGAAGTTCGTGATGCAACGCTTGCACGAAGGAGACCTGTTCAACATCGTGGCCTACGACGATCGAGTCGAAAGCTTCAAGCCGGAACTGCAACGCTATAGCGACAAAACGCGCGACGAAGCGCTCGGTTTCATCGAGTCGATCTACGCCGGCGGCAGCACGAATATCGAAGGAGCCCTGACGGCGGCTCTGGAGCAACTAAAAGATTCCGATCGACCGAATTACGTGCTCTTCATGACCGACGGCCTGCCCACGGCCGGCGAAACGAACGAAGCGAAGATCGTGGAAAGCGCCAAGAAACATAACCGCGTACGGGCCCGAATCATCGCCTTCGGCGTCGGCTACGACGTGAACAGTCGGATGCTCGATAAGCTGGTGCGCGAAAACTTCGGCCAAAGCGAGTACGTCCGGCCGAATGAAGACATCGAAGAACGCGTGAGCAAGTTGTACGGCCGGATGGAATCGCCGGTGTTGACCGGAGTGACGATCGAATTCTGCGATGAGGAAGCGCCCGCGAAGGGCTCAGTCGTCAATCGCGTGTATCCGAAAGACGAATTCGACTTGTTCGCCGGCGAACAACTCGTGGTGGTCGGCCGGTATCGGCGGTCGGGCGCGTGTGACGTGCGCGTCTCCGGCGCCGTCGGCAAAGAGACGGAGGATTTCAGCTTCCCGACGAAGCTCGTGAAGGAAAGCGACGATGAGACGAACGCCTTCATCGAAAAACTTTGGGCCGTGCGGCGGATCGGTGAGATCATCGACCAACTCGATCTGAAGGGGAAGAACGAGGAGTTGGTGAAGGAACTGGTCGAGCTTTCCACGCGGCACGGCATTCTGACGCCGTACACGTCGTTTTTAGCGGACGAGACTGTGAACATTCATTCGCTTGCGGCAAACGCTTCGACGACGACCGCCAACCTGCGGGCCTTGGAACAAGCCGACGGGCGCGGCGGCGTGGCACAACGGGCGGCCAAAGGAAGTTTCCAAATGGCGCAAAACGCCGCGGCGCCGGCTTCGGCCGCGCCGGCCGGAGCGGCCAACTATCGCGATGCGGCGAGCGATAAGGACGTCACGGTCAACACGGTGCGGAACCTCGGCGCGAAGTCGTTCTACTGGCGCGAGAACCGGTGGCAGGATTCGACCGTGACGGAAGAACAAATCAAGCATGCGCGACGCTACGAGCAATTCAGCGACGACTACTTCAAGCTGGCCGAGAAGCACGGCCGGACGTTGTCGCAGTATCTCGTGTACGACGAGCCGGTGATCCTCAACCTCGACAACGAGACGCTCTTGATCGAGCCGGCGAAAAAGTGAATACGGGCGCTAGGCGGCAGGCGTTAGGCGCCAGACGAGAGGCGGGCGAGCGGGGGTCGTAACTCCCCCGTTTGCTCGGGGCTTAGCTTTTCCGGCGGCATTGGCCGGCTTACGCCTGCCGCTCGCGTAGAGTTCACTGGCTGGTTATTCTGGAGGCCGGCTTTTGCTTTCCGTCTTGCTTTCAGGAACGTGTCGCGGATGTTGTCTACGCCGATCGGTCGTTTGCGTGTGATTGGGTTCGTCGAAGGGCTTTCTTATTTGGTGCTGCTCGGCATTGCGATGCCGCTGAAGTATTGGGCCGGCATGCCGCTGGCGGTGCGGATCGTCGGCTCGCTGCACGGGCTGTTGTTCGTGCTCTTCTTTGCGGCCGTGGCGGAGGTGGCCGTGAAGCGCCCTTGGTGGTCCGGCGAGTTCTGGGGCAAGGCGTTCGTCGCCTCGCTCCTACCGTTCGGCACCTTCGTCTTCGACGGCTGGCTCAAACGAGTGGAAGCCGCCGATTTGGCCCAAGCTCGACCATAACCCCCGCCGCAGGCCGGCCAAAAGTTGCCTGGAGATTGCCGGGCCGTCTTGCTACGTTGCGAGATGGTCTTTGGCAATTTGTAGTCCGCCGCTCCGTGGCGGAATTGGATTTTGCGCCGTCGTGCGCGAGGGCTATCGGCATGCGTTTAGAACGCGCTTTTCCACCGCGAAGCGGCCGACGACTTGGACGTAAGTCGCCGCTCGATCTTGGTACTTACGTCGACGGTCGAAAACGGCCTGCGCACATAACTCCGGTTATCTACGCACAACCCCAAAACCCACAAGGGGTGCGCACATAACTCGACTTATGTGCGCAGCGCGAAAACCGAATTCGACGTAAGTCGCGCAAGCGATAACCGACTTACGTCGACTGGACGCATCTGTAGGGAACGCCCTCTGCGGCGTTCCGAGCATCAGGTAAGTCGCGGAACGCCACGGAGGGCGTTCCCTACAGGTATGACGCCGTCGGCGACGGCGGGCAGCCCCCCCCGATCGCCGACTGGGGCTAAATAGAAGACGCGTTCTCGGCGCATAAAAAACACGAGCCGCCGGTAAGGTCCCGGCGGCTCGCGCTTTTCCCATGATTCGCACATCGGACCATCCCAGTCCGAAAGCGCCTTGCGGCGCTAAAAGTGCGAATCCATCCCCAAACGCATTTTGAGTTCTTCGAACTGCTGGAAGTAGTAGTCGCTCGAAGAGTGGACGTGTTCGGCCTCGGTGATGAACTTCATCTTCTCGTTGCAGTTCACCGCGCGGCTTTGAAAGATCGATTCGTAATCGCCCAGGTTGTCGCCGTAGACGATCAGGAGTTTGTGTTCGTCGAATTGCACTTCTTGCGGAATGTTCGGATTCAGCACCGCGATGCCGGTGCAGCCGTCGTTCAGCAGCAAGTCTTCGTATTCGTAGAGGATGCTCTTGAGCACCGGCAGATCGATGTGCTCGCGGTAGAGATCCGTGTGGCCTTTGTTGTTGCGATGGTGGCTCGTTTCGAGCACCACGTCGACTTCGAAGCCGAGCGGATCGAGCAGGTCGAGAAACGTTTCGAAGAGTCCCTGGCTCGAGGCCGCGGCCATCAGCACCGGCACCGAAGCTTTGTTTTCGGCGTCGTTGTAGACGTCGTGGCGGAAACCTTGCGTCGGCACGACTTGCAGGTCGTACGACGGTCGGACCGCGTCGGTCAGCACGAACTCGCCGTAACGAACCACGCCTAGATGGGTCTCTAGGGCGTCGTCGGTGACGCGCTCGAAGCTGCTGCCCGTGTTCGGAAGCGGCTGTTGGCCCCCTTCACGAATCACGTTCTTGAAAAACCGTTTGATGAATCCCATGGAGTTTTGCAAACCTTTACTGCGATATCTGCGCTTTCGCGTCGGCGATTTACGAGTACTGTGCGAAAGCGTCCGCCCTTACAACCGTAGGTTACTTTTCCTGCATCCGGCGGAATTTCGGCCTGTTTGCGGTTTCTTCGTCGTCGCGTCCGCGGCGCGGCAAAGTCGTCATAAACGGCCCTGACGCACCTCGCTCGGCGAGGCGATTTTTCCCGCGAGGAAAGCTGGATTCCCCTCAAGAAACCGGCTCCCGATGGACCCGACATCGCACTCACCCTGTAGTCTAGCACCGAGCTAGATGCGTCGATTCGATCGCCGTAGAATTCGGCTCGGATTACGGCAACCGTACGCCGCGCCAATCGCGGCTACCGGCGAAGTTTGCCGGCCGCTTGCTCCCCCAGATGCTGCGGACGGCGGGGTCGACGTAAGCCGACCGACTGCCCGATCCGCGGCGTCCTTGCGAAGGTGCTTGCGGCGGAACCGTCCCGTGTCCCCCAGGTTTCGATACGCATCGGGCGGGGGAAGCGTTCGCGGCGACGGACGAAGTTTTCGAGAAACGGTGATTTTGCCGGTTGAGCCGTGTGAGATTGGGCAACGCGACGAGTTTCTCCGTAACGAGAGAAGCGGGATGAGGTACACAAGGAGACGTCGATGCGAAGCGGATTGATTCGAATGCGGCTGGGGAGCGCCGTGCTCCTCATCGCCTGCTGCGGTTGCGCGCCGGAACCGAAAGCGGATCCGGAGACCGCGGCCGCCCCGCCGACGGCCTATGTGACGCCGCCGACACAGGCCGGCCCGCCGCCGTTTCGCGAGTTTTGGGAAGAACACTACTTCCAACAGAGCAAGATCGGCCACACGCACGGGGCGTACTATCACGACGTAGTCGACGGCGAACCGGTCGTGCGGATTGAATTGACCGGCCAGATGGTGCTTTCACGCGGCGGGCAGCGGATCGAGCAAGCGATGCACGACGTCTCTTGGGAGACGCCGGCCGGCGACGTGCGACGGTTTCGCAACTCGATGACCGTCGCCGGGTCGGCCCAAACCACGACGGGCGTGGTACGAGGGGAGCACGCTTTGCTCACGCTCGAAACCAGCGGCAAGGCCACGACCAGCAAGATCGACTGGCCGCGCGGCACGCTAGGGGAATTCGGCGTGACCGATTGGATGCTTCGCAACAGGCCGCAGCCGGGCGCAACGGCGACGTTTCAAACGTTTCTACCGTTCTTCAATCAGATCGTCGGCGTCACGCTCGCGGCGAAACAGAAGGAGCCGGTCGTACTGGGCGCCGAAACGCGGCAACTCGTGCGCGTCGACACGCAGGCCGTGCTTCCCGGCGGCATGAAGCTCGACTCGACCGCGTGGGTCGACGACCAAGGCGAAGTTTGGAAGAGCGTCTATCCGGCGCTGCAGCAAACGACGCTCCGTACGACGCGCGAGCAGGCGCTGAAGCCGGGCGATGCCGCCGCGGCGGTCGATCTGGGATTGGCGACCAAGGTGCCGACGACGCCGCCGCTGGAGAAACCGTATGAAACAGCGCTGGTGCGCTATCGCGTGCGGCTGGCCGACGGCGATGCGGCCGCGGTGTTTCCTTCCGGAGAATCGCAGACGGTCGTGCGCCGCGACGACGGCACCGCCGAGATCACGGTGCGCGCCGCGCGACCGGATTCGCCGCGGACGCCGGATGTGCCGAACCCGCCGCCGACCGACGACGATCGCCGGCCGAACAATTGGATCCAGAGTGATGATGCCCGGGTCGTGCGATTGGCCGAGGAAGCCGCGGGCGCGGAAACCGATGCGTGGCGGGTCGCCGTAAAGCTGGAGCAATCGCTCCGGCCGAAGTGGCAAACCAAACCGTTGGGAACGTCTTTCGCGACGGCGGCCGACGCCGCTCGTGAACTCTCCGGCGACTGCACGGAGTACGCGGTGCTGTTGGCCGCGATGTTGCGATCGCGCGGTATTCCGGCACGCACGGCCGTCGGGCTGGTCTACGTGGAAACCGAACGGGCGTTTCTCTATCACATGTGGACGGAAGCGTACTTGGCCGACCGTTGGATTCCGCTCGATGCGGCGTGGGGCCGGGGAGGTACGAGCGCGGCCTACCTCAAGGTGGCGCAAACCAACTTGGCCGGCGTCGAACCGCTCGCGGCCATGCTCAGCGTGGCACAAGTGATGGGCCGACTGAAAGTGGAAGTGTTGGAGCGGCGTTAGATCAGAATCGCCTGGGCGATCGCGAAGTAAACGATGATGCCCGTTACGTCGACCAAGCTGGCGACGAACGGGTTTGACATTAACGCGGGATCGAAGCCGAGCCTTTTGAGCACTAGCGGCATCAATGCGCCGACGAGATTGCCGCAGAGCACGACCGCCGATACGGCCAAGCCGATCGTCAGCGAGAGTTTGAAGAGTTCACCCTGCGCGATTTTATCCGAGGGGGTCAGCAAGGCCCGCAGAAACCCGACGATGCCGAGCCCGAGGCCGAGCGAGAGCCCCATCAGCACTTCGCGCACAAACACGCGATACCAATCGCGCGGCGTGAGTTCGCCGAGCGCCAAGGCGCGCATGATGAGCGTCGCCGATTGGGAACCGCAATTGCCGCCGGCCGAGATGATGAGCGGAATGAAAAACACGAGCGCCGGGACTTGTTGGAAGTCTCCCTCGAATTCCGTGAGCGCCCAGGTGGTGAGAAAGCCGGCGACGAACAAAATCGACAACCAGATCGCTCGGTTCAGCCAAAGCTGTCGGAACGAGGAATCCAGGTAGCTGTATTCGAGCGGCCCGACGCCGCCCATGCGATGCACGTCTTCGGTGGCCTCGTCGACGATCACGTCGATCACGTCGTCATGCGTTACGATGCCGACGAGCCGGTGTTCATGATCGACCACGGGCAGCGCGAGCAAGTCGTACTCGGCGAATTTCTCGGCGGTCGCTTCGCGATCGTCGTCGACGTTGGCATACACGCAGTCACGCTGCATGATGTCGGCCACGCGACGATGGGCCGGCGCGATGATCAGGTTCTTGAGCGAGACGAAACCTTTGAGGTGCCGATCTTCGTCGACGACGTAGCAGTAGTAAATCGTTTCACGATCGGGCGCCACATGCCGGAGGCGTTCGATCGCCGCAGCGGCCGATTCGTCGGCCGGCACGGTCGCATAGTCGCTCGTCATCACGGCGCCGGTCGTACCTTCTTCGTACGATTGCAGGCGACGGATGTCTTCGCGCTCGGCCCGAGCCAGGAGCTGGAAAATATGATCAGGCCGCTCGACCGGCAAACGCGACATCAGTCCGGCGCGCTCGTCGTGCGACATATACGTGATGAGCGCGGCCAGGTCGTGATCGTCCATTCGCTCGGCGACGGCGTCTTGCAGCGAAGTTTCGAGGTAGTCGAAAATCGCGGCTCGCTCGCGCCCCGGCAAAAGGCCGAGCACGAACATCACTTCCTCGGCCTCGAGATCGTCGAGCAGTTCGGCGGCGTCGGCCGGGTGATGGCCGGAAAAGAAATCGCGCAAGCCCGCCTCGTCGCGTTCGGCGACGAATTCACGCAGGTCTGGGGCAAGCAACGGATTACGCATGGCGACCAAAATGCCGGCGACGCCCAAGATGGGCGCCAAGAGGTGCATCGGCAGGCCCCGAAAGGCCGGCGCGAGAGGAAAAGCGAGGTCGCGCGACGCCGCCCGTGAAGTTTCAGGATACTCGCGAGGCGCGATTCTGGCCAGTAGTACGCCGCCCCGCCGTGACGATGCCGTCGACGCGTCGCTCACCCCGGCCGAGCCGCCGAAGAGACTACAGCCGATACGCCGTGCGACCGCCGACGATCGTCATCACGGCGCGGCCTGAGAACTCCCAGCCGGCGAACGGACTGTTTTTGCTTTTCGAGCGAAACTGTTGAGGATCGCAGGTCCAGCGAAGGTCCGGGTCGATGATCGTCACGTCGGCGTCCGCCCCCGGCTTGAGTGTTCCCTTGTCGATCCCCAGGATGCGGGCAGGATTGATCGTGAGCTTCTTGACGGCTTGCGACCAGGTGAGATGCCCCGGCTCGATCAGTTGTGAAATCGTGAGCGGCAGGCACGTTTCTAGGCCGACGATGCCGAACGGGGCGACGTCGATCTCCTGCATCTTCTTTTCCAGCGCGTGCGGGGCATGGTCGGTGCAGATCACTTCGATCGTGTCGTCGATCAGTCCCTCGATGCAGGCCTCGACGTCGAGCCGGCTCCGCAAGGGGGGGCTCATTTTGTAGTTGGAATCGAACGTCCGCAGGCACTCGTCGGTGAGCGTGAAGTGGTGGGGGCAGATTTCCGTCGTCACGCGCGAGCCGGCGAGTTTCGCTTGCCGCACGAGTTCGACGCCGCCGGCCGTGGAGATATGCATAATGTGCACGCGGCCGCCGGTGACGTCCATCAGCGCGATATCGCGGCCGATCATCACGTCTTCCGCCGCCGCGGGCATGCCGGGGAGGCCGAGCAAGAGCGAAACGATTCCCTCGTGCATCATGCCGCCGCCGCGCGTCAGCTCCATCACCTCGGCGTGGTTGAGAATCGGCTTGTCGAACATGCTGCAATATTCGAGCGCGCGGCGCATCAGTTCGGCGTCGTACACCGGGGCGCCGTCGTCGCTAAAGGCCACGGCGCCGGCTTCGACCAACTGCCCGATTTCGGCGAGTTCCTTCCCTTCGCGATTCTTGCTGACGCAGGCGACGACGAACACGTTGCAGTGCCCGGCCCGCGCGGCTTGATGCTGGATAAACTCGACCGTGGCTTGCGTATCGATCGGAGGAATCGTGTTGGGGATGCAGGCGATCGAGGTGAATCCGCCCGCCGCGGCGCTGGCCGTGCCGGTGGCGATGGTTTCATCTTCCTCGCGCCCGGGCTCGCGCAGATGCACGTGCATGTCGATGAGGCCCGGCGTGACGATCTTTCCCGCGGCGTCGATCACCTGGTCGTACTGGCCCGATGGTGCGTCGAAACCGACGACCTTGCCGTCGCGCAAGAGCACGTTCGTGACGCGGTCCACGTCTTGGCTCGGGTCGATGACGCGTCCGTTTTGAATCAGGGTCGTGGGCATGTTTGCGGTTTATTCGTTGCTGCTTGCTTAGCCGGGCCGGTCACGGCCCGCCGAACGTCGCGAGATCGCGACGACTAAGCAGTGAAGGAATCGGTCAAAATCTATTCGCCGTCGCGGGCCGCCGCTCCGCAGACGAGCCAAAGCGCGGCCATGCGTACGGCCAAGCCGTTGGTCACTTGCGAAAGTATCAGCGAGTGCGGGCCATCGGCGACGTCGGTCGTCACTTCTACGCCCCGGTTGATCGGGCCCGGCGCGAGAATCAGCACGCCGTCTTTCGCGCGGGCCATGCGTTGGCGATTCATGGCGTACAAGTGCGCGTATTCGCGGACCGACGGAAACGGCCGGGTCGATTGTCGCTCGAATTGAATGCGGAGCAAGTTGAGCACGTCGCAACGCGGAAGGATGTCGTCGAGATTGTGCGATACTTCCACGCCGAATTCGCGCCAGAGCGGCGAGACGAGCGTCGCCGGGCCGCAGAGAATCACGTGCGCGCCGAGCTTGCGCAGGCCCCAAATATTCGAGCGGGCCGTGCGGCTGAATTGAATATCGCCGACCAGCGCGACCGTCAGGCCGGCGAGCGTTCCGCGCTGCTGGCGGATGGTGAGGATGTCGAGCAGTCCTTGCGTCGGATGTTCGTGCGGTCCGTCGCCGGCGTTAATCACCGAGCAATTCAAGTTGTTGGCCAGCAAGTGCGGCACGCCCGGCGTGCGGTGCCGACACACCACGAGGTCGATCCCCATGGCTTCAATGTTCTTGGCCGTGTCGATGACGGTCTCGCCTTTCGACATGCTCGAACTGCCCGAGGCGAAGTCGAGCGTATCGCCGCCGAGACGTCGCATGGCCAGGGAAAAGCTGAGTCGCGTCCGCGTCGAGTTTTCGAAGAACAAGTTGGCGCAGGTCCGGCCGGTGAGCACGGGAATCTTCTTCGTACAGTCGTCCGTGGCCTCTTTGAACATCTCGGCGGAATCAAGAAGGATGTTCAATTCCTCGACGCTCAGGTCTTCCAAGCCGAGCAGATGTCGGCGGGTCCATGCGGAGGGGATACTGCCGATTTCACTCACGTCGAGACTCATGACGACGGCCCTCGCCGCCAAAGATGCGGCTCTTGCGTGCAACTGTCGGCCCGAAGCAGGCCGTGCGCTTCACGAGATTGTAACAGCGGCCGGATTGCTCGCAAGCAGACGCGGGACGCGCAAACGGCGGGAAAACGCCGCCCGCGGCGACGCGGGTTATAATCGGATGTTATGGAAAAAAGTTTGGGAAAAATCTCGATCGCCGTCGTCGATGCCGGCCTGCGCGCGCGAATTGCCGCGGCGTTGGTCGATCGCGCAGAGCTCGAGTTCGTGACGTCGCCGGCCGAGGCCGACGCCGAACTTTCCGGCGACGTTTCGGAACCGGAGTTCGCGCGTACGACCGGACTCTTAGCAAAGCTCGCGGCGGCCCGCGCCGAATTGCATCGCGCGACCGACGGAGCGCGCCATTGGGCGCGGCTCGCCGAAACCGATCCGCTCACCGAACTGCCGAATCGCCGCGCTTGGGACGATGCGTTGGCGGCGGCTTGTCACGAAGCGGCGGCGCACGAACGGTCAATTTGTTTGGCGCTCGTCGATCTCGACGAGTTCAAGCCGGTGAACGACTTACACGGCCACGCCACGGGGGACCAAGTCCTTCGGGCCGTCGCCGACGGCCTGCGCTCGGCCGTGCGACGGGGCGACATCGCCGCGCGGCTCGGCGGCGACGAGTTCGGGCTCTTACTTCCGGACCTCGCGCCGGAGCGCGCGGCGGCGGTTCTGGAACGCATCCGCAAGGCGACGGCCGCGCGACTCGCCGAACGACGTCTGCCGCCGGTCACATGCAGCATCGGCTTCGCCGCGCGTTATGCGCGGCAACAGGACGCGTCTGCATTCTTCGCCGCGGCCGACGAAGCGCTGCGAGCCGCGAAGCGCGCGGGGCGAGATCGAATCGAGGCCGCCGCCGATCCCGGCTAAAGGCGATTCGCAACTACTCGCGGGCCGTGCGAGCGCTCCGCATCCGCGGGCCGCCGAGCAGTTGCAGTAGCTCTTCCGTGACCAAGTCGGCCAGGAGTTCGTGGCCGGCAAGCGTTGGATGCGTGCCGTCTTGCAGTAAGTCGGCGGCATTCGGTTCGTTGCGGAAGGCGCGATGGGCGTCGACCAACGGCAAATTCATCGCATCGGCCAGGCCGCGTACGACGTCGGCGTAGTGTTGCATGACGTCGCGTAGCGCTGCTTCCGAAGTGCCGCGCTCGTCGGTGATCCGCGCCCCGCCGGCAGGCACATAGCGAGGGTTGGGAACGATCAAAATCGGCCGCGCGCCGAGCGACGTCGTGCGGTCGATGAGTTCCAACATATTGGCGGCGAACTCGGCCGGACTCCGCGGCGAGCGTCCTTCGGGGGGCAAGGCGTCGTTGAGCCCGACGTTGAAGGCCACCCAATCCGGATCGTGCGCCGTTATCATGCGGTGATAGCGTCGCAACAGGTAGCCGCTATCGGCGCCGTCGAGCGCGTTGCACAAGATTTCGACGTTGACGCCGCGCTCTTGCAGGCGCTGCGACGTGAGACAAACGTACGACGGCCTGCCGCCGAGCCCGAAGCCCGCCGTCACCGAATCTCCGACAAACAATACTCGCACGCCGCTCGGCATTTCCATCACCTAGCAACCAAGTGCCCGAAATTGGCCCGTATCCATACTGCGGCCCCCATACATCTTACGCGGGCCGGCATTTGACGGTTCGTGCTTGTAAGCGACGGAATGCGAATCAAGGGTGTGCTTGAACTCGTCGCTCGGATTCTAAACATTCCGGCCAAATAAAGTCACGAACAAAAAAGTTACGTCGACGGAAGAATCGCGTTTTGCTTGGTAAGCTGCGTAAGCAAAGCCGGTCGATTCGAATAACCGGCGTGCTATCGCACGGCGACTTCGATGCCGTGTTCGACCGCTAACATTAGTTGGTCGACCTCTGCTAAGGAAATCGCCAGAGGGGGAAAGACGACGAGCGTATTTCCCAGCGGACGTAGCAAAACCCCGCGCTCGCGCGCCGCGAGGCAGGCCAAGTGTCCACGACGCTCGCTCCACGCGAACGGCTCGCCCGTTGCGCGATCTTTTACCAACTCGACGGCTCGTATCAGACCGCGCCCGCGAACGTCGCCGACGTTCGGATGCCGCGCGATGCGTCGTAAGTGCGCTTCGAGACGTTCGATCTTCGCAGGCAGCCGGGCCAACGTTTGTTCTTCGGCGAAGACATCGAGGGAAGCGAGCGCAACCGCCGCGCCGAGCGGATTTCCGCAGTAAGTGTGCCCGTGATAGAACTGCCGCGACGCTTCATAAGGACCGAGAAACGCTTGCCAAAGTTCGTCGGTCGCCAGCGTGGCCGCCAGCGGCAAATAGCCGCCGGTAAGTCCCTTGGCGAGGCAGAGCAAGTCGGGCGAGACTTCTTCCTGTTCGCAGGCGAACATCCGGCCGGTGCGGCCGAAGCCGACGGCGACCTCGTCGGCGATCAGCAGAACGTCGTAGCGCCGCGTCAGTTCGCGAAGGCCGCGCAGGTAGCCGGCCGGGTGGGTCAGGATGCCGGCGGCGCATTGGATGAGCGGCTCGATCACCACTGCGGCGATCCGAGCATGTTCGCGTTGGAGGAGTTCCTCGGCCTGCGCGAGGTAATAGCCGCAAGCGTCGGCCGGCCGGCTTTCATCCGCTTCAACGCCCGGCGGGAAGCGCGAGGTTTGCGGCGCGGGAAGCCGCAGCGTTTCGAACAGCAGCGGTGCGAACATCGCGTGAAAGCGCTCGACCCCGCCGACGCTGACGCTGCCGAGCGTGTCCCCGTGGTAGCCGTCGGAAAAGGCGACGTAGCACGACTTCTCAGGCTTCGGATTCGGCCGCTGACGCCAGTATTGAAACGCCAGCTTCAGCGCCACTTCGACGGCCGTCGCGCCGGAATCGGAAAAGAAAACATGCTCCAGTCCCGGCGGAGCGATCTCCGTGAGCCGCTTCGCGAGCTTAATGGCCGGAACGTTCGAGGCGCCCAGCGCCGTCGTGTGTGCCACGCGGTCGAGTTGGTCGCGTAGCGCCGCGTCGAGCTTCGGGTGGCGGTGCCCGTGCACGTTGCACCAGAGGCTGCTCACGCCGTCGAGATAGGCGCGGCCGGCAACGTCGTAGAGCGTACAGCCCTCGGCGCGCTCGATCACCAGCGGCTCGTAGTCGGCCATCTGCGTGAACGGATGCCAGAAGTGCTCGCGATCCCAGCGGTAGAGATCGTCAATGTTTGTCATCATTTAGCCGCGACGATCGGCGTCGCGCTCCGGAGTTCGCGCGGAGGCGAGCTCCGCGGCTAAATGAAGAGGAGACTTACCAAATCACCGAGACCGGCGCTCCGGTGCGCACGCCGAGCATCATCTGTGCGCTGTCGCCGACGACCGCCAACTCCAAGTAGCCGCTGGAGCCGATGATGGCGACGAGCGTCATTTGCGGCTGATCGTCGTACGTGCGAAACAAGCCTTGCGTTTCGTGCTCGTCGCAACGCACGCGCACTTGTTCCGGGTCGGTCGGCACGTCGGTCAGCTTGTCCGCCGCGATGTCGGTCACGAGGTTGCCGAACGAATCAATCGATCGGACCGTGCCCTGAATTTTTCCCGGCATGACGCTGACCTCGGACCAAGGAATCTCGACAAGCTTCTGTAGCGGCGGCCCCAAGGCCCGCGGGTCGAGCCCTAGGCTCAGCCGGGCCGCCACGGGGGCCAAAATGTCCCGACCGTGAAACGTGTTCGACACGGTCGGCAGCCAGTATTGCCGGCTTTCCAACGCGACGATTGTAGTGGGGGGCGACCGCCGAGCCAAGCGACTTAACACGCCGTTGTCGGGCGCCAAGTAGCAGGCCGATTCCCAGGCCGCGTAGACCATGTTTCGTTTCGTGCCCACGCCCGGGTCGACCACGACGACGTGAATCGTTCCCGGCGGCCAATATGGGGCGACATCCTCCAGCACCCACGCGGCGCTGCGAATGTCCTGAGGCGGAATCGAATGGGTGACGTCGACGATCCGTGCCTCAGGATGGTGCGACAGTATGACTCCCTTCATCGCCGCCACGTAAGGGCTGTCGCGACCGAAGTCGGTCGTGAGCGTGATCAGCGGAGTGAGCGGCGTCGACATGTGGCAGGGGATGGATTCCAGGCCGGAGTTCAGTTCCAAGGGGGAGTCAGAGGTCAAAAAAGAAGGCCCAGGGAGGTGAGTCCCCGGGCCTTCGCGTACCAGTTTACGATCGGCGGCGGCAACTAGTCCAAGAAGCCGGTCAGTTCCGCGGCGCGGCTCGGTTGCTGCAGCTTGCGAACCGCCTTGGCTTCGATTTGACGAATGCGTTCGCGCGTCACCTTGAAGATGTGGCCCACTTCTTCGAGGGTGTAGCTGTAGCCGTCGCCGAGACCGTAGCGGAGCTTGATGATTTCCCGTTCGCGGTAGCTCAACGACTTGAGCACCTTGTTGATCCGCGTGCGGAGCATCTCTTGCGCGGCGCCGATGGCCGGGCTTTCCACGGTGCCGTCCGGCAGTAGGTCGCCGAAGTGGCTGTCTTCGCTATTGCCCACCGGGCGATCGAGCGAGATCGGGAAACGGCTCATCGCCAACACGCGACGGGCTTCTTCCGTCGGCACGCCGGCGGCCTTGGCCGTTTCTTCGATCGTCGGCTCGCGGCCGAGCTCTTGCAGCAGCTTGCGCGATACGTTGCGCACCTTCGACATGGTTTCCACCATGTGCACCGGAATGCGAATCGTACGGCTTTGGTCGGCGACGGCCCGCGTGATGGCTTGGCGAATCCACCACGTGGCGTACGTGCAGAACTTGAACCCGCGGCGATATTCGAACTTGTCGACGGCCCGCATCAAACCGGCGTTGCCTTCTTGAATCAGGTCTAAGAAGCTCAGGCCGCGGTTGCGGTATTTCTTGGCGATGGAAACAACCAACCGCAAGTTGCCTTCCGAGAGGCCGCGCTTGGCGCGTTGGTATTCCGTGTACGTGGTCTTGAGATACGCGACCCGCTTCCGCAGGCTCGTCGGCGTTTCTTGGCAGGCGACGAGAATCTTGCGGAAGTCCGAGATCAGTTTCTGGCGTTCGTCCAACGGGCCGCGGCCGGCCTTGTTGGCGACGATCTTCGCCCGCAGTTCATCGACGCGGCGGCTGAATTCTTCCAGCGTCCGAATCTTTTGTTCGATGCGTTGCGTGCGCAGACCGAGCTCCTCGACCAAGCGAACGGCGCGACGGCGCTGACGGCCGAGCCGACGCCAAGCTTCCTTCCGTTCGCTCGCCTTGCAGCTCTTGCCGGCGGCGGTTTGGTAATCTTTCCGATTGCGCTTGAGCAGCACGTCGAGCGTCCGCAGGTTGTGCGGGAAGCGCCCCATGATCTGCTCTTTTTCGAGATGGTCGGTCACCGACACCTGCACGGTGCGATCGAACGGCAACTCGCCGAGATGCACGCGGCGCAAAATGCGCACGGCATCTTGAATCACGAAATCACATTCCAGCAGCTTCCGGCGAAAGCGGGCGCGGGTGATTTCGATTTGCTTGGCCAGCGCGATTTCTTGTTGGCGCGTGAGCAGGGGGATTTCACCCATCTGCGTCAGGTACATGCGCACCGGATCATCGGACCACGAATCGTTGTCGTCCGGGCTGATCAGCAGTTCGTCGGCCTTGAGTTCCGGCTCCGCGTCGAGGTCTTCCGCCGGACTCAGATCATCTTCTTCGACCAACTCATCGACGGCTTCGTCCTTATCGACCAATTCCGCCGCTT
>CAZWDN010000078.1:0-17735 GCA_964633125.1 uncultured Pirellula sp. | reverse complement strand
GTCATCGAATCCGTCGGCTTGAGCGAAAGGCCGCCGGAATCAAACGTCACTCCCTTGCCGACCAGCGCCGTCGGCGGCTCGTTCTTCCCGCCGCGGTACTCCAAGATCACGAGGCGAGGCGGTCGAGCCGAGCCTTGTGAAACCGCCAGTAGCGAGCCGCATCGCTCGTGCTCCAGTCGCGGGCCGTCCCAGATTTCGCAAGTCAATCCGCTTTCCCCGGCGACGCGCTGAGCTACGTCGGCAAACGTTTCCGGATATATCGCGTGCGGCGGCTCGTTGACGAGTCGCCGAGCCAGATTCATCGCTTCGCCGATCGCCTTGCCGCGGGCGACGGCTTGGACGCGATCCCCCGCCACGAGGATTTTTCCGGGCGAATGACGCTTTTTCTCTTTGCGATACAGATCCTGGCCCACACTCCCGACAATCGCCCCCGCCGCCACGGCCGATTCCTGATCGATCGTCGGCCCCTCCGCGAGGAAAAATGCCGCCGAACCGCGAGGCTTCGTGGAAAGGCTTCGCGCCGCGGCCGCCGCCGCCCGGTAAACCGTCGCCGCGTCGCAGCGCGCAGCGTCGCCCATTCCGACCAATACCACCAGTGGCGCACGAACACCGGGCACCGCATGAAGAGTGGTCAGTTCAAACAGTTTCCCGGTCGCTTCTTTTCTTTCCAGCAGCCCGCGTACGATGCCCTTGCTCGCCTCGTCGATCTGGCGCGTCGATTCCGTGAGCGTTTCGTCGCTCCATAGCCCCACGACCACCGCATCGCAAGCTAGCGAGGCCACGTTTCGACGATCCGTTTGAACTTCTATTTCCATTTTCGCTAATTCCGGTACTGGGGGTGAACCGACGGGCGTGAGCCTTGCATGTCGCTGCAGTAGAGTCCGAATGCCGAAGCATCAGGCTATTTCAAACGGCTGTTATACCAAAATCAACTGTAACGATATCGCCACGGCAACTAAATCGGCCGTACACGTCACATAACGACGTCGAGGCGCGTTTCAATCAACGGCAGGCGCCATTCTAAAGAAGCCCGCGAATCTCTTCGCGCGTGACGGGCGAGATCACGCCCCGTTCACAAACGATGCCGCGTATCAATCGGGCGGGCGTTACGTCGAACGCCGGATTGTAAACCTTGACGCCGGAAGGGGCGGTTTGGCGGCCGAAGCCGTGCGTAATCTCGCGCGCATCACGCTCTTCGATCGGAATGCCGTCACCATCGGCGAGCGTGAGATCGAACGTGCTTGAAGGAGCCGCTACGTAAAACGGCACCTCGTGCGCCGCCGAGAGAACGGCGACGCCGTAGGTACCGATCTTATTAGCCGTGTCGCCGTTCGCGGCGATGCGATCAGCCCCCACGACGACGGCTTGCACGCGTCCTTCACGCATGACTTGTGCCGCCATGTTGTCGCAAATGAGCGTCACATCGAAGCCCCGCCGTTGGAGTTCCCACGCCGTGAGACGGGCTCCCTGCAAAAGCGGCCGGGTTTCGTCGACAAATACCCTGAGCCGCTTCCCCGCCTCCTGCGCGGCATATAGCAAAGCCAGCGCCGTGCCGTATTCGCTGGTCGCCAGAGCTCCGGCATTGCAATGCGTGAGCACGCCGTCGCCGTCGTTCAACAAGGCCGCTCCGTGCTTCCCGATGGCGCGGCACATCGCCCTATCCTCCTCGTGAATGCGCCGCGCCTCATCGAGGAGCATCGCTTGCAACAGTTCGTGCGGAACCAGCCCGCGTTGCAACTCCGCGGTTTGCCGCATCCGGTCGAGCGCCCAAAACAGGTTTACCGCCGTGGGCCGGCTCGTGGCCAAATATCGGCATGTTTCGTCGAGTCGCGCGAAGAAGTCCGCCTCGTTCAGATCGCCGGCCCCTTGCACGCCCAGGCACACGCCGTAGGCCGCCGCCACGCCGATGGCCGGAGCACCGCGCACGCGCAACGACCTAATCGCCTCGAAAAGCGTCGCCGCGTCGCGACAGGCGATTTGCTGTACTTCCGTCGGCAAAAGCGTTTGATCGAGCAGCTCGAGATGACCATCGACGTCACCGACCCATCTAACGGCGGCGAAATCCGAGTTGTTGCTGGACATCACGGTTTAGTAGTTAGGCGTAGGCGGGCGGTAACGGCGCATGTCGAGCGAGCGAAAATATTCGATCGTCTTCACGAGCCCTTCGCTAAGCGGAACCTTGGGTTCCCAGTTCAACCACTTCTTCGCCAAAGTGATGTCGGGTTTGCGCTGTTTCGGGTCGTCCGACGGAAGCGGCTTCTCGATGAGGCGGCTCTTCGTTCCCGTTTGCTTGATGACCAGTTCCGCAAGTTCGCGAATCGTAAACTCGCCCGGATTCCCGAGATTCACCGGGCCGACGAATTCGTCCGGCCCTTCCATCATGCGAATCATGCCTTCGATCAGGTCATCGCGGTAGCAGAAACTGCGAGTCTGTGAGCCGTCGCCGAAAATCGTGATATCCTGACCGTTGAGCGCCTGATAAATGAAGTTAGACACTACGCGGCCGTCGAACGGATGCATGCCGGGCCCGTAGGTGTTGAAAATGCGAATGACGCGGATGTTCACTTTGTTCATCCGCCAATAGTCGAAGAACAGCGTCTCGGCCGCGCGCTTTCCTTCATCGTAGCAAGCCCGTGTACCGATCGGATTGACGTTGCCGCGATACGACTCCGGTTGAGGGTGAATCTTGGGGTCGCCGTAGACCTCGCTGGTCGAAGCTTGCAGCACCTTGGCGTGGCAGCGCTTGGCCATGCCCAAGATGTTGATCGCCCCCAACACCGACGTCTTCATCGTCTTGATCGGGTTGTACTGATAGTGGCCCGGCGCCGCGGGACAGGCGAGGTTGTAAATCTGGTCGACCTCGAGCCAGAGCGGATGCGTGACATCGTGCCGCAGTAGTTCGAAATTCGGCGAACCGAGCAAATGGGAAACGTTCGACTTCTGGCTCGTGAAGAAATTGTCCACGCAAATGACGTCGTGACCCGCTTCGACCAAACGAGTGCAAAGCAGCGAGCCGAGAAACCCGGCCCCACCCGTCACGAGAATGCGTTTTACTTGATCACCCACGCTGCGCAAGCTCCGACATCGAGTTGTGAATAATTGAGAATGGGAAAGACGTCGCACGGCGTCAATCACGTGCGTCTCGGATACGCATCGCTGGGCCCTTCGCAGCGGCGAACCATCAGTATAACATGAAGTATCGCGACGGAGCGGATCCGATTTTCACACGCCTCAAAGACTTTCCAGGGCGAAGGCACGGATGGACGACCCACTGTTGGCAAACCTGACGCGCGCTCAGCAGGAAGCGGTCCTACACGTCGATGGTCCGCTGCTGATTTTGGCCGGGCCTGGCAGCGGCAAAACCCGCGTCGTTACGCACCGTATTGCCAATCTGTTGCGAACAGGCGTTCCGCCGCAACGCATCCTGGCGCTGACGTTCACCAACAAGGCCGCCGAGGAGATGCGCCGCCGAGTCGAGCGATTGGCTCCCGGCAAGCCGGTCTGGGTGAGCACGTTCCATCGTTTTTGCGCGAAGCTGCTGCGCGAGCACGGCCGACTCGTCGGCCTGGAAGAAAACTTCACGATCTACGACACGTCGGACAGCCAGTCGACGCTCAAGCGGACGATCGAACTGCTCGACGTCGACACGGGACATTTCACGCCGCAACAGATCGCCCACCACCTTAGCTGGGCGAAAAACAACCTGATTCCCGCGGCCCAGTATCAGCCGCGACCGGGCCATCCGCTGGGAGCCATCGCCGCCAAAATCTATCCGGCGTACCAGCAAGCGTTGCTGCAAGCCAATGCCGTCGATTTTGATGACATGCTCTTGCATGTCGCCATGCTGTTGCGCGAAAGCCCCGAGGTGCGCACGCTGCTCGACGCGCGTTACCGTTATATCCTCGTCGACGAGTATCAGGACACGAATCTCGCGCAGTACGCAATCGTTCGCGCACTCTCGATGGACTATCCGAACCTGTCGGTCACCGGCGATCCAGACCAGTCGATCTACGGTTGGCGCGGGGCCAACTTGAGCAACATCCTGGAGTTTGAAAACGACTACCCCGACGTTCACGTCGTGCGGCTGGAACAAAACTACCGAAGCACGAAGGCCATTCTCCGGGCCGCGGCTTCTCTCATTGCCTACAACAAGCGCCGCAAAGAAAAAGACCTCTTCACGGACAACGGCGAAGGGAATGCCGTACGCCTGACAACGTATTTGAGCAACCGCGAAGAGGCGGAATCGATCGCCGCCCGAATCACGGCCGAGGTTCGCGCCGGCCGGCGTCGCCCTCGCGACTTCGCGGTGTTCTATCGGGTCAATGCGTTGTCGCGGTCGTTGGAATTTGCCTTCCGAGACGCCGGGGTGCCGTACCAAATCGTCAACGGCGTCGAGTTTTTCCAACGCCAGGAAATCAAAGACGTCATGGCGTACCTACGGTTGCTCAACAACCCATCGGACGACGAAGCGTTTTTGCGCGTCGTCAACACGCCGACTCGAGGTATCGGTAAAACATCCCTGAAGCGGCTCGCGGAATTCGCTCGTTCCAACCGTCATACGCTGCTCGCCGTCGCCCGCAACGTCCAGCACGTCGAAGGCATCGGCAAGAAGCCCGCCGCCGCAATCCGCGAATTCGCGGCGCTCGTCGACCGCTTGGCGAAGCTCACGCTCAAGCCCGTCGAAGAATTGCTCGGGCACGTTCTGAGCGAATCGGGCTACCAAGCACATTTGCAGGCCTCGGACGAGGCGGCCGATGAAGAGCGGCTGGCGAACGTCGAAGAACTGCTCACCGTGGCCCGCAACTTCGACGAGCGCAGCCCCGGCGAGGGCCGCCTGGAGGAGTTTCTCGAAGAGATCTGCCTGGTAAACGACACAGACTTCCTCGACGGCGAAGAAGACCGTGTGACGTTGATGACGCTGCACGCCTCAAAGGGACTCGAATTCCCGGTGGTGTTTCTCACGGCCGTCGAGCACGGGCTGTTGCCGCACGAACGTAGCCGCGAGCATCCCGACGAGTTAGAAGAGGAACGCCGGCTGATGTTCGTCGGCATGACTCGCGCCCAAGAGGAGCTCAATCTGAGCCTAGCCCGCTATCGCGAGTTTCGCGGACAGCGCCGGCTGACCGTGCCGAGCCAATTCCTCATGGAATTGCCCGTCGCAGAGTTCGAACGCAACGAAGCCGCCGAACGTGTTTGGGACACTTTTACCGATTACCCTTCGAGGAATGACGCCGACGATCACGCCCACGCCGAAGCGCCCGACGCGTCGCACTTTGAGCAGACGTCGCCGCAGGACGAGTCCTCGGGCGACGACGGCGACGCATCGTTCGACGTCGACTCGTTCGATGCTCCGGCCGCGCGGGCGACGAATTCTCCATCCACGCCTACTATCGGCTATACCATGCAGACGGCCGCGGAACTTGCCGGCCATCACGTTCGGGCTCCGTTGCCTCCGGCCGTGTCGCCCGAATTGTTCCACCAAGGAATGGTGGTGCGCCATCCGGAGTACGGCATCGGCAAAATCCTGGCGCTCAGCGGAGCCGGCGTCAAACGCATGGCGACGGTCTCGTTTCCCCCCGTGGGCCAAAAAAAGTTCATCCTCGCCCAAAGCCCGCTGCGGCCGATGAAAGGCTAGCGCTCCAAGCTCGCGACGACGTCAACGAGTGATTCCGTGTAGATGCCGATTGCCGTATTACGTTTCCTCTTCTAGTGAACGCGGCATGAGCCGTTCCGCTCACCACCGCGACGGCCGATCCCACACACGAGCACCGAACATGTATCGCACGCCATTTTGGGCCGCGTCGGCCGTCATCGCGATGGCAAGCCTGCTTCCGGCCCTAGCGCAACGTCCGGGACCGCCGCCGGGCGGCGCCTTCCGACGCCCGCCGGCCGCGCGCGTCGTCGACCCGACGGTGCCGCGCCGCAGTTCGAGTGAAGACCAGAAGGCGCAGCACGGCCTCATCCGGAATGCCGATCTGGAGATCGCTTCCGCCGGCGACAAGCTTCCGCTCGGTTT
Source organism: uncultured Pirellula sp. (assembly GCA_964633125.1). Taxonomy (GTDB): domain Bacteria; phylum Planctomycetota; class Planctomycetia; order Pirellulales; family PNKZ01; genus PNKZ01. The sequence continues at coordinate 11,719 of CAZWDN010000078.1, read as the reverse complement.
CGACGCCGAAGGAGATTTTCGCTACAGCTATCTCGGCAACCCGACGACCGACCGTACCGGCTGGGGCGTGCGATTCTCATCGGGTGAAGACCTCGACGGCGACGGCACGCGGCAGGCGCGTCTCACTTACACCGTGCACAACTTGCCCGCCGAATCAGGCCGCTGGTATCGGTTTCGCATTCGCGCTCTCGCGCAAGAAAAGTTCTCGTCCGCCAAGAAGCAGCTTTACCTCAAAGCCGAGTTCTTCGCCGACGACGGCAAGAACGCGCTCGATTCCATCTCGCAGAACCTTTACGGGTCGCTGGAGCAGTTACGTCGCGACGTTCCGAGCGGCACCACAGGCGACCTAGCGACCGCAATTTGGCGCGATTACACAATGGAGTTCCGCACGCCGTTTCCGGAAATCGATACGTTGCGACTTACGGTCGGCTTCCGCGACGGCGACGGCCCGGCTCAACGCGCCGAGTTTTTGGTCGACGAGGTCGATCTGGAACAAATTCCCGAGCCCGCGGAGTATGTCGCCGCGGTCGCCGAGCGCGCGTCGCAACGCTCCACGCCGCAGCCGCCGTCGGCCTTGGCGAAACTCGTGCCGCTGGGCGGTCGCTGGTTTTACGACCCGCGCGACGACGCGTCGCGCCAAGTTCCCAAACAGTTCGACCACACGAACGCCGACCGGCTCCATTACCTCACTGACCGTCTGGAAACGCCGTTCGCCAACAATACGTCGGCGTGGCTCCGTCGCGGATATCTCGACCTCGGCGGCAACAAGATCGAGCAAGATCGCTTCGTGCCGGACAATCTTGTGATCAGCTTCACGGAAACCCAACTGGTTCTCCGGTCGCACAACATCCCGAACCATCCGACCGCCGTTTTCCCCGACGCCGCGCGCGTGCTCGACGGCTCGCCGAACTACATCCGCGAGCAAATCAGCACCTTCTATATTCCTCTGGAACCTCGCGAGAACCCGAAACGCAAGGCGATGCTCGGCTACACGACGCGCGACGTCATGCCGCCGGGCCCGATCGGCGTGGCGGTCAACGGCGTCGTGTTCTTCGACCCGTACGACGCGGAAGCGGTGGAAGCGTTTTGGCGGCTCGACCGCTGTTGCGGCCATCCGAGCCCGATGCAGCAGTACCACTATCACAAGTATCCGGTCTGCGTGAAATCTCCCTGGGCCGACGACGGCGCCGGTCACTCGCCGCTCATCGGCTTCGCGTTCGACGGCTATCCCGTATTCGGGCCCTACGAAGCGAAGGGACTGATGGCAAAAGATTCGACCGATAACCCGCTCAACGAGTTCAACATTCATAACGATCCCGCCCGCGGCCCCCACTATCACGTCACGCCGGGCAAATTCCCGCACATCATCGGCGGCTACTGGGGCATCGCCGACCCAATGAACGTCCGGCGGCGTAGCTAGCCGCCGACTTCGAGGAACCGCGCCCTGAATCGACGTAAGCCTCGAATTCGCCGTCCGACTTACGTAGCCGCCCGTGTTTCATGGTGCGTACATAAGTCCCTGTTATGTACGCGGCCCCTCAGGGATTTTTTGGACATGTGCGTACATAACTCGATGTTATGTACGCATCGCAAAAAACTCCGTCGACGTAACTCCGTAGATCGTGGAGCGACTTACGTCAACGCCGCGGACGATGCCCGGCAACAACCCACAAATTGCCAAAGACCACCCCGCACCATACCGGCTCGGCGAGGTAATCTCCAGGGACTTTTTGGCCGGCTATAAACCAGCCGTGTCGATTGCGTTTCGCTATTGATCGTGACCGACCGGCAGTCGCTCCTCGAGTAACCGTCGCAACGCGGCAACTTCCGACCGCAGTTCGATCAGCTCGTGATTATCCTTGGCGATATCGGTCTCCAAGAACCAAGACGCCAAGAATCCCGAGAGAATTCCGAGCAATCCCACACCCGAAAGCATTAGCAACACGGCAATCACGCGTCCTTCCGTCGATACCGGATATCGATCGCCGTAGCCAACCGTGGTCATTGTCGTGAACGCCCACCAAACAGCATCTTCTGCGCTCTTGATGTTCGCGTCCGGACCCGTCTCAAAGTGCAAAACGGAGAGACTACCCAAGAAGATCAAGAGCAACATTAGCAAGCCGGCCGCGAGAATGGCGCTCTGAGCGCGCCGCGCAACAATCAAAGTTGCCAACACCTTGCCCGATCGCACCGCACGCAGCACACGAAAGATGCGGAAGACGCGCGCGAGCCTTCCCCACCGAGCAACGTCGAGCGTGGGAATACACGACAGCAGATCAAGCCATCCCCAGGTTGCGAGATAGCGCAATCGATATTCAGCCCGATAGAGGCACACGAAGAAATCGATCACAAATAGAACGCAAATGATGTTGTCAACGTAGTCGAACACTTCCTGGCTTTGCGAATCAAAATGAAAAATCGCTTGCATGAACAGGGTAAGTAACGAAGCCAAGCAAAGCACTAACACAAAAACGAGATATCCGTGAGATGCGGATCGGTTGTCGTTATCGGTTTCCACGAAGTATCCCTATGCGACTAAACATCTATGCAAGTGAGTTGCCAACTTGTTTCGGCCGGCGACTACGTGACTACGCATCCATCAGGCACGACCGTTTCAGCAACGGCGTCAACCAAACGACTCGCGTAGCATTCCCCCAATCACAAATGACGCGGCTTTATCCACGTGAGCAGGCTCGACATGATCACTCGCGGAAAGGTCCGCGATGGTCCGGGCCACCTTTGCCACCCGGTCCATCGAGCGGGTAGAAAGCGAATTGACCTCAATGATGGATTTGTAGTGCGCGAAGCCCTCGTCAGAGAATGCGCACAGCTCCCGCACATGGCCGCCCGGCATGGCTGCGTTGAATGGAATCTTCGAGTCCCGAAATCGCTTGTGTTGACGGTCGCGAGCCGCTTGAACGCGATCACGAATCGGCTCGGATTCATTATCCGCTACGTCGGCAAATCTTTCGTCCGTGGAAAGGCGATTAAGTTCGACTTGCAAATCAATTCGATCCAAGATCGGCCCGCTGATCTTCTTTTGGTACTTCTTAACATCGTTCTCCTTACATCGGCACATTTCGGTGCCGTAGTAGCCGCATGGACAAGGATTCATCGCTGCAACAAGCGTAAACCGACTTGGAAAAGTCATCGTCGCCCCGACGCGAGAGATATTCACGACGCCGTCTTCGATCGGCTGGCGAAGCGCCTCCAATGTTGACGAGCTGAACTCAGCGATTTCGTCGAGGAATAGAACGCCCAAATGAGCAAGCGTGACTTCACCCGGCCGCGGTATTTTGCTGCCGCCGCCAATTACGGCTTGCTTCGACGCAGTGTGATGAACGCGTCGCATGGGTCGACGTGTTACGGCAACACCATCAGTCTGCAATTCTCCGCACGCAGAGAAGATTCGCGTCAACTCGACTTTCTCCGCGTTATTCAGGCGAGGCAATATTCCCGGAATCGCACTGGCAAGGAGCGACTTGCCTTCGCCGGGCGGCCCGATAAGCAGCAAGTTGTGCCCGCCCGCGGCAGCAATAAGGGCCGCTTCCTTAGCTCGGTCCTGTCCACGAATACGCCCAAAGTCAACGCACTTTGGAATGTGGCTTTCGAACTTGATCTCGTTCTTAAGCGCGTTTTCAAGAGTGCGTTTGCCTTGAAAAAACTCGACGACTTCCTCCAACGTTGATACTGCAAAGACGCGGCAACCTTCGTGCCCTGGTTTTGCCAGGATTAGCGCGCATTCCTTCTCATTTCCGGCGGGTACGACGAGTTGCTGTCCCGGCTTGGCAACGTAAGCCAGAGACAACGCTCCTGGAACGCGACGAACCTCTCCATGCAGTCCTAATTCACCCATGAGCACGAAGTCGCCTTCTAGGTGATCCGGCAAGTCCGGAAGGTATCCTGCCGCTTGCAGAAGAATCACGGCCAGGGGAAGGTCAAGCCATGTCCCCTCCTTAGGCAAATCAGCCGGCGCTAAATTGATGAGTATCTCAACCTCGGGCTGCGGAATCCGCAGCTTCGAAAACGAACCGGAAATTCGGTCGAGCGCTTCGCTTAGAGCACCGCGCGCCATCCCCGAAACCTTTACGGCCGACGACCACGAAACTGGGCTATTGAGGATTTCAACTGCACGCGCCTGAATCTCGACGATATAGCCTTCGAGGCCAAACAAAATGCCGCCGTTCAGCGTATGGTCACGCTGCAGGAGCGCTTGCAAACGTTCCGACTGTTGCTTCGTCTTTCGGATTGCCATCCTGCCCCCAGAATTTCAATTGAGTCGCGTTGTTCGACCTCGTAAGTTATCCCTTGTAGCAGGACGGGCAACAAGCATCCGTTGCTCCAATTATTAGCGACCCTATGGCTCGTCGATTATGCCGCAACTACCCTTAGCCGCGCCGGAAGATATTGGGTTCGACGTCGCGCGGCTCGCACGGGTCTACGACTTAGCTGAAGCTTGGACCGAGCGCGGCGAGATTCCTTCGGCGACGATCTGCGTCGGACGGCACGGCAAAATGGTCGCGCCGCGCGCGTTTGGCAAGATGGGTCCGGAACCCGATGCCGAACCCATTCGCGACGACGCCTTGTTCCTCATGGCGTCGATCACGAAGCCGGTCGTTTATCTCGGGGCGATGCTGCTCGTCGAGCGGGGGCTCATCAATCTCACCGACCCGGTGACGAAGTACCTTCCTGAGTTTGCCGCGCATCACAAAGAAAACACGTTGCTGCTGCATCTCTTTACGCACACGTCGGGCCTGCCCGATACGCTGGAGAACAACACCGAGCTTCGTCGGGCCCATGCGCCGTTGGCGAAGTTCGTGCAGCACGGCGTGCGCGATACGGTGCCGCTGTTTCCCGCCGGCACGCAACTGAGCTATCAGAGCGTCGGCACGAATCTCACGGCCGAGATCGTGCGGATCGTTTCCGGCTTGCCGATCGCCGATTTTCTGCAGCAGGAAATCTTCGACAAGCTGGGGCTCAAGTCGATTGCCCTCGGCTCCAAGTCGCTCGACCGTAAGCGACTCGTGCGCGTGCAAACGCCCGAGTATCAAGAGCCCGCGTTCGGCTGGAACAGCCGCTATTGGCAAGAGTTGGGCGCCCCCTGGGGCGGGCTGTTCAGCACGGCCTCCGATTTCGCGGTGATCTGCCAACTGATGCTCGGCCAGGGGCGCGTCGGCGATGTGCGCGTCGCGGCTCCGGCGACGATTCGCGCCATGACGCGCAATCGGCTGCTCGATCTACCGGACCTGCCCGAGAGCGTCGCCCGCACGCAACCTTGGGGCCTCGGCTGGCGGCTCAATCACCCCGGCACCGACGACAGCTGGGGCGAACTCTTGGGCCCGCGCACCTTCGGCCACACCGGCGCCACGGGCACGCTCGTATGGATGGACCCCGATACCGAAGTGTTCTGTATTCTGCTCACCAATGGAATCCGCGAACGGCAGCCGTGGCGGTTGAAGAATCTTTCGAATGCGGTGGCGGCTTCGGTCGTCTAATATTTCATCTCATTGCATCCCAACCGGTCGCTTACGCTCCCGGCTCGCCTCGGAGGTTTTTTTGATGTTCGCGCGCTCCCTACTCGCCATCACCCTCGCGTCATCCTGTATAGCGTCCGTATGCGCCGCCGCACCCGCGGCCAAGCCGAACGTCGTGTACTTCATCATCGACGAGCTCGGCTACTACGAACTCTCCGGCCTCGGGCACCCCGAGCACCAAACGCCGAACATCGATCGCCTGATGGCCGACGGCATGCGTTTCACGCAATGTCTGGCGGGCGGCCCGGTTTGCGCACCGACGCGCTGCGCGCTCGTGACGGGGAAGCATGCCGGACACATGACCGTGCGGGCCAACGGCGGTTTTGATCCGCTGCGCGAAGGGGAAGCGACGCTGGCCTCGATGTTCAAAGACGCCGGCTACGCGACCGGCGGCTTCGGCAAATGGGGCAACGGCGGTCGCGGCACTTCCGGCGTGCCGGAGAAACACGGCTTCGACGTATTCCTCGGCTACTACGATCAAGTGCATGCCCACACTTTTTTCCCGAAGTACCTGGTGCGCAATAGCGAAGAAGTGCCGCTCGCCGGCAACACGGGCGATACGAAAGTCGGCCAAACCTTCAGCCAGTACGTGATCTTTGATGCAGCGAAGAAGTTCATTCGCAAAAACAAGGACCGACCGTTCTTCGCCTACCTGCCGTTCACGCCGCCGCACGGGCAGTGGGGTTTTCCAAAAGACGATCCGTCTTGGCAATTGTTCAAAGACAAGCCGTATAAGTTCGAAGGGAAGATGCTCGAAGATGCCCGCATGTATGCGGCGATGGTCAATCTGATCGACCGCGAAGTCGGCGAGGTACGCGATCTGCTGAAGAAACTCGGCCTCGCGGAGAACACGATCATCGTCTTCTCCGGCGACAACGGTGCGAATAAGTACTTTCCGAGCAAGGAGTATCCGGAAGGGGTGTTTAGCCCGAACGTCAACCCGCGCACCGGTGTGAAGTACCGCGGTTTCAAGGGGCAGCTTTACGACGGCGGACTACACGTGCCGTTCGCCGTTTGCTGGCCGGGCAAGATCAAGCCGGGCTCCGTGAGCGATCACCTGAGCTACTTTCCCGACGTGATGCCGACGCTCGCCGAACTCGCAGGCGCGGCCTGCCCCCAAGACTCCGACGGCATCTCGTTTGCCCCCACGCTGCTCGGCCCCGACGCGGCCGGGCATAAGCAAGCCGAACATGAATACCTGTACTGGGAACACCAGAAAGATATCGCCGTGCGCAGCGGCAATTGGAAGGCCCTTCAAGTCGGCGGACCGCAGAAGCCGTGGGAGCTCTACAACCTTGCGAACGATGTATCCGAAGAACACGACGTCGCCGCCGAACATTCCGACGTCTTGGAGAAGCTGAAAGGCTACGCCGCGGCGGCTCACGTACCGGTCGAGCCGGGCGTCGTTTACGATCGAGCTCTCGTCGAGAAAGATCGCAAGTATCGCGACGGCCTGCCGGAGCAAAAGCCCGCCGTCAAAAAGAAGGGGAACAAGCCGAAGGCGTAGTATCCGTTGCGGCGCTTCTTCGCACAGGTCTGCAGACACGGTAAGCAGCGACGCCCATCCCGGCACGGCAATTGCTTTGTCAGTGGTATTGAATCGTCGGCGAGCAAATCGCCGCGAAACTTCCCCACTTTCGACGAGGCAGCTTGCTATGTACTCATCCCGGTCAATCGTCGCGCTTTTCGGAATCACGACTCTTGCCGTGGCGCTGCCTGCGGCGTATTCCGTCGAGCGCCTCAATCATTGGGCGGTCCTCGATCCGGCGGCGGCCGCGCCGACGAAGCCCGCCGAAGAGTCGCCGCTTCCGCTGGTGTTGCGCATCGATAAAACCGCGCTCACGCGCTATTCCGATAGCGACGTCGACCGCACGGGCAAAGTCGACAAGATGGTGTTGGGAACGCATTGTGTCGGCGAGAGCCGTACCACCGGCACCATCCGCGCGGAGCTTCTTCCCGACTCGCAAGAAGCGGCCTTCGATATTTACTTCCGGGGACGCACCGTTTCCAACACGAAAGGGGTCCAAGAACCCGGCGTGGTTTGGAGCCGCACCTTCACCGACTTCGTGTCCAAGCGGCGAATCATTTTCGACCCCCGGAAAGGTTTCATAGTGGTCGGCGAGACTGAGACCACCGGCGAGACGAAACTCGTTTACGATCGCTTCGGGGCGACGCGAAGATTCGGACATCGTCTCATTGCTCGCATCGCCGAACGAAAGTCGTATCAAATCTTCGAACCGGCGCGACGGATCGCGGATCGCGACAACAAGAAGGAAGTGGCCGAAACCTTTTCAAAAGAAGTGGAACAACAAGTCAAGGCCGCCAACGAAGGGCTCGATCTTGTTCGATACGTAAACGGCTTCCTCGGCGACCAAAAGACGCTTCAATTGCACGCCAAGTCGACCCGAGAGTTTATCTACGTCGGCATCGGCCCGGAGGGAGAAAAATACGCTCCGATGGCGGAATTGCCGGCGAACCGCGGCAATCCGGCTCCCATGGAGATCTGGGTCCATGCGTCGATTCTGAGCGAGCCCGTTGCGGCGGTGTTGAAGCTCATTTCGCCCGACATGCCGATTCCGCTGCTCGCACAGACCAAGATCCTCAGCGCTCTGGCGTTGCCGCTCTCAGGTTCGCAGTCGGCGATGGAAGTCGACTTCCACGACGGCTGGCTAGTGCTGGGCCTTTCCGATGACGGCGACAAGGCTCCGCCGGCCTTGGCGGCGGGCGCGAAGCGGCAAAGCTCGTCCGAAGAGAACGACCAGGGCGCCGTCGCTCAACAATCGCGCTAAGCCGCACGAAATCACTTCCGTACGTTCACATCGTCGGGTCGTTGGCCGATGGTGATGGTGAGCCTTTGCGGACCGCCGCCGCGGAGCACAATCACCTCGACCTTGTCGCCCGCCTTGCGTCGAGCGATATCGAGCGTGAGCTCCATGGCATCCACGGCGGGTTCGCCGTCCCATTGCAGGATGACGTCGCCGACGCGCAAGCCGCCCAATGCGGCGGGCGAATTCGGCAGGACCCGTTTTACGAGGATGCCGCCGGTCTGCTCAACGTCGAGTTCCTTCATTTGTTCGGCGCTGAGATTGTCGAGCCCGACGCCGAGCCAGCCGCGCGCGACGCGTCCTTCCGTGATGAGTTGGTTGTAAACCTTGCGCGCCTCGTTGCTGGGAATGGCGAAGCTGATGCCGCGGAACGCTTCGCCGAGGATCGCCGTGTTGATGCCGACGACCTTGCCGGTGATGTCGACCAACGGACCGCCGCTGTTGCCGGGATTCACGGCCGCGTCGGTTTGCAAAAAGTCTTGATAAGGAGAACCGCGGGCCAGCCCGCGCCGCTCCTTCGCGCTGACGATCCCGGAGGTGAACGTGCCGTCGAGACCGTAGGGATTACCGACGGCCAGCACCCAGTCGCCGACTTCGAGGTCGTCGCTATTGCCCCAGTCGGCGGCGGTGAGATTCTGCGCGTTGAGCTTGAGCACGGCCAAGTCCATCAGTACGTCGTAGCCGACGAGGCGCACGTCGGCAATCGTACGGCCGTCGGCGAGTTTCACCTCGAGCGCCGCGGCATCCTGCACGACGTGGAAGTTCGTGACGACGTACCCTTGCGCAGCGTCGACGATGACGCCGGAGCCCTGTCCGCGCATTCGCTGGCCGCGACCGTAGGGTACTCGCATGCCCCATTCGTCCTGCATTTCCTGCCGGACGATTTTGATCGATTCCGTGTTGATGTGCACGACGCTCGGCTCGACCAATTCGGCCACGCGGCGAAACGCGAGCGAGGTATCCGACAGCTTCACGAGGTTCGCATTCGCGCCCAACTTCGCGATCTCTTCGGCGGCCACTTCGGATCGGGCCCGAAGCTCACCGCGCTTCATGCCGTATTGCACTTGCTCCGCCATGTAGGGGAGGATGGTGACGAATATCAATGCAAAGAGCAGAACCAACAGAAGCGGCAAGCGCGAGGACGGCGCACGCGGAGGGGGCGGGGGCGGATAAACACCGGAGGAAAGATACGGGGGGATTTCACTCATGGCGTATCATCACGTCGGGGCGAGTGGGTGCTTGAGAATCGTGCTAAAGGCGGTTAGAAACGCAACGGCGGGAGCGGCATTTCGACCACGCCGATCGGCGTAAACGATTATATCGCCGCGCGCCTCGATCGGGCACCCGCCCGCGGAAAGTTCGCGTAGCCCGCCGCTTCAGGAGTTTTGTGCGTGTCGCGTCCTCGCTACTTTCCGGCGCCGCAATCGGCAGGCTCCGACGGCTTTCTCGGCGTCGGGGGTCTGCTCACGCCCGAGTGGCTGCTCGACGCGTATCGCCACGGCATCTTTCCCTGGCCGCTCGGCGACGGCACGCTGGCTTGGTTTTCTCCCGACCCGCGCACGGTGATCGAGTTCGCCGATTTCCACGTTTCGCGCCGACTACGCGACACGCTCCGCAGCGGGAAATTCACGGTCACGCTGGATGAAGATTTTGCCGCTGTGATCGACGGTTGCGCCACCGCGCAAGACCGCCTCGACAACACGTGGATCACGCCCGAAATGCGCGCGGCGTACGTCGAGATGCATCGATTGGGACATGCCCACAGCGTCGAAGCGTGGCACGAAGGTCGACTCGCCGGGGGCACGTACGGCATCGCGATCGGCGGACTGTTCGCGGCCGAATCGATGTTTTTCCGCGTGAGCGACGCGTCGAAAGTCGCCCTCGTGACGCTCGTCGAGCACTTGCAGGCCCGCGGCTACGTGCTGCTCGACATCCAGCAGATGACCCCGAACTCGCGACGGTTCGGGGCGACGGAACTTCGCCGGCGCGACTATCTCCGTCGCGTGGCGGCGGCCGTAGATTTGCCGACGACGTTCCGTTAGCGCGGCGAGGAGAGTTCCGGCCCCTCGCTCGGCGCTCGACGTCGGGCGGTCGTAATCGTCGGAGTCGTCGGAGTCGTCGGTGCGATTGCCGCCCCTGCGCTCGGAGCGCTCGCGCCCCCCGGGAAGGCGGCGGCGGCCTTGGGAATCGTCATCCCCATCACTTCGCGATAGATGCGGTTGGAGATCGACGCGAATTCCTGCTTCGTTTCCGGCGCCACGTTGCGGCACTTGGAAGCGATTCGGTGCAAGTTTTCCGGAGCCGCCTCGGCCGCGGCGCTCACGCTGGAAACGAAGCCGGTCGTCTCGCGGAAGTTATGGTCGGCGATGCCGCCGATCATCGTTTGAAACGTCTTCGCGAACATTTCGACGCCGAAATTGTCGAGCTGTACGAACGAATCGAGCCGGCACTGCAAATAGCTCCGCTCATCGGCATCGCGAACGTGCGCGCTGCGGAGCGACAGGATACAGCGGCCTTTGATCGGCCGCGGCATGAGCGTGCCCGTGTAAACCCCTTCGCAAAACACGATGTGCTGCGACGGCGAACGATAGAGAAAATGGATATCGCCCGAGGTCCCTTGGCCGTCGTCGATGTGATACGAGGTCGCGCCGATTTTCTTGATGGTGACCTTCGTCACGCCCATCACTTCCCACATGTTGATGACGAGTTCCGGATGCTCGAGCATGAACAAATAGAGCTCGGCATCGGCCTCGATCACTTGCTGGGGCAGGCGACGAAAGACCGTCGTGTCGTTGATGATGTTCACGGCGAGCGTGCGCCCTTGCGGCGTCAGCTTGTTCAGCGGCAAGGTGCGCAAGGCGTCGGCTTGCAGTTCGCGCGAATTGCCGTGGGCGTTCAATCCGCCGGGAACCTGCTCCGCCGCGCGTGCCGGCATTGCCGCCGCGAGTGCCAGAAACAATGCGATGAGGACGCTCAAGACGGATTTCGGCATCAAATTGTCTGACGACGTACGCAAACCGGCCCCCTTCCGCGGCAAATGGCTTCGACATCACGGTGTTTGATCGAAGCGTCCGAACACGTCCGCGGGGACGGTCCGGATGTAACGGCCCTAGTGATAATTCGGCTTACCGAAAACGAACCGCCACTGTTTTTCGCACCAAGCGCGGAACTCGGCCGTGAAGCCTTGCCACGATTGATCTTGTGACGAATTGCGACTCTCGCGCATGATGCTCCCCGACGATGCCTACTCCACCCAATTCTCGCGGTGCGCCCAACTCGCGACCGATCCCTCGCGGACCGGCGGCAAAACCGCCCGTGCGCGCCGATCTGTCGACGTCTTCCCGCAAAACGAAGCCCAGC
>CAZWDN010000077.1:0-17878 GCA_964633125.1 uncultured Pirellula sp. | reverse complement strand
ACCCTCAGGCGTATCCTTCCTTGGGCAATCACGATGGTTTCGCTATGCAGGCACGGAGACGCCCGCCATGTCGCAAGTCCACGCGGTCTGGAATAGCCGGATGCTGATCGACGGCCGGTGGCTGTCGGCCTCGGAGACGCTCGACAATCGCAATCCGGCGAATCTGTCGGAACTGATCGGACAAACCGCCCGCGGCACGGCGCACGATGCAGAGCAGTCCGTCGCAGCGGCTCGGCGGGCGTTTCCCGGTTGGCGGCGGACAAGCCGTATCAAACGGGGCGAGCTCTTTGATCGCCTCGCCGCATTGATTCAGCGCGATCTGGAAAAGCTGGCCGTGGTCTTGGCCCGCGAGAGCGGCAAGATTCTCGACGAAGCGCGGGCCGAGGTCGTCGAGGGGTTGCACATGGTGCAATACGTCTGCGGCACCGCCCGGCAGCCGATCGGCGAGTGCGTCGCTTCGGAGGTGGCGGGCAAAGATCTGTACGTGCGTCGCAAACCGCGCGGCGTCGTGGCGGTCGTCACGCCGTGGAATTTTCCGTTCGCCGTGCCGCTCTGGATGCTCGGGCCGAGCTTGTTGGAAGGAAACACGACGGTGTTCAAGCCGTCGGAAGAGACGCCGGAGATCGGTACCAAGCTGGTCGAATTGTTCGTTGAAGCAGGCTTCCCGGCCGGCACGATCAATCTCGTGCACGGGCTCGGCGAGGAAGTCGGCGACGCGCTGGCGCGGCACGACGACGTCGACGTCGTCTGCTTCACCGGCAGTTACGACGTCGGCTCGCACATCCGCAAGCTGGCGGCGGCGAGCGACCATAAGACCTGCGCTTGCGAGATGGGGTCGAAGAGCGCCGTGATCGTCTGCGAAGATGCGCGGCTCGATTTGGCCGTGAACGCGGCGCTATTGAGCGCCTTCAAAACCACGGGGCAACGGTGCGTTTCGGCCGGCCGCGTGCTCGTGCATCGCTCGTTGCTGGGTAAGTTTGAAGAGCAGTTGTGTGCCCGCGCTGCGCAATTGAAGTTCGCCGACCCGTTCACGCCGGGGGCCTTCGCTGGACCGCTCATCAATGCCGCGTCGGTAGAAAAGGTGCTGCGCTACAACGCCTTGGCGAAAGCGGAAAACGCGGTGGTCCTGCTCGACGGTGATCGCCTGACCTCGGACGGTCGCGAACAAGGAAACTTCGTCGGTCCGTTTATCTATCGCCAGGAATATGGTCCCGGCCTGCGTACGATTCGCGAAGAAGTCTTCGGGCCGCATCTGGCCGTGATTCCGTTCGACGACGACGAGCAGGCGATTCGCATTTACAACGATACGCGTTATGGGCTGTCGATGGCCGTCGTCACGGAAAATTATCGCCGTTGGCGCTTGTTTCGCGACGAATGCGATTACGGCATGGGGTACGTCAACCTGCCGTGCATCGGCGCGGAAGTGCATCTGCCGTTCGGCGGCGTGAAGCGGAGCGGCAACGGGCAACCGTCGGCCGCGGCGCTCGTCGACTCGGTGACGCATAAGACCTCGTTCACCGTGAATCATGAGCTCGGCATCACGATGGCCCAAGGCATGACGGCCGGGGCGCAGGCCGAAGCGGACCAGTCGAAGCAGCCTACGAAGTAAACGTCCGGGAAACTCTTCAGCGAGGTCGGCCATGCACACGCTTGCCGGTTCTCAAGCGCCGCATTTGATCACGCCCCTTCCCGGTCCGAAAGCGGCCGCGTGGATTGCGCGCGACGAGCAGGTGGTCTCGCAGTCGTATACGCGTATCTATCCGCTGGTGGCGGCGCGCGGATCGGGCTGCACATTGGAAGACGTCGACGGCAACCTGTTCCTCGATTTCACCTCGGGCATCGCGGTGACGGCGACGGGGCACGCGCATCCAGCCGTGGCGGCGGCCATCGCCGACCAAGCGGCCCAACTGATCCATATGTCCGGCACCGATTTTTATTACGGCCCGGAAATCGAACTCGCCGAACGCCTAGCGGCCCTCGCTCCTGGAAGCGGACCGAAACGGGTGTTTTTCGGCAATAGCGGCGCGGAAGCGGTCGAGGCGGCGCTGAAGTTGGCGCGGTTCCGCACCGGCCGGCAACGCATCCTGTCGTTCTACGGCGCGTTTCACGGCCGCACCTACGGCGCGATGTCGCTCGGCGGCTCGAAGGCCTACCATCAGCGCGGGTTCGGGCCGATGGTGCCGGGCATCCATCGGGTGCATTTCGATTGCACCCGAGCCGAGATCGAAGAACAGTTCGCCACCTGCTGTCCCGCCGATGAAACGGCGGCGATCTTCGTCGAACCGATTCAAGGCGAGGGGGGCTATCGCGTCCCCTCGCCCGGCTTCCTGCCGATGCTGCGCGAGGTGTGCGATCGATACGGCATTCTGTTGGTCGTCGACGAGATTCAATCGGGCATCGGTCGGACCGGGCGGATGTTCGCCGTCGAACACTTCGGCGTCGTTCCGGACATCATTTGCATTGCCAAGGGCATCGCCAGCGGCCTGCCGCTCGGGGCGATCGTCGCCAAGGCGGAGCACATGACTTGGCCGCCGGGGAGCCATGCTTCGACGTTCGGCGGCAATCCGGTTTGCTGTCGCGCGGCATTGGCGACGCTCGACCTCGTCGAGCGCGAGTATCTGGGCAACGCCGCGGCGCTCGGAGACGAGATTGGTGACGGGACGAAACGCCTGGCGGCCGACGCGTCGCTGGGGCTCGTGAACGCGCGCGGCCTCGGACTGATGCAGGCGGTCGACGTAACGGCAGCGGGCGAGCCGAGCGGAAAGCGTCGTGACGCCGTGATTCAAGCGGCTTTTCACCTCGGGCTGCTCTTGCTCGGCTGCGGCCCGGCGGGCATTCGCATTTGCCCGGCGCTCTGCGTCACGCCTGCGGAAGTTGTTCGCATGTTGGAACTCTTAGCCGCGGCGTGCCGCAAGGTTCCCGGCTAACATGCGGCGTACGGCAAGCTCATTTCAACGAGGCGAGGATTCGCAATCGCTCGCGTTCGAGCGGCAACTCGACGTAGGTCGTGATCGAGGCCGCCGTCGCGGCTTTGTCCTGAACTTGCGGCGAGAGGCCGGTCGGTGTTTTGAGGGTCTTTTTTTGCTCGACGCTGATGCGCTGTTCGTTCCGGCCGAGCTTCGCGGCTTGCACGCCGAGCCGCTTGGCTTCGGCCTCGTAGCGCCCGACGATTTGGCCGCGCTGTTGGAGCAAGGCGTTGCGTCGGCCGACGATTTGGGCGGCGACGTTGTCGAGCGCCTGGTAGTCGATTTGGACGCGGCGGGCCTGAATCGCGAAGAAATTCGAGCGGGCGATGAGGGCGTCTTTCTCGTTGGGATCGTCCGCGGCGTCGGCCCTCGCCAGCAGATCGGCGATGGTGAGGTCGAGTTGCGCGAGCTGATTGCGAAGTCCCGCGCCTTGGGCGTTGATGCGGGCGTAGTCGGCTTCGAGCGGCGCGATTTGGGCGTCAAGCTTGTCGATCTCACCGCGGGCGACCTTCTGGGCTTCGTCGGCCTGTTGCTGCACCGATTGTTTGTCGGCGTCGACAACGGCTCGTTCGGCCGCGAGGCGTTGCAGATCGAGTTCCTTTTGCCGCAGTTGTTCGTCTTTGGCGTCGGCCTGCGTGCGGCGTTTGTCGTCGTCGAGTTGGGCGAACCGGTCGCGCACGCTGCCGAAGGCGGCGGCAAAAGCCTCGCGATCATCCGTGGCGAGCGGCTCCAAAACGCGGCGGCGCACGTCGGCGACCGTGGCCTGCGAAATCAAAGCGGCGGCCGGACCTTCGTAGTAGCCGAACAGCCGGCCCATGAACTCCACCGCTTCGCGGCGCTTGGCGGCATGCTCCGGACCGGCCGGTATTTTCGCGATCTGTTCGTTCAACGCTTCCATCTGCGCGACGGCGGTCGAGTGCTTCTTCATCAAGACGAGCAGGTAGATGCGCGCCTGGGCGGCGGGCAAATAGTCCGGCGACGATTGCGCGACCTGCTCGAGCGTGCGCAAGGCGTCGGTGTAGCGCAGGTACCGCCATTGCACGAGCGCGAGCGAGAAGTCGACGCGCGGATCGGAAGCCGACGCCGCGCGTGCGGCACGGTGGTTTCGTTCGGCGGCGGACATGCCGTCGGCCGACTTGTCCCACGACTCGGCAAACAACGCTTGCAGCGAACCTCGCAAGGCCGCGCTGGTCGCCGGCTCCGCGCTACGCAGAGACGCGGCAAGCAGCGACACGGCGACCAGGGCAAGTCCGAACGGAAGCACGATGCGACGCATGGTTGCCATCCTCAGCCTTCGCGAATGTCCGAACTTGGCGTAACCGCCGTATTCTATCGCATGGCTGATGCAAGTCGAGAAAAGCTTGGGGTCGTTCGACGGTTCTGATATCCTAACACGTCCCGCCTTTTGATCGCCCCGGCCCTCCGGCGAGTGTTGCCATGTTGCGAATCCTTGGATCGACGAAGCAAGCCTGCGACGGCGTTTCGCGCCGCGACTTGTTGCAACTCGGCGGTTCCAGTTTGCTGGGACTATCCGCGGCCGGTTTGCCGGGGGAACGGGCGACACGCGCCGCGACCGCCGCGGCTCAAGCGGGCGGCGGATTCGGTCAGGCGAAGGCGTGCATCATTCTCTACCTCTACGGCGCTCCCAGCCAACTGGAGTTGTTCGATCCCAAGCCGGACGCTCCCGTCGAGATTCGCGGCGACTTCGGGACCCGCGCGACGGCGATTCCCGGCGTGCGCATCAGCGAGCACTTGCCGCGGATTGCGGGCTTGCTCGATCGCACGTCGCTCGTGCGCTCGATGACGCATCCGTACAACATCCACTCGGCCGCCTACGCGCTGACCGGCGTGCCGCATGTCGACATCCCGATGGAATTGAACCCCTACGATACGCGCCATTGGCCGTATCTCGGGTCGGTGCTGGAATATCTCGAAGAGCGCCAATCCGCACCGAAGCCGCAAGTGCAAGTGCCGCGCAACGTCGTCATGCCGTTTCCGTTCAGCGCGCATAGCAAAGAATTTACGCGCGGCGGGCCGTACGGCGGATTTCTCGGCCGCACGTACGATCCGGTTTGCACGGAGTTCGACGGCGCGGCGACTCGCGGCATTCCGCGCTGGCGCGGCGGCGACGATCAGATCGTGCGCGATCCGTTTGGGGGCATCGAAGACGGCGGCCGGTTCTATCTGTCGACCGCCGCCGACTCGCCTGCCGACGTTACGCTCGACCGGCTCGATACGCGCCGTAGCTTGCTCGATCAATTGGAAGCGGCGCGCCGCGAACTTGGGGAAGCATCCGGCGTACAAGCCCGGAACCGGTTTCGCGAGTTGGCGTTCTCACTGGTCGGCTCGGAGCATGTGCGCAACGCCTTGGATTTGCAGCGCGAGCCGCGTACGCGCCGGGAAGCGTACGGCATGAATCTATTCGGCCAGGCGACTTTGGCGGCTCGGCGGATGATCGAGGCCGGCTGCCGCGTCGTCACCGTGTTCTGGGACGAATACGGCACCGCCAACAGCGCCTGGGACACGCATTTCGACCATTACGATCGCCTCAAGCAAGAACTCCTGCCGGGCCTCGACGCGGCCTTCTCGTCGCTGATCGTCGATCTGGAAGATCGCGGCATGCTCGATTCGACGCTCGTCGCTTGCATCAGCGAACATGGACGAACTCCGCGCCTCGACAACGTGCGCGGCGGCGGACGCGGGCATTGGTCGCGCGCCTACAGCGGACTCTTCGCCGGCGGCGGATTCAAACGGGGCCATGTGTACGGCCGCACCGATCGCCATGCGAGCGACGTCGCCGCCGATCCGGTCTCGCCGAAAGACATCCTCACGACGATGTACCACTTGCTCGGCGTCGATACCGAACAGATGTTGCGAGATAAGCTTGGTCGCCCGTTGCCGCTGGTGGCCGACGGCCGCGTGGTGCGGGAGATACTGGCGTAGCGGAAACGCAAACGGCCCGGGAGAATTGATTCCCCGGGCCGTTGCAAAACAATGTTGCTTGGGAGAAGTCACCAGCGTACGGCGGCGCCCGCATAGCCGGAGAGCGGGGCGGTGCCGTAGCCGAACACCTCTTGGTAGCGCTCGTTGAAAACGTTGTCGATGCGACCGGTCAGTTGGATTTGCCGCGTAAGGTCGTACGTGATCGCCGTATTGACGACGGTATAGCTCGGCAACTTCACACGCGAGGCGGGAAAGTTGGTATCCGCGTCGTCACGCGTGCCGACGTAGATGACGCCGACGTTCCAGGCGGCGCGGTTGTTGAAAATGCGGCGATTGAATTGCACGCCGAGCTTGTTGTTCGGTCGCCGCAGCAGCGGGGCGTCCGAACCGATGGGCGGCGGCGCGACGATGCTCGGAGCGTGCGTTTCCATGTAGGTGTACGATGTAGTGAGCGTCGTACGGTCGTCGAGTACGAACAGCGTAGAGAATTCGATGCCGGTCGTGCGCGCTTGGAAGGCGTTGTAGTACTGACCCGTCGGAAAGCCGAACACGATCGGGCCGGCGTTGAAATCGAAGTCGATGAGGTTCGTGAAATCGTTGCGGAAGTAGGTGACGCTCGGGACCAGATTGCCGTCGAACATCGGTTGCTCGATGCCGAAGTCCCAACCCTTGCTCCGTTCGGGCAGGATGCCGGGGTTGCCGTAAATCGAGAACCGCTGGTACAAGCTCGGCGCCCGAAATCCGGTGCCGATCGTGCCGCGGATGCCGGTGTTTAAGCCCGGTACGCGGTACAGACTCGTGAAGCGATAGGTATCGTTGGCGCCGTAGGCGTTGTAATGGTCGCTGCGAACGCCTGCCGTGGTATACCAACTCTCGCCGATGCGGGTTTGCTGTTCGCCGTAGACGGCGCCGTCGTCGAGCGACGAACGCGGCACGATGTCGAAGCCTTCGACGGCCGAACCCAATTCCGTTTGATACATCGCGCCGACGGTCGTGCTGGTGCCGAACCAGTCGGTGTCGAACAGGTGGAACGTGTTGCGCCAATCGATCTGTTGCGTGTTGCCGCTATAGTGCGAGAAGAACGGGAACAGGTTGACGGCATCCGGCACGAAACGCGACCCGCGCAGGACGTCGCTCACATAGTAGGCGAGTTGCTGTTCGTACCAGCCCTCTTCGTTGCGCGTGCGGATGCGGACGCCGGCGACCGTCTGCTGGATCGTGTCCGAGTTGTTCGGGTCGTCACGAAAGGCGCCACGTCCGTTGTCGGTGTCGACGTGGCCTTGGTTGTAGCGCAGCACGAAGTCGACGTTGACGTTCTCGCTCGGTTGCCAACCGGCCCGCGTCGAGAAGGTGCCGAGTTGGAAGCCGTCGTCTTCGACGTTGCCCGGCAAACGACGGTCGGCGGCGGAGAAGCCGTTGCTGTCGAAGTACGAACCGCCCGTGGAGTAGTAGATCGGTCCGCTCGAACCGCCGGCGTTCGCCGCGGAGTTGAACGTTGAGAAGCTACCGCCCCAGGCGCCGGCGCGGCCCGACATTTGTCCCTGGCCCTTCCGCGTGGTGATCAGGATCACGCCGCCGATCGCATCGCTGCCGTAAAGCACGCTTTGCGGGCCGCGAATGATTTCGATCTTCTCAATGTTGTCGACGGACAGATTCGAGAAGTCGAAGCCGCGGCCGACGCTGAGCGGGTCGTTTGCCGGAATGCCGTCGATGAGTACCTTGGTGTGCTCATTGGGGGCGCCGCGCAGGAACACGCTCGTCGGACTTCCGGGAGTGCTGTTGCGCACGACGTCGAGCCCCGGTACCCCGCGCAAGACTTCGGCGACGTTGACCTGCCCGCGCTGTTGGATCTGTTCCGCGGTGATGACGGTGACGGAACTGGCCGTCTGATTCAGGGGCGTCGCCGTGAGGTTGGGGCTGGAAAGAACCGTATTGCCGGAGACCACCGAGCCTTGCGAACCGACGCCCTCTTCGAGTGCTCCGACGATTGTCGCGCCGGGTCCTTCGGGCAGATCGCCGCTTGGCGCGGTAGAAGGGGGCGGCGCATTGAGCGCCGCTTGTTGAGCTCGGCAAGCCGAAAAGTCGGCCTGGAGAAACACGAGGGCGAGCGAAAACGCCGCGCGTTGCAACCCGGCATAGCCGAGTCGGCGCAAGATGCGAACCATACATTTGCTCCTCTCTTCCGCGAGGAAGAAGCAAAGGGAATGCTCGCGCGGACCAGATATCCTGGCTTCGGGTCGTCCTCCGACCACCCTTCCCGACCCGCTTTCGCAGGCCAGTGGTTATGTGGTCTTCGTCACCGTTACAGTCGCGGGGCGGCGGAAGATTCCATCCGTGCCGGCGGTACGACGCCGTGAAACGGACTTACACTTCGCTTCCCTGAAATCCGGGAGCCTGACACAATCGACACCTTGTTGGATTCGGCTCATGCGGTTTGCATGCATGAGCATGATTGCCGCGATTGTGCCGGTTTTGACGGCTATTCGTTCGCCGGCTTCGACTTTGCCGATTGCGCAAAGTCTCCGCAGGGATTAAGTCTTCTCTATCCGTCAGCGGCTACTCGGCCTACCTAGAGCATCGACGGCTAGAGCATCGTCCAGTGGTCGAACGTCGCGGCCTGTCCGAGCGGCCGGCCGTCGGGCGACTCGAGGTTCCAGACGATGGCCCGATCGATCAGAAACCGCCGCCCCCGGCTGGAGATGCGAATTCCTCGATAGTCGTCGACGAAGCCGTCGCGGGCTGTTCGTTCGAGCAGTCGGGCGCGTTCGTCGCGATGCATGGGCTCGGCCGTCAGCCGGCTCGGCATCTGCGTAAGCGTGGTGAAATCGGTCTCCCAGAGTTCTAGGGCGGCGCGATTTCCGTAGTTGAGCACCGGATCGGCTTCCGTGCCGTGTGAAACGACGACCTGCGACGCGTGGAATAGTCGGTCGGCTTGGTCTCGGGGATCGCCGTCGCGCGCGATTAGTTCACGTCCGACGCGCGCGGCGAAGCTATCGAGCAGGGTTTGGGCATGCCGAATCAAGCAATCGTTAAGCCAAAGTGGTGACGAATCAGATGCCATCGAAGGTCTGTCGATCGGTTGCGGCCATGACGAAAGGGAACCGTCCGAAGCTTAGCAAAGACCGATCGACGTCGAAACGCCTACGGCGGTCAAATTGCAAGCTTGTGTCGACGCCTGTAAGATCGCGACATGTCGCAACCCACACCGCAGTCGTCGTCCGGAATTCTCATCGTCGTCGAAGGAATCGACGGGGCCGGTAAAAGCACGCAGGTTCGACGAGTGGGCGAGGCGTTAAGGGCCGCCGGAGAAGATGTCGTCCTCTCGCGCGAGCCGACCGACGGCCCTTGGGGAAGGAAGCTGCGTGAATCGCAAACCACGGGTCGGATGAGCCTCGATGAGGAACTCGCGGCGTTTTTGGAAGACCGCCGTGAACATGTTCGCGACCTCATCGCGCCGGCGCTCGCGCGCGGCGCCATAGTGGTTCTAGATCGGTACTACTTTTCGACGATGGCTTACCAAGGCGTTCGCGGCGCCGACGTGGCGCAAATCCGTCGCGACAATGAGAAATTCGCCCCCAAGCCGGATGTGGTGTTGCTTGTCGATTTCGACCCGCAAACAGCGCTGCGCCGGATCGAACAATCGCGCGGCGATGTGCCGAACACGTTTGAACGCCTTGATGCACTCCAGGCGATTCGCAAAGTGTTCTTGGAAACGGCCGCCACCGACCCGACGTTTCGCATCATCGACGGCAACGGTACGCCCGAAGTTGTATTCGCCGCGATTTGGAAGACGCTCGTCGACGGCGTACTTTGCGAACTTCGACCCGGCAAGTCGTTTCCTGTTTAGAAGTGCATCCCCAACGTCGTCGTTCGCCCGAGGTTTGCCATGCCGGAACTGGTGCTCGACTTTACGACGGTAAGTAGGGAGATTCGGAGTATCGTCGCGCGCCGGCGCGAGCTCTTGATCTTTCTCGGCTCGATGTTCGCCGCCATGAGCCTGTTCCTACAAAAGGTGCTCGACGGCGAACTTCCGCGGGCCTTCCGAAGTGTGGAGCACCATGCATTTGCGGCACATGCGTTACTCGTATTGGTGCCGTGCGTCATTTTGGTGTTGCGCGTGGCCAAGCTACATGCGGGCATGACCATTAACGGCGTGTTTTACGCCCACATCGAACGCACGTTGGGTCGTCCGGCCGATCCTGCGCGCGCTGCAAGGTTGAATTGGCTGGGGGTTTCGGCCTCGCTCGTTTGGCTCATGAACCTGCTGGCGGCGGGCGAGACGGTCGTGCTCGCCTTGGCGCTGCACCAAACGCGATTCGTGTCGGTCGTCGCCGGTTGCGGCGTCTTTATGGTTTGCGGATTGTTATTCGCACGGTTTCATGCCAAAGCGTCGCGATTTGCTCAGTCGGCGATTCGCAGTGCTTGCGTCGAGCCGGTTACGCATGAAGAATTGGAAGAACACTGGGCGGAAAGTCGCAGCGACGTTAACCACGATATGATTGCGCTAAACGGTTTTGCCGGTCTGATGCTCTTTTCCACTCTGGAAAACATCGTCGGCTTCGGGAAGATCGGCATCGACACCGCGGACCTCGCAGCGTCCGACATCGAGACTTACGGGCCGAGAATTTACGCGGGACTGTTCCTGGCGATTTGTACCGCCGTAGCCACGATGTATGTTCGCCTAAGCCTCGCCGCCGCAAAGTTTTCGCTGCAACTCGATCCGACGGATACGCCCTATCGGCCACTTAAGTTGACCGATTCTTTCTTGGGGTATTTGCTCATTGTGTTCTTCCTGGGCGTGTCGGTTCACCTGTCGATTGCCCCTTGGTTTACGGAGATGAGTCGCGCGCCGTGGATGGTTGATGCCGTTGCGATGAGTTTCGCCGGATTGCTCTATCCGGCGGCCCTCAAGCGAGCCGGCAGCCGGCAACGTCGGACTTAGCAAATCCTTGTTACGGCGACGCCATGCCGACTATTTCGACTTTGGTATCGTAAACGTCAGCGACGACTTGAATACCGTGGCGCGCGATCGGTCACCGGGGGTTGCCGGAGCGAAGCGCCATTGTCGCATGGCGGCGACGGCGGCGGCGTCGAGCCTGGGGTAGCCGCTGGAGTTTCTCACGCCGGTAGCCAGGACGACGCCCTCGTCGTCGACTCGTACCCAAAGCACGACGACGCCCTCTTCGCCCGCCGCGTAAGATTCCGCCGGATACTTGGGAAGCACGCGAAAGACGTCACTGGGTGGAACGGCGGCATCCGCACCGGACGACGCGGCCGCGCCCGGCGAAGCGGCGCTCGAAGCCTCGACGGCGACCATTTCCAACGGCATTTGCGCGGGGCTCTTGCGACGGACGGTCGGCGGTCGGAGTTCGGCTTCGTTACTTTCAAAATCGACTGCTTCGGCTGCGAGGTGCTTTCGCAAAACTTCGGGATGCGCCGCTTGCGCCGTTGCGGTTTCCGGAATTGTTGCTTCCGGCTTGTCCGGACGCGGAGCGGTGAAGGATGCCTTCGTATCAAGCGTCAGGGGGACTTGCGGCGCGGATGATTTCCGAGGGGGCGGGGTTGGCGGTTGCGGCGGTACGCGAATATCGGGCTCGCGCATCGACGACGGGCTCGCTGCAATCGAGGCTTGTAGCGAAACGCTGCTTCGCCCGCGTTCCAAATGCAGCTTCCAATGCGCGGCCGACGGGGCAAGAACTTGCCAGGCGGCGAGGAGAACCCCGGCATGCAGGACGATGCTGGTCGATCCGGCGCCGACGGCACGTGACCGCCAGCGTCGCCGCGAGAATCGATGCTCTTCCGCGACGGAAATCGCGGGATAATCGTTTGCGCCCGGAATCTCGACCTTCGCGGCCGGTTTGCGGGCAGTCGTCGACACGATTGCACCGGCCAAAACGGACGTATCGTCCGTGCATTCTAAATGCGCAGGCCTGCAGCGGTCGTGTGAAGCCGTCGACATAGACAGTTGGGCGACCGGCTTGGCAGCTTGCGTGTTTCGACGTTTCACCGGACGCAGCCGAGAGGTGCGTTCAAGGCGACGGCGACGTAACGAAGCGAGCCGAGACCGATCGTAGGGCGTGCGATTGTCCCGAGCAATCGACGTCGCAATTGTGTGTGCTGGTAGGTCTTCTGACTTCCGAGCATCGAGCTCTTCCGGCCTTCTCGTCGAACGGGCGTCAGCCCCGATTCGACAATGGCCTACGAAAGGGAAAGCTCTCTTAATTCGCTCGGTTACAGCGGCGGGGCCGTTCCGGATTTGCACCGGTATTCCCTGTTTGCCGACGGAGTGAGTCTCCGGCGGCCACCAGCACTGGACTTATCGCTGAGCCTAACCCAACGCTCATGGAGCGTCAACGCGACGCACTTAATCTTGGCGAGCAAACCTTATGGGTGGTAGGGGGTTGCGCCAATGTAAGACCCGACAAAATCGCAGGAATTTCCTAGCCGGCTTTTCGCGACATCTATAGACTGAATCGATGGGCCGGGGCCTGAGGGGTTTGCCTACGCTACAGGAGTTTTACATGTCTTTGAGGATCAGAACCGCACCATTCGTCGTGCGGCGCGCCGCTTCTCTGGTGCGCGGTAGTTCTCGGTTGGGAAAAGCCACGCGTGGTTTTACGCTCGTCGAATTGTTGGTGGTTATCAGCATCATCGGCATGCTCATGGCGATGTTGCTGCCTGCAATTCAGCAAGCGCGCGAGACCGGTTTTCAAAACACTTGCCGCAACAACATGAGCAACTTGGCGAAAGCCTTGTTTAGCTACGGCAACCGCAACGGCGGTCGACTGCCCGGCTATATGAACATGCTCAAGACTAAACGCGGCTTGCCGTACAAGGATCCGATCACGCAAGTGAATACGCCGGTCAGCTGGGCCGTCGAAATCTTGAGTGACATCGATCGCCAGTCGACTTACGAACAATGGCAGAAGGATCTCACGGATCCCAACGCCGGAAGCGGCGGCAGCAGCACGGGCAACCAGCAGAACTTCCTCGTCAGTACGCAACTCTACGTCGACCTCTTCATCTGTCCCAGCGATCCGGCTTCGCAAAAATCCGGCACGCCGATCAGCTACGTCGTGAATACGGGACAACAGGATTTGGTAAGCTCGAAGCCGGCGACGGCGCAAAGCGGTAGCGGCAGCAACGCTCAAGCCGCCTCGAAGGGCATGCCGCGCGATTGGCAAGCCAACGGAATGTTCTTTGATAACTATTCCGATGATCCGAATATCAAGACGTCGAACACCTCGCGCGGCCCGATGGTCTACATGCGTATGGAACTTTGCCGCGATCCGAAGGATAAGACGATCCTGTTGACGGAAAACGTCGATGCGGAGAACTACACGTTTGACTCCAACGGCCCCGGCGGTACGACGTTTACCAACGCGGAAGTGACGACGGGTTGCATCTACGCGCCCGGCCCCGTGACGAACACGACGGCCACGCCGCCGACGATGGACCCGGTTCTCAGCTCGTCTTCCGGCGGCGGTTCGTCGGGCGGTAGCTCCGGTGGAAGTTCCGGCGGCAACTCGGGTTCTTCCGACGTCGACAACTTCCGGATCAACTCGGCAATCGGCCGAGGCGACGGGCTCGACTATACCTTCTGCCGTCCGTCGGCTCGTCACCCGCAAGGCGTGAACATTGCGTACGTCGGTCAGAACGTGCAGTTCCTTCGCGACAACGTGGCTTACTTCGTGTTTGCTAAGTTGATGTCGTCGGAAGACATGCAAATGAAGCTGCCCGGTACCAACACGCAATGCGATCCGGTGTTGCGGCAGTACC
This sequence comes from uncultured Pirellula sp., assembly GCA_964633125.1. Taxonomy (GTDB): domain Bacteria; phylum Planctomycetota; class Planctomycetia; order Pirellulales; family PNKZ01; genus PNKZ01. Next base: position 4,190 of record CAZWDN010000077.1, on the reverse strand, counting down.
AATTGAACGATTCGGAAATCAACCCGTAGGAATTTGTTCCTCGGGTAGTTTAGTCCGACAAAATACAAGAGCCCGGCCGAGAAATCGGTCGGGCTCTTTGCTTTGGTGATTGCTCTAAGTGAGGCAACGAGAGCGCTCGAGTTTTCGGCGTCGCTGAGGATGACTGACTAACGCAGGGGATTGCTCGTGTTCTGCGAAGAAGGTCCTAAAGTCGTGATGCGCGAGGGGGCACTCGTCGATACCGTATTTCGCAAGGGGTTTTCGGAATTCTGAGCGGTCTCGATTCGGGGCAGGGTGGTCGGTTCGGCCGAGTGAATGGGTGCGGAGTACGAGGCGGCCATAACTTGCGAATCGACGAACGGTTTCATTGCCGGAGCGGCCGGACGCGGCTCCGCGGCGTTGACCACGGCCAAGGCCGCGGACGACGGCGCAACTGCTGCGCGAGATTGCCGAGTACGGCTCACGGCCGTTGCCTTCGCTTGTGGGCGGATACTGCCCGGATCGTTGGTGGCGGGGAAGGCGTCGTCAATCTGTGCCACGCGCGTGGCGGTTCCGAGCGCTGAAAGCGTGCTGCTCGGCAATCGCTTGGGCGCCGACGAACGGGAATGCGTCGCGGCGGGCGACGTCCCGTCGTAGGCGGTCTCCGCCGCGCCGATTTCGAAACCTAGTTGCAAACCGGCGCAAGCGAAGATGGTTGCCAGGAAAAATGGGCGAATCGACATGCGGGGGATCCTCGACGGCGCGGAAAAGTCTGCGTAAGCCTCGCAGTTGTGATAATCGGCAAAATCGCTCCGAAGCTTTGCGGGAAAGCGGTCGCTCCTCTACGATTGTGTGACCCCGCCGCCGCTTGCACCCCGCCCGGATTGCACCGCCGCTCGTCCAACCCTCGCCTGAACCAGCAGGAAACCACGAAATGTCGCAGCCTTGGTACGTCGTCGAGAACCACGCGGAAATCCCCTCGCCGGCGTTGCTGGTATACCCCGACCGCGTGCAGCGGAATATCGGGCGGATGATCGACGCGGCCGGCGGCACGGAGCGGCTACGGCCTCACGTGAAGACGCACAAAATGTCGGAAGTCGTGCGCATGAAGCTCGACGCGGGTATCCGCAAATTCAAGGCGGCCACGATCGCCGAAGCCGAAATGTGCGCCGCGGCCGGCGCCGCCGACGTCCTCCTAAGCTTTCCCCAAGTGGGACCGAACGTCGACCGTTTGGTTCGGCTGGCGGCGGCATTTCCCGCTACGCATTTTGCCGTGCTCGCCGACGACGAAGGAAACATCCTGCAGCTTTCCACCGCCTTCGCCCAGGCCGGACGCAAAATCGAAGTCTGGCTCGATCTCGACGTCGGCCAGCATCGCTCCGGTATCGCCCCGGATGAGCGGGCCGTCGAATTGTATCGCCGCTTGCAGGAATTGCCCGGCACCACGCCCGGCGGGCTGCACGTCTACGACGGACACGTGCGCGAACAAGTGCTGGCCGAACGTATCGCCAAGGGGGAAGATTCGTTTGCCGCCGTATCGGCGCTGGCCCGGCGTATTCACGCGGCCGGCGTCCCGATGAAGCGGCCGATCTGCGGCGGCACGCCGTCGTTTCCGGTGCATGCTTTGCACGAAGATCGCGATTGCAGTCCCGGCACCTGCGTCTTCTTCGACGTGAGCTATGCCACGAAATTTCCCGACCTCCAGTACGAGTATGCGGCTCTGCTCATGGGACGCGTCGTCAGTAAACCGGGCGCCGGTCGCCTTTGCATCGACCTGGGATACAAGTCCGTGTCGCCGGACAACCCGACGTTACGCGTTCAACTGCTCGATATCCCGGACGTAACCGTGCTGGGGCAGTGGGAGGAGCATCTCACGATTGAAACGCCCGCCGCTGCGAACTATTCCGTCGGCGACGTGGTCTATGGAGTGCCGAATCACATCTGCCCGACCGTGGCCCTGCATCGTGAGGCCCACACGGTTCGCAATGGTCGGGTCGACGGAACCTGGCAAGTGATAGCCCGCGATCGTCGGCTCACTTATTGACCTCCTCTGCCGTTTGTTGCGTCCTGCGTCTTTTCAATTTGCCTAGCCGGTTGAGAGATCGTCTGCATGATTTCCGCGTCGCCCGCCGCACAATCCCTCGCGCGTCAATCTACCGGCGCGGCAGGTCTCGATGAAATGCTCGGCGGCGGATTGCTGCCCGGTACGCTGACCGTCGTCGTCGGCGCGACCGGCATCGGCAAGACGCAACTCGGGCTGCAATTCGCCGAGGCCGGACGCAGCCAAGAATCACGCCCCGGCATCATTTTCGACATGACGTCGCGCGGCGACCCGCAAAACCACGCCGACTACGCGACGCGAATGTTCGGCCGCACGCTCGTCACGGCCGATCCGGAAGCCTCACCCGACTTGGCGGACTTCTTCGGGCCGGAGCAAGCGTACGGCGACTACCTCAATATCTTTCGCTACACGGGCAAGCGCGTCGTTCGCGGCGACCTGAGTTTTGAAGAGTACCAAGAGTGGCAGGCCGCGCTTGCGCGCAAACTCGGCACCGCAATCGGCTTCTTCTACGGCAATTTCGCCGGCGGCTGCCGACGCGCCGTCGTCGACGGCATCGAACCGCTCGATCGCAAACGCGAGTCAATTCAACTGGAGCTTTTCGAGTACGTTTACCAGCAAATCCTCCGGAAAGACCCTCAGTGGGTCGCCCGCGACTTGTTCCGCGAACACTACCGCGCCCGAGAAGCGGAGATCGCGCGCGTGCAGTACGATCCGAAGTCGATCGGGTGCATGCTGCTTTACACGTCGGCCGAGACGATGTTGCACCAACTTCTGGAGCGACCGCTCGACGAAGGGGACATCCTGGCCAACGCCAATACGATCATCTTCCTCGGCAAGGTGCAGTCTCCCGACGGTCGCATCGGCCGCGCATTGCACGTGGCCAAGCATCGCGGCAGTGCATGTAGCGACGAGATCCGCCCGTATGCGATCGACGACCGCGGCATACGCATGCTCTAACCGCCATCAACGCGCCGGCGGTCTTAGATTCGCCCTTGCATTTGCAGCATGGCGGCGCGGGCCTTGGCGTTCTCGGCTTCTTCGATCATGCCGGCTTTCACGCAGACCATGCTCATTGAGATATAGCTCCGCGGATCGTTCGGCTCGAGTTCGCAAACCTTGCGTGCATGTACGACCGCTTCCGAGTGTCGCCCCAGGCGACCCAGATAGACCGACAGCGCGGAATGGGCCAAGGCATAGCCGGGCGACGCTGCTAGCAGTTCTTGCAGTTTTGCGACAGCTTCCTCCAATTTGCCTTCGTCCTTCAATTTGGCGGCGGCATCGTACATTTCGGCGTTCGTGGGCACGGCGATCCTCGGAGCGGCAATAACGGGAAGTTGGGCGTATTATCCGGACGTTGGAGTTATTTTATCGCCGCCGCGTCCGTCTTGTTAGGGGCCGGATCGCCGCAACGAACTGCAAATTTTCACCTTGCGTCAAAACGGGTTGCGACGGTACTGTTCTCGCGACCGATAACCCAATCTTGGCAGCGGTAGTGTCGAGGCGGCGCGAGCACGCCTCTGCATTTTGCCGCACCGTCCGGCGTCTCTTGTGGTGAGAAACTGCCGTGTCGGTGCCGGAACATCCCAAAGCACAAGGAAGTGCACGTGGGTATTCATCCCCTTGCCGTCGTCCATCCTACCGCCCGATTGGGGCGGGATTGCGAAGTCGGCCCGTTCTGCGTCATTGAGCAGGACGTCGTGATGGGAGATCGGTGTGTTCTCGATAGCCATGTCGTCATTCGGCGCGGCGTCACTCTGGGCGACGACAACCGTATTTCCGAATCGTCCGTGCTTGGCGCATTGCCGCAGCACATTCAGGCCCGCGCGTTCGACGGCGGCCTGACGATCGGCTCCGGAAACACTTTCCGCGAATACACGACCTTGCATCGCAGCATGCACGCCGGCACCGCTACGATTGTCGGCGACAACAACTTCTTCATGGTCAATGCCCACGTCGCCCACGATTGCATCGTCGGCAACAACGTGATCATCGCCAACAACACGATGCTCGGAGGGCACGTCACGGTTGACGATCGAGCGTTCATCTCCGGGGGCGTCGCCGTACATCAGTTCTGCCGCATCGGTCGGCAATGCATGGTCGGCGGTACGGCCCGCGTCATCAAAGACGTCCCGCCGTACGTCACCATCGA
>CAZWDN010000076.1:0-18036 GCA_964633125.1 uncultured Pirellula sp. | reverse complement strand
TTCGCGATTCGGGCGATCCGATCTTGCACGCCTCGAATCCGCCGGACATCGACGCCGGCGCCCAGCGTCGCACGCTCGATCTGCTCGGGAAGCTCAATCGCGCGGAACTCGCCCGCCGGCACGATCCCGAGATCGAAACGCGCATCGCCGCCTATGAAATGGCGTTCCGGCTGCAAAGCTCGGCGCCGGAACTCACCGATTTGAAAAGCGAAACCGAAGAAACGCTGAAGCTCTACGGAGCGGATCCGGTGAAGCCTTCGTTCGCGCGAAATTGCTTGCTTGCGCGCCGCATGGTGGAGCGCGGGGTTCGGTTCATCACGCTCTTCAAAGAAGGCTGGGACGCGCATACCGACGTCGAAGGAAACGTCAAACGGAACTGCGCCGATTCGGATCAGGCTTGCACGGCACTGCTCGTCGACTTGAAGCGGCGCGGTTTGCTCGACAATACATTGGTCGTCTGGGGCGGCGAGTTCGGGCGCACGCCGATGGTCGAGGCCAGCGCGGCGCTCGGCCGTTCGCTGGGGCGCGACCATCATCCGCAGGCCTTTACGACTTGGCTCGCCGGCGGCGGCGTCCGCGGCGGCACGACCTACGGCGCGACCGACGAACTCGGCTTCCACGCCGTGGAAAACCCGGTGCATGTGCGCGACCTGCACGCGACGATTCTCCATCAGCTAGGGCTCGACCACGAACGCCTGACGTTCTCCTACGCGGGGCTAGACTTCCGGCTCACCGGCGTCGAACCGAGCCGCGTGGTGAAAGAAATTCTCGCCTAGCGGAAGACTATGCGAGCCCGTGTTCGTCGTCACGGCTCGGTTCAATCTTCCGCTTTGGGTCGATGCCGAGCCAGCAGAACGCCGCCACGGCGTACACTGTGGCGTAGCTGACGAAGACTTGGTCGTACCCTGCGAGCAGGCTCGCGTGTTGTTCCGCGGCGGGCAGCGCGGCGACGCTCGCCGCACCCAGCGCCGCGGCATGCGACTGTTGGGCATGCTGCACGATCGTGCCGGTCACCCAACCGGCGAGCGCCGCGCCGATCGTGCCGGTCGTGTTCATCCACGCCGCGGTTACTCCCGCGTGTCGTCCGCCCAGGTCCTGGCAAGTCGCCCAACAGGCCCCCATCGTCAGATCGTTCAGAAACGCTCCGGCGGAAACGCAGACGAAAAACAGGTGCATGTCGGGCGCATAGATCGCCGCGGTCCAACAGCCGGCGCAGAGCAATAGCGCCGTCACGCCGAGGATACGTCGCGCTTGCCCTTGGTCGCCGCACCGGCGCGACAGCCGGCGAACGAGCACTCCCCCCATCGCACAACCCAGCGCGCCGACCCAGAGCGGTCCTCCCTGATACACGGCGGCCAGTAGATCGCCCTGCGGCGGCTGGTAGCGCTGCTGTAGGTACGAAGCAAGATACGTAATGTTGAAATACCAGCCGTAAGTGATGCCCATGTACATGACGCAGAGCGCCGCGAGGCTGCGGTTGGTCGCCAATGCGCGCCAGGGAATCGCGCCGTGGCCGGCCGAGGTCGGCGCGATGCGCGGTTCCAGCAATCGCAGCTCCGCTCGGTTGATATGCGGATGCTCCTCGGGGCGATTACGAAACGCGCGGGCAAAGCAAACGCACCAGCCGAGCCCGACGACGCCGAACAGCAGAAACGCGCCGCGCCAGCTTAAAAGCGGCTCGGCGTATCGCGTTCCTTCCACAAGCACGGCCCAAACGAGCGGCGTCAGCCCTCCCATGAGCCGGCCCGACATCCAAACCAGGCCTTGGGCAGTCTCCCAAAACGCCGGCGGAAACCAATTGTGCACGGCCCGCGTGATATTGGGGTACGCCCCCGCCTCGCCGGCGCCGAACAGAAAGCGAAGCACGATCAACGACGTGAGCCCGCCAAGGACAATGCCCGCGACGCGCATGCCGATGACGCCGGTGAGCGCCGTGCAGACCGACCACCACAAGACGATGCGCAGCAGCGTGCCGCGCGGCCCGAGGCGATCGCCCAAGCGCCCGGCCGGAATCTCGAAGGCCCCGTAGGCGACGGCGAACAGCGTGAAGGCCCACTTCAAATCGGCGGTGCCCGAGAGGCCCAGGTCGGCGACGATGCGCGGCGCCGCGGCGCCGAAGCAGACGCGATCGAGGTACGTGATCATCGACAACGAGCAGACGAGCCCCAGCACGCCGTGGCGCACGCGCGTGGGCTGTAGCTCGTCGTCGGCTCCGCGAAGCGTCATACGCGCCGCCTTGCTGCTGCGTGTTGTCGGTGGCGAGTTGGAATCAAGTGATGTCGCGGCCGACGACGACGATGTGCTGACCGCGCGGAACGCGCGCGACCCAGGCCTGAGCCAAGACGACGCCGTCGACTCCGGCCACGGCCGGCCACGGTTCGGCGTCGATATGATCGAAATCGTGCAAGTATCCCACGATCTGGCCGCGCTTCACCGCCGTGCCGCAATCGAGAATCGGTTCGTAGTGCCCGGCAAACGGCGCGACGGTGAAACAATCGCGATCGACCATTTCGAGCTTGCGCTGCGTGCCGGCTTTGTGGTACGCGATCTTCTCGATCGTCCCGCGGAGTTGGCCGTTGTGAATGGCGGCGGCCAGCACGCCGTGCCGGCCGTAGCGGACTCCTTCGGTGCCGACGGCGCTTCCCCAGCCGAGTTCCGTGCCGACGGTGATTTTCCCCAGCCGTTCCGCTTCGCTCGGCAGCAGGCCCGGCGTAAGGTTCTGATAAACCATCAGCGCCGGTGTGCCGAACCAACGGGCCGTTTCTTCGATGCGGTGCGCCAGTTCGGGATCGTCGACCGGATGATAGTTGGCGCAGATCGCGAAGCGGGCGACGTCGCCGCCGGAGTGCAGGTCGAGCACCACATGCACGCGCGGCCACAGGTATTCGCGCACGAACGCCGCGATGCGATGCGTGATGCCGGAGAGGGCGGGCGTGCGGCCGGCGCCGTCGACGAACGCGCGATTGAGATTCACGCCGTCGTCGAGCGTGCTTTCGCGCGTGCCGGCGAGAAACGCCGCCGGGTTCAAGACGGGAATGAGGATAATGCGCCCGACGACGTCGTCGAGCCGGATTTCTCGCATGAGATGCTTGAGCACGACGGGCCCTTCGTACTCGTTGCCGTGATTCGAGCCGGTGGCGAGCAGCCCTTGGCCGGGCTTCGCCTGGGGGCCTACGAAGACGGTGAGCGGAATCAGATGGTCGCCCCAAATACTGTCGTGCTCGAGCGCGACCCAATAATCGCGCCGGCCGGGGGAATCGAGATCGAGCTTCTCAGGGCGGACGACGCGGCGTTCCATCAAGGCGTTCCTGTAGCGGGAAGGAGTGGCGACGGCGGGCCGACGGATTCTAAGGCGCGCCGACGGCCGACACAAATTCTGTACAAAGCGGCACCGGTCTCGTCGCACGCTTTTTGGCGCCGGCGCGCTTCGGCCTAGGAGCATTGCGTCGAAGGGTCGGTTATGATTTGCCGCGAGATCTTCGTTCCGCGAACTGTAGCCGAAGAGAGGCGCGTTATGTCGCTCAATCGTCGTCACGTGCTTGCGACCGTCGTCGGGGCGTCGCTAGGGATTGCGTTCTGCCTCTCGGCGGCCGACTTCGCGCAGGCGCAAGCGACCGTGAAGTCGCTGCGAGCCCAGGCAGCCGCCGTCGCCGCCCCGCTGGAAGGCGAGATCGATTTGCCCGGCTTGAAGGAACCGGTCGAAGTGTTGCGCGATCGTTGGGGCGTCGCGCACATTTATGCCAGCAATCAAGACGATTTGTTTTTCACGCAAGGCTTCGTCGTTGCTCAAGATCGGCTGTTTCAACTGGACTTGTGGCGGCGCATCGCCTCGGGAGAAACGGCCGAACTCGTCGGCGAGAAAGGATTGGCGGCCGACCGCTTCGCGCGGCTCATGAAGTATCGGGGGCCGATGGATGCCGAATGGGCATCCTACTCGCCCGACGCGCGTTCGATTGCCGAAGCGTTTACGCGCGGCATCAACGCGGCGATCGACGCCATGGGGGAACGCCTGCCCGTGGAGTTTCGAATCTTGAAATACCGCCCCGCGAAATGGCGGCCGGAAGATATTCTCGGGCGGATGTCGGGGCTGATCATGGTCGGCAACTATGCGAGCGAGGCGGCGCGGGCCGAGTTGATCGCCGCCGTCGGTGTGGAGGCCGCTCGGCGGATCGCTCCGACCGACCCGATTCGAGCATTTGCCCCGCCGCCGGAACTCGATCTTGCCGGGATCAATCGCACGCTGTTGGCAGGCTACGAGGCGGCGACAAGCCCGCTGCCGTGGGAGCCCGACGCCGGCGGCAGCAACAATTGGGTCGTCGACGGAACCCTGTCGGCATCGGGCAAGCCGCTCCTGGCGGGCGATCCGCATCGCGCGCTGATGCTGCCGTCGCTGCGGTATTTGGTTCACTTGAATGCGCCGGGCTGGAACGTCATCGGCGCCGGCGAGCCCGCGCTCCCCGGAGTCGCCATCGGTCACAACGATCACGTCGCCTGGGCGTTCACGATCGTCACCACGGATCAGGCCGATCTGTACGTCGAGCAAACGAATCCCGACGACCCCTCGCAGTACCGCGACGGCGACCGCTGGCGGCCGCTGACGATCGTCCGCGAGCAAGTGCGTGTGAAGGGACGAAGCGAGCCGGTCGAACTGGAACTTCGCTTTACGCACCACGGCCCGATCATTCATACGGATGAGAAGCGTCACCGCGCGTTTGCGCTGCGCTGGGTCGGCATGGAGCCGGGCGCGGCCGCGTACTTGGCGTCGTTGCGTCTCGATCGCGTGCGGAGCGCGAAGGAATTCGTCGAGGCGCTGCCGGCTTGGAAAGTTCCGGCCTTGAACATGACGCATGCCGACGTCGACGGAAACATCGGTTGGGTCGCCGCCGGAGCGACGCCGATTCGCGACGGCTGGGACGGCTTGCTCCCGGTTCCCGGTCACGTGGGCAAGTACGAATGGCGCGGGCTTCGCACCGTCGCCGAATTGCCGCAATCGCACAATCCGGCGAACCATTATCTCGCCACGGCCAACCACAATATTCTGACGCCCGGCTATCGACTCCCCGTTTCCTACGAATGGTCGCCGCCATATCGCTTCGAGCAAATTCGTCGACGCTTGGAAACAAAGTCGAAATTCGACATCGCCGATTTTTGCAGCATCCAGCAAGACGCGACGACGATTCCCGGACAGAAGATGGTAAGCCTGCTCGGCGACGTCGCGGCGTCGACGTTGGCGGCGGCGGCCCTCGATCCGGCATGCCTGGAATTGTTGCGCGGTTGGGACGGCGTGTTGTCGGTCGATTCTCGGGCCGCGGTGCTCTACGGCTTCTGGCTGCAGGAACTGAGCGACGCGTTCTACTTACCGCACGTGCCGAAGTCGCTACTGGAATACGCTCGTTCGCGCGGCGGCGTGCCGACGATGCTCAAAGCCCTCGAAGCGTCGGACGCCGGTTGGTTCGGCGGCGACGATCCGCGCGCGGCGCGCGACCGAATGCTCGCGAGCACTTTAGCGGCGGCGATTACGCGGGCCAAGCAACGGTTTCCCGAGTTTCCGAAGCAGGGATCTTGGGGCGAGTTGCACACGGCCGCCTTCACGCATCCGCTGGCACGACTAGGGCCCGCGTATGCCGAGGCGTTCAACCTTGCCGCGGTGCCCAAGGCGGGCGACGGCCTGACGCCGAATGCCGCCACGCATAGTCGCGACTTTCGGCAGACCAACGGTGCGTCGTACCGGCAGGTGTTCGATCTCGCGGATTGGGATCGCGGCGTGGTAACGAGCGCGCCCGGCCAGTCGGGCCGTCCCGGCAATGCGAACTACGAAGATTTGCTGCGACCTTGGGGCGAGGGAGCATATTTTCCCTTGGCTTTCTCGCGAGCCAAGGTGGAAGAGGTGACCGAGCGGCGACTGTTCTTGAAACCGGCGTCGCGCTAATCGCTCCTGCTTTCCCTTCTTCTCCAAGCGACCGTGCGGATGCGACGCGCTGCGCGATCGGCTTGCAAAGTTCTATCAAATTCGCGCCGTTGCGAGATTCCATTTCGCGACCATCGGGCCGAATTCCGTCGGACGTTTGCCGCGGGCTGAAATGGTTTTTACTTCATCGGTCGATTATACTTAGGTCCCCGCCTGACTTCTGCGAGAGCAGCCCTCCATGTGTCACGCCTCCCTCCGCTCTGCGGTCGCGCTACTGCTGTGTGGTTTCGCGCGCGCGGCCTGGGGAGCCGGCGAATCGGCCGCCGACGTCGCGTTCTTCGAAAGCAAGATTCGACCGGTGCTTGTAAAGCATTGCTACGAGTGTCATGCGGCCGGTGCCGAAGAGATCGGCGGCAAGCTGTTACTCGATAGCCGCGAAGGCATTCTCAAAGGAGGGGAAGCGGGGCCGGCGCTCGTCGCCGGTCATCCCGAGAAGAGCCTGATTCTCAAAGCGCTGCGCTACGACGGGCTGGATATGCCGCCGGAGAAGCCGCTCCCGGCGGCGATCGTCGGCGATTTCGAGCAATGGATTCGTCGCGGCGCGGTCGACCCGCGCGTGAAGAAGACGGTTGCAGCGTCAAATAAGGGCAAGACGACTCAGCCGGCCTCGCCCGGCCCTCGGCTTTGGTCGCTGGAACCGGTCGCGAACCCGCAGCCGCCCGACGTGCGCAACAAGGCCTGGGGGCGCGATCCGATCGATCGCTTCGTGCTCAGTCGGATCGAAGCGGCGGGCCTGACGCCGACGCACGACGCCGAGCCGCGCGTGCTGGCCCGCCGTCTCTCGTTCGACCTCGTCGGCCTGCCGCCGACGATTGCGGAGCTTGATGCCTTTGAAGCCGATTACCGGCGCAACGGCGATCGCGCCGTCGCGGCATACGTCGATCGTTTGTTGGCGATGCCGCAGTTCGGCGAGCATTGGGGGCGTTATTGGCTCGACGTCGCCCGTTACGGGGAATCGAACGGCAACGACGGCCTGAGCCGCAACCCCACGTTTCCACATGCTTGGCGCTATCGCGACTATGTGATCGCCGCATTCAATGATGACGTGCCGTTCGATCGTTTTGTGACGGAGCAAATCGCCGGCGATCTGTTGCCGAGCGACAAGCCTGCCGAGCGCGATCGGCGCTTGGTGGCGACCGGCTTCCTGGCGATGTGCGCCAAGCCTGCCAAGGCGATGAATACCAATTTCGAGATGGACGTCGTCGCCGACCAGCTAGACCTCGTCGGCCGCGGCATCTTGGGCCTCGGCATCGGCTGCGCTCGTTGCCACGATCATAAGTTCGACCCGATACCGACGCGCGACTACTACGCGATGGCCGGCATCTTTGCGAGCACAGAAACCTTGTGGGGCACGGCTGCGCACGAAGGCCTCACCGCGCCGGCCACCGATCTGCATGTGTTGCAAGCGGCGGCGAAACGTCCGCCGCCGGCGGGCTTCGTCGAAACCGTGCTCGTGCCCGAATCGAATACGGGCAAGCCGAAGCCGATTCCGAAGTCGAAGTGGCCCGTCGGCGCGCCGCTGGCGATGGGAGTTCGCGATCGGGCGAAGCCGGCCGACGTGAAGGTGCATATCAAAGGAGAAGGCTCGAGCTTGGGCGAAGTCGTGCCGCGCGGCTACTTGTCGGCCGTCGTCTTCGGCGGGCCTGATCAACAGGACGCGGACGTCGCGCCGCCGGACGTTAAGCAAAGCGGTCGTCTTCAGTTGGCGCACTGGCTGACGCGGCCCGACCATCCGTTAACGTCGCGCGTGTTGGTCAATCGGCTTTGGCAGCAGGCGTTCGGCGAAGGCCTTGTGCGCACTCCCGACGATTTCGGCCAATACGGCGAACGGCCGACCGATCCGCAACTGTTGGATCACCTGGCGACGCGGTTCGTCGCTGATGGTTGGTCGATCAAGCGGATGATTCGCACGATCGTGTTGACGCGCACCTACCGACTAGCCGCCGACGCCGATGCGAAACTCTTGGCGGCCGATCCGCAGAACCTGCTCTTTGCGCGGCACGATCGCCGGCGGCTCACGGCCGAAGCGCTCCGCGACGCAATGTTGCAGACGAGCGGCCGGCTCGACCGCACGCCGGGCGACGGCTCGCTGGTCGCGCATCGCGACATTTTGGTGAACCTTGCGGGCAATCTGCACGTGCCGAGCAATCATCGCAGCGTGTACCTCTGCTATCTCCGCAGTTCGCCCCCGCCCGAGTTGGCGGCGTTCGACTTGCCGGAATTCACGACGGTCGCCGGGCGACGCGAGATCAGCACCATCCCGGGCCAAGCGTTGCATTTGTACAACAGCCCGTTCGTCGTCGAGCAGGCCGCGCATTTCGCGCGCCGCGTGACGAAGGAAAGTTCCGACCCCGTCAGTCGCGTCGCCGCCGCGTGGAGCGCGGCCTACGGTCGCGAACCGAGCGACGAGGAGCGTCGTCAAGCAGTCGAGTTTGTCAGCGCCGCGGCGGCCGAACTCCGTTCGACCGACAAGGCGTGGTCGGCGCTGTGCCAGGCGCTGCTGATTTCCAACGAGTTTCGTTACGTCGATTGAGTTTCGATTCCGCCGCCGCCCTCCCGTGCCGCGAGATTTCCGCATGTCCCTTTCCCGACGACAATGGTTGCAAACCGCCTCGCTCGGCCTCGGCCAGGTGGCCTTGCAGACGCTGCTAGGCGAGCGAGCTCGCGCCGCGGCGACGCCCGGCGGTCCCAGTCTTGCCGCTCGTAAGGCGGCGCACCTGCCGCGCGCCAAACGCGTCGTATTTCTCTGCATGAGCGGCGGGCCGGCGCATCTCGACACGTTCGACTACAAGCCGCAGACCGGCACGAAGAAGAAGCATCCCGGCTCCGTGACGCCGTTCCGCAAACGCGGTCAAAGCGGGCTTTGGGTCTCCGATCTGCTGCCGGAAACCGCGCGGCACGCCGACGACCTGTGCGTGATCAACGGCATGTACGCCGACACCGGCATCCACGCGCAATCGCTGCTGCAACTTCATACCGGCGACCGGCTGCGCGAGCGCCCCAGCTTGGGGTCGTGGATCAGCTACGGCCTCGGCACGGAAAACGAAAACCTCCCGGCGTTCATCAGCCTGAACACCTCGAAGACCTCGGTCTATTCGAGCGCCTTCTTGCCGTCGATTTACACCGGTACGCCGATCGGCGTGAACGGCGAGGATATGTCGACCGCGACGATCAACAACGTCGTCGGCGAGCACCTGCCGTTGGCGACCAAGCGTCGCCAACTCGACTTCGTGCAAATACTCAATCATCGGCACCTCGCCGAGCGTCCGCACGACGACCGCCTCAACGGCGTGATTCAATCGTTGGAACTCGGCTTTCAGATGCAGGCCGAAGCGCCGGAACTGCTCGACCTCGGCCGCGAAACCCAGGCGACGCTCGATCGTTATCGCGTCGGCAAACAAGGCGACTCGGTCGGGGTCTGCAAGGAATCCGACTTCGGCCGGCAATGCCTGCTGGCGCGCCGCTTTCTGGAAGCCGGCGTTCGCTTCGTCGAACTGAATCACGGCAGTTGGGACCAGCACAAGAACCATCGTCGCGACCTCGCGGCCAATTGCGCGGCGACCGACGCGCCGATCGCCGCGCTGCTCGACGATCTCAAACGCCGCGGCATGCTCGACGACACGCTCGTCGTCTGGGGAGGCGAGTTCGGTCGCCCCGGCCTCACGCCGGACGACGGCAAAGACGACACGGGGCACAACTACCGCGGCTTCACCTTCTGGCTCGCCGGCGGCGGCGTGAAAGGGGGCCACGTCCACGGCAAAACGAACGAAACCGGCGCAATCGCCGTCGAGGGCAAGGTTCACTTCCGTGATCTCCATGCCACGATTCTGCATCTTCTCGGCCTGGAACCCGACACGCTCACCTATCGCTACGCCGGTCGCGATCATCGCCTGACGGGCCCGGAAGGGGGCAAGGTCGTTCGCGAGTTGTTCGCTTAGCCCTCTGCCCCGTCGTTCGGCTGTTCCCGACGTCACCGCACCCGTAGCCGCCATGCACACTAGGAACTTGCCGCCGATTTCGCGACGTCGACTCCTGCAAGTCGGCACGCTCGGCGCGTGCGGGTTGTCGTTGCCGAATTTGCTGGCCGCCGAAGCCGGCTCCGCGAAGCCGCCGAAGTCGTGCATCTTCATTTACCAATACGGCGGGTTGAGCCAGCTCGATTCGTGGGACCTCAAGCCCGACGCGCCGCAGGAGATTCGCGGGCCGTATCAACCGATCGCCACGGCGACGCCCGGATTTCAAGTCGGCGAATTGATGCCGCGCTTGGCGAAGCAATCGGAGCGCTACTGCGTCATCCGTTCCCTGACGCACAAAGTGCCGGTGCATGACGTCGCCAACAAGATGTTGCTGGCCGGAACTTCGTCGCCTGCCGCCGATGCGCCGGCGTTCGGTTCGGTCGTGTCGAAGCTGCGTCCCTCGGCCGCGGACGTGCCGTCGTACGTCTGGCTGCAAAAGTTCGGCGGCGGCGCGGCGCCCCCGGAACCGAGCTATCTCACCGGCGGCTTTCTCGGGCTCGCGCATAGTCCGCTCTTGATCGGCTCGGGGCACGACGACAACCCCGCGACGCCGGGCTTTCGCGTGCAGGCGTTCGACGCCGCCGACGGCATCACCGCGGAGCGCATGCAAGTGCGTCGTCGCTTTCTCCGGGAGCTGAACCGCGACCAAGCGGCAAGCGATTCGCCGGGCGACTCGTGGCATAAGTTCCAAGAGCGCGCGTTCCAACTGTTGGAAGGCGCGGCGGCCAAGCAAGCGTTCGACATCGAGCGCGAACCGGCTGCGCTGCGCGATCAATACGGGCGGCATCCGCTTGGGCAGAACCTGTTGTTGGCGCGGCGTCTTATCGAAGCGGGCACGCGTTTGGTGAGCGTCGTCGGCTGGACCGGCTTGGCGCCGGGCGACAAGTTTCTCAGCCTGGAAACCTGGGACATGCACGGCAACGCCGGCATCAGCATTTTCGGCGACGGCTGGAACGGCCTCGGTTGGGCCTTGCCGTGCGCCGATCAAGCGGTCGCCGCGCTCTTGGAAGATTTAGATCAACGCGGCTTGCTCGAAACGACGCTCGTGGTGCTCGTCGGCGAATTCGGTCGGACGCCGAAGATTAGCCGCGGCGCGAAAGCGACCGGTCGCGACCATTGGCCGCACTGCTATTCGGCGATGTTGGCCGGCGCTGGCATTCGCGGCGGCGCGGTCTATGGCGCTTCCGACGCCTCGGCGGCCTACGTGCGCAGTCGCCCCGTGTCGCTGGAAGACTTCACCGCCACGCTCTTTCATGCTCTGGGCATCGATCCGGCCGTCCGCCTCAGCCCCGACGGCTTCACGCGCCCGGCAAGCACCGGCACGCCGATCAGCGCTTTGTTCTGACCGTTCGTAAGTCGCGATCGGTCGCGCTCCGGCGCTCTACATTCCGCACACGACGCGAAAGCCCGTGTTGCCCGTGCGGGCAATGGGGGAATAGTTGTTTCGATAGGCGCTGCGGCAATGGAGATCAAAGTAGTGCCAGCCTGCGCCGCGGACCACGCGCCGGCCGCCGGTCGCGGGACCTTGAGGGTCTTCGAGCGGACTCCGGGCGTACCAATTCGGATCGTGGAAGTCCTGGCAGCGCTCCCAGGCGTTGCCGTGCATATCGTACAGGCCGAAGGCGTTGGAGAGCTTCGACGCCGCGGGCCGCGCGCCGATCTCCTTTCCCTTCTCGGCCGTGCGATTGAACCAGGCATAATCGTCGAGCGCGGCTAGGTCGTCTCCGAAGGAATAATGCGTCGTGGTTCCGGCCCGACACGCGAACTCCCACTCCGCTTCGGTCGGAAGCCGATAACCGTTCGCATTCGCAACACGTTCCCAAACGCCTGGTTCGTTCTGCCGATAGCAGCGCTCGCGCCCTTCCTGTTCGCTCAGCCAATTACAAAAGACGATCATGTCGTTCCAGGTGATCTGGGTTACGGGCGAGCGTTCGGTCGCCGGATAGCCGGGCGAGTGCCAAAGTGCCTTTCGCTTGATCGGATCGGCTTCATCCGGCTTTGACGAATTGCCGCCGCCGAAACGCTCGGTTTCGGTGACGTAGTTCGTCGCCGTGACGAAGCGGCGATACTGGCCGACGGTCACTTCCGTTCGACCGATCCGAATCGGCCGCGTGAGAAGAACTCGATGTTGCGGTTGCTCTTCGTTGCGAACGCGCTCGGCTTCTCCCGGGGCTACTCGAGGGACCATCGTGAGCCAATGCAGCGCGGTTTCGACTTGCTCGGGCGAACTTCCCATCAGGAACTCGCCGGGCGGGATCAGCACCATGGTCATGCCGAGGGAGTTCTGTTGTTCGACGGAGGTTGCGAGATGCGCGGCCCACTGCTTTTGATGAGCTTTTGCTTCAGCAGAAGTGAACGGCGCCGTCGCCGATCGCGGCGATTCGAATGCGCGAGCATCGCCCAGCAACAGGCCGACGGCGACGACCGTCGCCGAGACGGCGGTGGTTCCGGGGCCGCTCTTGATGATCCGTGTCGGCGTCGTCATGTAAGGCTTCATGTAAAAGGCCGGTCGAGGGCACGAAGATGGTAAAAGTGAATCGCCGGCGGGGCCGGCGTCTCGGCAAATAATCGGTTAGGTCAGAAGCTTGCGGACCGGCTCGCCGTGCACGTCGGTCAGGCGATAGTCGCGCCCTTCGAAGCGGAAGGTGAGACGCGTGTGATCGACGCCGAAGCAGTGCAGGAGCGTGGCGTTCAGGTCGTGAACATGCACGGGATCGCGGGCGACGCTGTAGCAGTAGTCGTCGGTTTCGCCGTACGTCAGGCCCGGCCTGATGCCGCCGCCGGCCAGCCACATTGTGAAGCAGCGGCCGTGATGATCGCGGCCGAAGTTCGTCGCGGTGAGTTTCCCCTGGCTATACGTGGTCCGGCCGAACTCGCCTCCCCAGACGACGAGCGTATCGTCGAGCAAGCCGCGGCGCTTCAAATCGGCGACGAGCGCCGCGCCGGGCCGGTCGACGTCGCGGCATTGTAGGGCAAGGTTCGTCGGCAAGTTGTAGTGCTGATCCCAGCCGCGATGGTAGAGCTGGATAAACCGACATCCTCGTTCGGCCAAGCGACGGGCGAGCAAACAATTCGCGGCAAACGTGCCGGGCGTGCGGACGGCGTCGCCGTACAGGTCGAGCGTTTCCGCGGATTCGCCGCTGAAATCGGTCAGCTCGGGCACCGAAGTCTGCATGCGGTACGCCATTTCGTACTGGGCAATCCGCGTCTGAATCTCGGGATCGAGGGTGTCGGCGTATTGCATCCGGTTCAGGTTGCCGAGCGTCTGCAACATCCGGCGTCGATCGTCGCCGGCGATTCCGTCGGGATTCGACAGGTAGAGCACCGGGTCGCCGCTCGAGCGAAAACTCACGCCTTGATGGTTCGAGGGCAAGAAGCCGGAACCCCACAACCGCGCATAAAGCGGATCGGCCGGCGAGACGGCGCTACCGCGCGAGATCAGCACGACGAAGCCGGGTAGGTCGCGATTCTCCGTCCCGAGCCCGTAGCTCAGCCAACTGCCGAAGCTGGGACGCCCCGGCAGTTGGTGGCCGGTTTGGAGGAAAGTGATCGCCGGGTCGTGGTTGATCGCTTCCGAGTTCACGGAACGAATGAAGCAGAGGTCGTCGACCATCGACGCGGTGTGGGGAAGCAGTTCGCTGACCCACGCGCCGCTCGCCCCGTGCCTCGCAAACTTGAAGGGAGACGGGGCGACGGGGAGCGAAGCTTGTTTCGACGTCATGCCGGTGATGCGCTGGCCCATGCGCACCGATTCCGGCAATTCTTCGCCGTGGCGTTTGGCGAGCGTCGGTTTGTGATCGAACAAGTCGAGTTGCGACGGGCCGCCTTGCATGAACAAATAGATGACGCGTTTGGCCCGCGGCGCGAAATGCGGCTGCGCTAAGATGCCCGGCGCCGCGGTCCGCGGTTCAGGTGCGGCGAGCAAGCGTTCGTCGAGCAGAGACGCCAACGCCAGCGAGCCGATGCCGGCCGCCGTCCGTCCGAAGAGCTGACGTCGCGTGAGAGCGAGCGCTGACGCGGGGTGATCGTGGCGCATGGCGGCGAATCGTAGGGTTAGTGTTGAGTCTGTGTTTCGTCGAGATTCAGGAGCAAGCTCGCCGTCATGGTCCACGCGGCGAGTTCGCAGAGATCGCGGTCTGAATCTGCGGACGCAGCGGCGCTTGGGAGCAGCGCGCGCGCCGATTTCGGACTGGCTTGGAACGCCGCCGTTTGTTCGTTGTAGTATTTCCGCAGCTCGGCGACTTCGGCGGCTTTCGGTTCGCGTCCGGTCGCCAACCGGAATCCGTAGCTTACCCCGTCGGTTTTCGACTGCATCATCCGCCGGCCCAAGCCGCCGGCGGCCTCGAGGTAGTTGACGTCGTTCATCATGAGCAGCGCTTGCAGCGGAGTATTCGTGCGCTGCCTGCGCACGGAACACGTTTCACGCGTCGGGCCGTCGAACGTCAGGATGTCGGGCGGCGGCGATTGACGCTTCCAAAACGTGTAGAGTCCTCGGCGGCGGCGGGCCGCGCCTTCGTCGGGGTGATACGTCGCTTCGCCGTTGTAGCTCACCGCTTCCCACAAGCCCGGCGGCTGATACGGCTTCACGCTCGGGCCGCCGATTTGCTCGACGAGAAGCCCGCCCACGGCCAGCGCCTGATCGCGCAGAAACTCCGCCGGCAGGCGAAACCGAGGACCGCGCGCCAGCAAGCGATTCTCTCGATCGCGGGTCGCAAGCTCCGGCGTGAAGTCTGACGACTGCCGGAACGTCGCGCTCATGACGATCAGCTTGAGCAGCGCTTTGATGTCCCAGGGGCGCGTCGTCGCATCGCCGTCGCGGAATTGTACGGCCAGCCAGTCGAGCAATTCCGGATGCGTCGGGGCCTCTCCTTGAACGCCGAAATCGTTCGCCGTGCGCACCAGGCCGTCGCCGAAACATTGCGACCAGAGGCGATTGACGGCGACGCGGGCCGTGAGCGGGTGGGCCGGCGAAACGAGCCATTGGGCGAAGCCCAGGCGATTCCGCGGCGCGCCGGCCGGCAGCGATCCCAAGGCCTGGGGGACGGTGAACTCCACTTTGTCGCCGGGCTGATCGTATTGTCCGCGCAGCAGCACGTGCGTGTCGCGCGGCTTCGTCATTTCTTGCATCACGGAAACGGAAAGGATCGCCTTGCGCAGCGCGTCCTCCTCCTCACGCGCCGCCGCGGCTTGTTCCGAAAGCCGCTTTGCCTCGACCGACGCATACTTGGCGACGTAGTATGCCCGTAGCTTCTCGGCTTGGGCTTTCGCGCGCGATGCTTTCGCCGTTGCCAGCGTTCCAGTGAGAAACTCGCTCCAGTGCAGATTGCCGATCTCTTCCGGCGAAAGTATGCGATCGAGCAAGCGAACTTCGTCGATGCTCCCCTCGAAGCCGATGCCGGTTCCTTTCCAACCGATGCGCCACGGCTCGGAGGTGGCGACGGAACCGGTCAACGAATCGCGGCGAACGTCGACCTCGCTCGGCTTGCCGTCGACGTAGACCTTGAGGCCGGCGGCCTTCGAGGAGCCGTCGTACGTGACGGCGAGATGCCGCCATTGCCCGCCGCCGAAGGTTTGCTTGGCGACGACCTCGATGCCGTCGCTGCCGTAGCGATGCGCTAGGTTGATGCGCGGCTGCGATTTGTACCACAAGATTTCGAAGCCGCGGGCCTCGGAGTCGGAACTCATTTTCGACGCGACGCAACCTTGCGGCGAACTGCCGGGCAGGATCCAGACCGACAACGTAAACGGCCGATCACGCTCCAGCGGCTGTGAATCCGCGAACTCGACGTACTGCGTCGCGTCGAATCGGGCCGCCTGTCCCTTCACGCCGGGGCCGTGCGGTAACGTCCCGATCGTGCTCGCTTCGCAATGTTCGGCATGGTCTTTCGCATCGCGATCGAACGGAAAATAAACGATGCCGCCGTCCAAGTTCGGCGCAGGGAGCGAAGCCGCCGCGTTCTTTTCCCAAGCGTCGAGTTCCTTTTCGAGCGTCGGCTGAATCGCCTTCAAGTCCTCTTCGAGTCGCTTCCGTCGGGCGGCCTTTGCCGCGAGTTCGTCTTCCTGCTTTTTGGTCGGCAACATGATCGCCGGGGCCGGGCTTGAAGGGGGGGCGTTCTTGATGATGCCCGCTTCTTCGATGTTGTTAAACGCCGCGAAGAGTTGGTAGTACTCGCGTTGCGAGATCGGGTCGAATTTGTGGTCGTGACATCGTGCGCACCCCATCGTGAGCCCGAGCCACACGGCGGCGGTCGTGTCGACGCGATCGGTCACGTAGCCGAGGCGATACTCTTCTTCAATGATTCCCGTCTCGTTGGAAACCATGTGGTTGCGGTTAAACGCGGTTGCAATCCGTTGGTCTTGAGTCGCCTGCGGCAGCAGGTCGCCCGCGAGTTGCTCGATCGTAAAGCGGTCGAAAGGGAGATTGGCATTGTAGGCGCGAATGACCCAATCGCGCCACGGCCAGGCTTGGCGCTCGGCGTCGGTGTAGTAGCCGTTGGTGTCGGCATAGCGAGCCGCGTCGAGCCACTCGAGCGCCATCCTTTCGCCGAAGCGCTGCGACGCGAGCAAGCGATCGACGACCCGTTCGTAGGCGCGCGGTGAGTCGTCGGCGAGGAACGCGTCGAGTTCCTCCGGCGTCGCGGGCAGGCCGGTCAACGCGAGCGAAACGCGACGCAACAATGTCGGTTTGTCGGCCTCGGCGGCCGGTGCGACGTGAGCGCGTTCGAGTCCGGCCAGCACAAACTGATCGATCGGCTGGAGCGACCGGTGCGCCTGCTTCACGGCCGGCAAAGCCGGACGTGTCGGCGTTACCAGCGACCAGTGCGCCTGATACTCGGCTCCTTCGGCGATCCAACGACGGAGGATCTCGATCTCTTGCGGCGTGAGTTGCCGATGCGAATCGGGAGGGGGCATCGCTTCCTCCGCGTCGTCGCTCGTGATACGGCGGACGACCTCGCTCCGCTCGGGTCGTCCGGGAACGATCGGCAACTTGCTCGACTCCGCGGGCCGTAGCGCCGCATCGCGAACATCGAGTCGCAATTGCGCTTCGCGCGTGTGCGGATCGAACCCATGGCACCGGAAGCAAGCATCCGCAAGAATCGGCCGCACGTCGCGATTGTACTCCAGCTTCTCCGGCTCGGCTGCCCCGGCAGATGCCGGGGGCGCAAAGCTCACGACCGCGCAGAGCAGCGCCAAACTCGGCAGTCGGCTGCGCGGCGAGTGGAGCCCAGGCATCGACGTTCCCCGTGATCCTGCGCGAATCGCAATCACAGAATTCAATTAGAGCTCTTTGATGAGAATGTTCCGAAACTCGATTCGGCTGCCGTGTCCTAAAAAGCCGATGTAGCCTTTGTCTCGCGCTCGACCGGTGTTCTTGTCGAGGTATTTCTTATATTCCAAGTGGTCGAGGTCCACATCGACGATCACGGCGCCGTTGAGCGTGATTTTTGCGTGCCGGCCTTGGAACATGATTTCTTCGGAGTTCCACTGGCCGACGGGTTTTAAATGTCCGCGCTTCGCCGGCGCCAGCAGGTAGATGGAGCCGTGGTATTGATGCGGGGCGAGATTCTTATAGCGTTCGGCCGTGTCGTCCAAGATTTGGATTTCCATCCCCGCGGTCGCCACGTGCTTATCCAAAGGAGATCGCACTGCGACGCCGTTGTTTGCGCCGGGTTCCAACTTGAACTCGAAGCGCAAGATGAAGTCGGCGTATTCTTTCTTCGTAAACAGATTTTGGTGCGTGCTTTCTTGGTCGCCCGGGCCATGCTTTCGGCAGATCAGTTTGCCCTCCTCCACGACGTACGTGTCCGTCGCCCCTTGCCAGCCGTCGAGATTCTTGCCGTTGAACAGCGGCACGAAGCCGTCTGCCTCCGCTGCGTCGGCAATGTCGCCGTGGGCGTCAACAACATCGACCTGAGCGCCTGCGCCCGCCGCCGCATCGGCGTGGTCAACACTCCCGGCGTGCTCACCCAAGCGACGGCCGAGCTAACGCTCGCGCTCCTGCTGGCCGCGAGCAAGAGAGTGCCCGAGGGCGAACGCCTGGCCCGTTCCGGG
>CAZWDN010000075.1:0-18240 GCA_964633125.1 uncultured Pirellula sp. | reverse complement strand
GACGAACGGCTTGTCGCGGCGACCGCTCCGGCGATGGATGGCTCGAGCCAAGAGCGATTTACCGGTACCGCTTTCGCCGGTGATGAGAACCGAAGCCTTCGTGTCGGCGACGCTTTCGACGACGTCGAAGATCTTCCGCATTTGCGGATCGCGGCCGACGATGTTTTCCAGTCCGAAGCGCAGATCGAGCTGCTGCTTCAAGACGTTGTTTTCTTCGATCACATGGCGTTGGTTCAACGCCCGTTCGAGCGAGAGCGTCAGTTCTTCGTCGATGAGCGGTTTCGTCAACAAATCGAACGCGCCGGCGCGAATCGCTTCGACGGCCGTTTCCACGGTGCCGTAGCCGGTGAGCAGAATCACCGTCGTTTCCGGGCGGTTCTTGCGGCACCAGCCGAGGATTTCAAAGCCGTCGCCGTCGTCGAGCTGAATGTCGCACAGCGCGATCTCAAACGGCTTCTTTTCCAAGGTCGCAACGGCCGAAGCCCGAGAATTCGCGGTTTCCACCACGTATCCCTGTTCGCGCAACCAACCGGCCATCGATTCAAGGATGTGTTTGTCGTCATCGCCGAGCAGCAACGAGGCGCGCTTGTTCATGGGAACCTGACGGAGATATTAGGGATTTGCGATTCGGCGGCCGCCTGCCGCGTAGTAATTTGGCGACGTGTCCTGTCTCGCAATATCTACGTCACTGCGGAAAAACGTCAAAGAAAGGCAGGTCTATTCCCAATAGTCCACTTTTGCGGTGGATGCGGACCGCGACGGATGCTGCCGGGCGTATCTGAGAAGCGATTAGACGAATTGTGCCCCCTAATTCGGATGCCCACAGTTGCCGGAATAGGGTTTCAATACTACGTTTACCAATAGGAAGGGTGGATTTACGCAAGGTACGTCCCCGTAAAAATCCCGCGAGAGAGGCAGGGACGGACAACGACACCCCGCCAAAGGGATTGTTGTTTCGGCACTAAGTCGAGTGTGCGGTTACAGGCTCTGGACAGGCCCGCACCCCCGCACTCGACGGACATTTGCGACTGCGTCGCTGGGGCTAGCGTCGCTATTCCATCAGGAAGGACATTAGTAATGAGTATCCGTTTGTTGGTGGCCGACGATCACGAAGTCGTCCGTTCCGGCATGGTCAGCATGCTCGAAGGAACCGATATCGAGATCGTGGGCCAGGCGTCGAGCGGCGTGGAAACCGTCGCGAAGGCGCAAGAGTTGAAGCCGGACGTCGTCACGCTCGACATTCGGATGGAGAACGGTGACGGACTGACCGCGCTGGAACAGATTCGGGAGCAATCGCCGGAAACGAAGGTGCTCATCCTCTCGACCTTCGACAACCCGACGTACGTTGCTCGGGCCCACGCTTTGGGCGCCAAGGAATACGTGTTGAAGGGTTCTTCGCGCGAGCAACTCGTCGAAGCGATTCGTGCCGTGGCCGAAGGTCGCGATACGCCGCGTCAAGGGCACATGTCGCGCATCGCCGGCCAGATGGCCACGCGTCAGAAGCAACCCGACAGCGAAATCCCGCTCACGCAACGCGAGACGCAAGTGCTCCGCCACTTGGCGCTCGGCCTGAGCAACAAGGAAATCGCGCAATCGCTCGAAATCAGCATCGAGACGGTGAAAGAACACGTGCAGCACTTGCTGCGTAAGATGGGCGTGAACGATCGGACCCAAGCGGCCGTTTGGGCCGTGCGCAAGGGACTTGTGTAGTTCGCCCGACGAAGATTGATGCCTCTCAAACGTAGCCGCAGGCGTGAACCTGCGGCTACGTTTGTTTTTGCGCTCGCCTATCGTGCCCGAGGGTGGGCCTTCTCGTACACGGCCTTGAGGCTCGCCGTGCTGATATGCGTGTAGATTTGCGTGGTCATTAGGCTCTTGTGCCCGAGCAGTTCCTGCACGCTGCGAATGTCGGCGCCGGCGTCGAGCAAATGCGTGGCAAAACTATGCCGGAGCGTGTGCGGCGACGTGCGCCGGTCGAGGCCCGTTTGCTTGAGATACTTTTCCAACATTCGCGCGGTGCTGCGAACGGTAATCTGCGCCGGCTTCTTTCCCTTATTGAGGAACAGCGCGTTCTCGCGGTGCGGCTTCCGCGGCCGGGCTCGGTCGCGCTGTTTCACATAGGCGACGATCGCCTTGACGGCAAACGAACCGAGCGGCGCAAGCCGTTCCCGTTTGCCTTTGCCGCGCACGCGCACCAAGCCGGCCGCGAGATCGAGGTCGCCGTCTTGAATGCCGACGAGTTCGCTCACGCGCAGCCCGGCGGAGTAGAGGGTTTCGAGCATCGCCCGATCGCGCAGCGATTGCCAGCCGGCGGCCTTCGGCGCCTGGAGCAATTGCCCGATTTCCTGCGTCGACAGAAAGTGCGGCAGCGTGCGACTTTTACGCGGATTGCGGAGCGGCTTCGCGGGGTTCGTATCGGCCCAGCCTTCGCGCGCGCCGAAACGAAAAAAGCTGCGGAGCGACGCCAACCGCCGCGCGATCGTCGACTTCGACAGCCCCTGGTCGTGCAGGCCGGAGACGTAGCTGCGCAAGTGCGGCGTCGTGATGTCGCTCGGCTCCGGGCATACGCCGCACGACTCGGTAAGCGCCGCTTCGAGCGCCTGGAGATCTTCGCGATAGCTCTTGATCGTCAGACCCGAGGCGTTGCGCTCGATACGAAGATAATCGAGAAACCGCTCCCGCGCCGCGCCGAGCGGGCTTTCCACCGGTTCGGCTTCGTTCAGATCGGCGACGGCCATGGCGGACTACGCTCGCAAGCGTTACAGCGTCTCTTCGCCGGAGTCGGTGATGAGCGGCACGTCTTTGAAACGGTGCGTGCCGGAGTGCTTCGTCTTCGCGGGTTCTTGGCGAACCTTTTGGCTGAGCACCGCGGCGTCGTACCACGTGAAGCTCAACTCGGGATTGGAAGCAAAGCGACCGAGTACACGGAGCACTTCCGCTTTGTGCGCGTCGTCGAAGAGGAACACGTAACGCTCCTCTCCTTTCACCAGTGCCAACACGTTGATGTCTTGCGACACTTTGCGAGTTCCTCCGTGAGCAAACAAATGGCGCCATGCCGGCAGTTGGAGCAGTGCCCCGACTTACGTCGTGAGGCTGCGGCGGCCGCCGTAAGGGTTATCGGCCGGTCGGCCAGCGCCACACCACTCGCGTTTGTCCTGCGCCGCCTCGTGCGGTCAGCATTTCCGAGATGTGGTAGTGACAACAGAAACGAATGAAATCATCGCTACGTTGCAGATAAGATTGCCAACCGCCAAATCTTGCCTCATCGCGAAAGTAGACGTAGCTCTGCAATGCGGAGGTGACTTGTCCGTCGGTGCCGTGAAACAAGCGAACATGCTTGAGCACCGGCAAATCGCTGTGTCGCAGCGGCGGACGCTCGGCGCATGGTCGTGCCGGCGTGAACCCTCGCGGGTCGGGCCAATCGGGCGGCAGCGCCGTCGCATCATCGCCGGCAGCTTCCGCGGCGGCGGGATCGGAAACGTCGATGGGCTGCGTCGTACGCAGTTCCACTTGGCCCGTCGCCGCATTGACCAAGCGCACTCCGCCGGGCGTGCGCAGCGCTTCTTCTTCGATCGGCTTCGACTCTTCCGCTGCCGGCGGAGGCGGCGTCAGATCCGGCTCGGGCATCGGCGGCGTTTGCGTTTTTAGTTGCTCGCGAGCCAGGGCGCGCTCGGCTTCAAAAATCAGTTCGTCGGGGATTTCGGTTTCGGCGGCGGTGCCCCACGGTAGGCCGTAGCCCGCGGGAATCGGGTGAAAGCCGGAGTTCGCGGCGTACCACTCGATGTCGAGTCCGACGCGCGGCGGATAGTAGGGAGTGAAATCGGTGATTGCGCCGACGACCACCGCATCGACGTCCAAAAGTTGCGCCAGCTTGCGCGCTTCGGCGGGACCGTTCTTCCCGTTGAATACGATGCGATATTCCTGCATCTTCGCTTCGGCCACGCCCACCGGCACGACCTCAAAGCCCGGGATCGCTTGCAGCTCAGCGGCGTAGGCCGTGGCAAACTGTCGCCCGTCGGCGCTCGGCTCGGTGCTCAAATTGAAGAATGGCACGACGGCGATCTTCGTGAGCTGCGGAAACGGATTGAACACCGTCGGCTGCCGCGAGATTTCGGGCAGATAGCTGCAACCGCCGAGAATCAGCAGGCAGACGGCGATCAACAAATTGCGCGGCGTCAGAGGAAACATGCGCGTGGCAGCCCGGCGTCAAATTCGACACAGACTGCTTTATCGGCGCGACCGAAAAGGTTTCTCCAGCTATTCCGGTCGTGCAAAGTGCCGGCAATGAAGGTGCTGCGCACGTACGTAGTACTGAGTACTCGGTACGGCTCGCGCAGCGAGCCCTACATCACATCGCGAAAGCTGCGCACGCCCACCGTTTCGCGGCACATGAACGGCTCGCCGTAGCGGGCCCCGATCGACCAGCCCCAATACGCAGCCTGATCGCGGAGGCGGTCGAGGATCGTCGGCGGTTCGGTCGAGCGATTCGTGATGAACTGGCTCTCGAAGCAACGAATCGCCGCCAGCTTCCGTTCCCAGAATTCCGAGATATCCAGCACGAACGCCGGCTTCTCCACAACGCGTAAATGCACGCAGTTGTAGTTGAAGATGCGTTCGGGAAAAAACGGCTCCCCCGGCAAGTCGGTCTTCGTAAGCTTGGCCCAAAACTTCGCCGCCTCAATCAGTTCCACGGCCGCCGTGTGGTCCGGATGCGCGTCGACCCAATACGGCGCGAACAGCCAGCGCGGCCGAAGTTCGCGAATCTTGCCTGCCAGCAGCGCCCGCGCTTCGAGCGTTGCTTCCAACTTGCGATTGGTCAGGCCGAGGTTGCCGCGCCAATCCACGCCGAGGATCGCCGTCGCCGCGGCCGTCTCCCGCGCGCGAATCTCGGGCGTGCCGTACGGCGTCGGTTCGCCGCTCGTCAAATCGAGAATACCGACGCTCATGCCGTCGGCCTTGAACTTCAAAATAGCGCCGGCCATGCCGAGTTCCGCGTCGTCCGGATGCGGCGCGATCACCAGTGCGTCGAGTGCCATGCTTGCCCCTAGAGTGTCTCCGGCGACCCGAGTAGCGAGCCGCGAACCTTAATGCTTCTCTAACATCATTGCCGGCGGGCCCACTGCGGGCAACTGGCCTAGACGCGACCGGCGACTTCTGCGAGAGTCTGCCCCCGAATCGGTCTCTTCCTCGTTCGCCGTCGCCCTTTTTTCGAGACGATCGTGTTCGCACTCCTCGGCCAGCATCGCCCGTTTGTTTGCACGGCGATGCTCGGCTGCGCGCTGGCGACCCTCTCAGGGCTCGGCTGTAATAAAGCGAACCTTCGCGGCGACGGCTTCGGCGACTCGTTCACCGAATCCGCCGGTCTCGAACGCCCCAAAGAGAAGTCGGCCCAGCCTTCGGGATTCACGACGAAGGCCCGCGAAATCGAACGCGATTTCGGCATCGACTGACCGTCGTCCCGCGTTCCTGACGCCGTCGCCTCGCTTTCCGAGAGCAGCGGCGTTCCCCTCTTTGCTCCGGGCTCGGTTCTCCCGTGCTTTTCGGCACTCCCGGCACAACCGTTAGCATGCGCCTGCGGCGACTGTTCGCGTCGCTAAATCGGGTCAAATCCGCGAAGCCGAGTCTTTTAAGGCGTCGTAGCGGGAGTTACAAATAACCAATCTGGGCAGCCAGTGCGGTTCCGGCAAGCCCGGCAAGCTCCCCGTCTTTATTGTCTCTTAACGTGGTGTGAACGTCGCATGCCCGATTTCGACTTCCTCAAGGACCTCGATCCTCAGCCCGAACCGAAGCCCACGCCCGAAGGAAAGGCCCCTGAGTCGCCGGAGCCCGAGTCGCCTAAGAACGACGCGCTCGAATTCGATTTCTTGAGTGAGCTTACGCCCGAGACGCCCACCGCCGATTCACAGCCGACGGCTGCAACAACG
This sequence comes from uncultured Pirellula sp., assembly GCA_964633125.1. GTDB lineage: Bacteria > Planctomycetota > Planctomycetia > Pirellulales > PNKZ01 > PNKZ01. The sequence continues at coordinate 12,316 of CAZWDN010000075.1, read as the reverse complement.
GACGATCCCTTAGCCGACGCCTTGAGCGAATTGGAAACGGAAGCGGCGCCTGCCGCAACGTTTGAACCGCTCCCCGACATGACGGCCGACACGACCGGTGCGGTGAGCGACGATCCACAGTTCGACATCGACGCCGCGGCGCCCCCCGCCGCCGAAACGCCCGCAAGCGCCGACGCCGACTTCGACTTCCTCGGCGCAAGCGACGCCGAACCGAAGCCGCTTGCCGACGAAATCGCGCCGCTCCAATCGGATGCCACGTTCCGCTGGGAAGATCGCGATGCCGACGAACCGCCCGAACATCGCCTCGCACCGACGGGCGAGGCCACGATGTTCGACGCCGACGCGACGATGATGCACACGTCGGCGCCGGAGTCGGAACCGGAGCCGATTGCAAAATCCGCGGAACTCGCCGCGATCGTCGCCGGCGCCGTGGGCGTCGCCATGGTCGCTCCGGAAGTGTTGACTCCGCCCGAGCCGGCGTGGGAACCGCCGACGATTCACGAAGAGCCGCTGCCGCCGGCCCCCGACGCCGCCGACCCGACCTATCCGGCCTACGAAAGCCTAACGCAACACATCCGCCAAACGTCGCTGCTCGGCGGCGTCGAAGCGGTGCTCGGCTGGGACGAGCGCTGCATGATGCCGGCCGCCGGCACCGAAACGCGCGCCGAACAAATCACGCTGCTCTCCGGCCTGATTCACGAACGCCTCACCGATCCGCGCATCGGCGAGTGGCTGCAAACCATCGACGGCGGGACGCTGGCCGCCGATCCGCACGGCGAAGCCGGCGCCACGGTCCGCCAGATCCGCCGCCAATACGAAAAGCGCAATAAACTTCCCAAGACGCTCGTCGAAGAGCTCGCCCACACGGCGGTCGTCGGCCAAGCCAAGTGGCAAGAAGCGCGGCAGAACAACGACTTCGCGTCGTTTGCTCCCGTACTCGAAAAGATGGTTCGTCTCAAACGCGAACAAGCCGAAGCGCTCGGATTCGCCGAATCACCCTACGACGCGCTGCTCGACGAATTTGAACAGGGCGAAATCACTTCGCGCGTCACGCAAGTGCTCGGCGCGCTGCGCGACGAACTGGTGCCGCTCGTGGCGCAGATTCGCGAGAGCGGCCGCAAACCGCGCATCGACGTGCTTGAGCGCCGCTACCCGGTCGAACTGCAGCGAGCCTTCGGGCGCAAGGCGGCCGCCGACATCGGCTTCGACTTCCAACGCGGTCGCCTCGACGTCACGGCGCATCCGTTCTGCACCGGCCTCGGCCCGAACGATTGCCGCATCACGACGCGGTACGATGAGAACTTCTTCAACGCCGGCTATTTCGGCATCCTGCACGAAGCCGGCCACGGCATCTACGACCAAGGTTTACGAGCCGATCAATACGGCCTACCGCTCGGCGAAGCGGTGTCGATGGGCATTCATGAGTCGCAATCGCGGATGTGGGAGATTCTCGTCGGCCGAAGCTTGCCTTATTGGCGCAAGCAGTATGCTTCGGCGCGGCGCACCTTCCCGGAAGCGCTGGCCGGCGTCACGCTCGGTCATTTCTTTTCCGCCATCAACGACGTACGGCCGTCGCTCATCCGCGTCGAGGCGGACGAGTTTACGTACAACCTGCACATCTTGATTCGCTTCGAGCTCGAGCAAGCGCTGATCTCGGGCGAGTTGGCCGTCGCCGATTTGCCCGCCGCTTGGAATCAGAAGTACCGCGACTATCTCGGCATCGAACCGCCGACCGACGCCGACGGCGTGCTGCAAGACATCCATTGGAGCGCCGGCCTCTTCGGCTACTTCCCCACCTATTCGCTCGGCAACCTCTACGCCGCGCAACTCTTCGAACAAGCCGACAAAGACCTCGGCGGCCTCGCGCAACAATTCGAACGCGGCGAATTCCAGTACCTGCGGCGCTGGCTCAACGTCAACATTCATCGCCACGGCCAACGCTACACCGCCGCGGAACTCGTGGAACGCATCACCGGCGCGCCGCTCTCGCACGAACCGCTCATGCGGCACCTGCGGGCCAAGTTCGACCTGCTCTACGGCCCCGACGCCGACACGTTCGTCGAACTCGACGTGCCCGACGCCGACGCCTTGGCGACGGCGCCGTTTGAAGATTCGCAAGGCGGCGTGGCGATGCAAGACGCCGGCGACGTCGGCGGCTACGGACTAGCGACGGAAACCTCGGGCTTCGACGGCATGGCCGTCGGCGGCGGCATCGCGGCAGCGCCCGGCACGTACGCGCCGGTTCGCGCAAAGGCGAAGAAAAAGGCGTCGTCCATGGCGATGGTGATCGTCTTCGGCGGCATCATCCTCGGGGGCGTGTTCGGCATTTCGCTCGGCCTGCTGATCCTGCTCTGGTGGAAAGGCCCGGTCGACGGCGACGTGCTCAAACTCGATCTCCGTAACAAGCTGCCGGCCTGGATGGTGCCCGCACCTCCGGCCCCGCCGACTCCGCTACCGCTCACTCCGGAACCTCCTCCGGCAAACTAGACGAGTGATCTCATGTGCCGCTGTCGACTTGCCCGGCAGCGGCACACAACTTCTTCTTCAACGCATGCGCGCACGTCGGCCTGACGGCTCGACGCGCGCCTCTTAGCTTGTCAAGCTTCGTTTTGGGCCGGCCAAAAATCGCCTGGAAATCGGGCCGGCAGGTTTGCGAGAATCGCGCGCAAATTCCACCCGTCGTTGCGCGCCCGATTCAACGGCCGCGCGACCCACCCCGTTTTTCCGAAGGGAGTCCGTGATGACCAGGCACGTTAAGTTGGATGTCGCCAAGCAAGAGATATTTTGCGCCATGGTGAGCGTCGGTTGTTCGGCGCGCAGGGCCGCGAAGCTCTGCGGAGTTACCGAGGGCGCCATCCGCCGGCGCGAACGGGAAAATCCTCAATTCCGTGAGCAGTATTTGAACGCCAAACAGATTCGCGAGATTACGCCGCTCCGTCAGATTAAGGAAGCCGGCGGAAAATCCTGGCGCGCCGCGGCCTGGACCTTGGAGCGACTCGATCCGGAAGAATACGGCGTGAAGCGTAAGTCCGGCGACTCGCCGGATCAGATCGCTGAATTGATCGATCGATATGCCGAGTCGTTCCGCGAGGAAGCGTTGGGCGAGGACGGAGAATCGACGTAAGTCCCCGATCACGCAGACCGATCGTGCGTACATAACTCCGGCTATGTACGCACAACCCCCAAACCCACAAGGGGTGCGTACATAGCCGGAGTTATGTACGCACCAACCGCCCCTTCACTTCGAGCACTTACGTCGACGATGAGGATTCCATGAAGGCCGGCAGGAGGCGCGTCTCCTGCCGTTGACACCCCCCCCGCCTATCGTAAAATGGGCGGTTTCCCCTGCCGCGGCCGGCGCGAGCAGTGTCCCCCGCCGCGGCGTTTCCCGGAACGACGCGACGCGAAGAACGCTGCCGAAAGCCTGCGAACCAGCGAGCAGGGTTTTTGTCGTTATTGGCTCGGGCCGTTTTCGTAGCGAACCTAACTTTACCACCACTTCCCGCGGGGACATCGCCGTTGAACACCGCAGTGCAGAAAGCCGACGTTCTGATCGAAGCCTGCGAGTGGATCCGCAAGTTTCGCGACAAGATCACGGTGATCAAACTCGGCGGCAGCGTGATGGAAGATGAGAATGCGCTGCGGCATCTGCTGCTCGACATTCTCTTCATGGAAACCGTCGGCATGCGGCCGGTCGTCGTGCACGGCGGCGGCGCCAACATCAGCCGCGAAATGGAAAAGGCCGGCCTCACGCCGCGCTGGGTCCAAGGTCGCCGCTACACCGACGAAGCGACGCTCGACATCGTCGAACGGGCGCTGGCCTACGAAACCAACGAAATGCTGGCGAAGCGGATGGAAGAACTCGGCGGCCGCGCCGTGCCGCTGAACTTTCGCCGCAACATGAACGTATTGTTCGGAGGGAAGCTCGCGCTGCCCGACGCCGACGGCAAGCCGCTCGACCTGGGCTTCGTCGGCGACGTCACGAGCATCGACCGCTCGACGATCGAAAACTTCTGCGTCGGGCGCATCCTGCCGATCATTCCCTCGATGTGCATCGACGAATTCGGGCAGAAATACAACGTCAACGCCGACACCGCGGCCACGGCCGTCGCCGTGGCGCTCGGGGCCGAGAAGCTGATTTTCTTGAGCGACATCAACGGCGTGCGCCGCGACAAAAACGACCCCGACACCGTGATTCGCTCGCTCACCGTGACCGAAGCGAAGAAGCTCATCGAGACGGGCGTCGTCGACGCCGGCATGATTCCGAAGCTACAAGCCTGCATCGAGCCGCTGGAAAAGGGCATTCGCAAAGTCCACATCATCGACGGCCGCGAACGCCACTCGCTGCTCTTGGAAATCTACACGAGCCAGGGCGTGGGGACGGAAATCTACCGCGGCTGAGATGAGGCAATGCAGAGTGCTGAATGACCGAATGCTGAACAAGTTTTTTCCCGGCGTCTGACGCCTGCCGCCAAGCGCCCGATGAACTCCGCCCGGAGACAAGCTCCGGGGCTAAATAATCTAGCCACGTACTATCACAGAGGAACGCTCCCGTGAGTACCGCACTGACAAGTTCCGCCGAAGTCGTCGAGCTGTTCAAGCAATACGTCGTGCCGAACTACGGCCGCTATCCCGTCTGCCTCGTGCGGGGCGAAGGCTCCTACGTATGGGACGCCGAAGGCAACCGGTACCTCGACCTCTTCCCGGGTTGGGGCTGCAACCTCTTGGGGCATTGCCCGGAGCCGGTCGTGCGGGCCGTGCAAGAACAGGTCGCCACGCTGATCCACGTGCCGAATACCTGGTACACCGAAGCGCAAGGCCTGTGGGCCAAGGCGCTCAGCGATCGGAGCTTCGGCGGGCAAGCGTTCTTTTGCAACTCGGGAGCCGAGGCCAACGAAGCGGCCATCAAGCTCGCGCGGCTGCACGGTAAGGGACGCTACAAGATCATCACGTTTGAAAACGGCTTCCACGGCCGAACGATGGGCTCGGTGTCGGCCACGGCGCAGCCGAAGTATCACGAAGGGCTCGGCCCGATGTTGGCCGGGTTCCTCTACGCACCGTTCGGCGACTTGGCCGCGGTCGAGAAATTGATCGACTCGGAAACGATCGCCGTCATGATCGAGCCGGTACAAGGAGAAGGGGGCATCAACCTCCCGCCTCCCGGCTTCTTGAAGGGGCTGCGCGAGCTCTGCGACAAGCACAAGCTGCTGCTCATCTTCGACGAAGTGCAAACCGGCTGCGGCCGAACCGGCCACTGGTTCGCTTATCAACATTTCAACGTCGTGCCCGACGTCATGACGCTGGCCAAGGCGGTCTGCGGCGGAATTGCGGGCGGCGCGATGCTGACGACGAAAGAGATCGCCCCGAGCCTACGCCCCGGTATGCACGCGGCGACTTACGGCGGCAACCCGATTGCGGCACGCGCCGGTATCGCGGCGCTCGAGATGATGGAGCAGGAGAACCTGCTCGAATCGGCCAAGAAGCTCGGCGAAGTGTTTCGTCGGCGTTTCACGGCGCTGAAGGCCGAGTGTGAACTCATCACCGAAGTGCGCGTGCTCGGCGTGATGATCGGCATCGAGCTGAGCGTGGAAGGAGCCCCGATCGTCAAGGCGTGCCTCGATCGCAAGCTGCTCATCAACTGCACGCACGGCACCGTGCTGCGGTTGCTACCCGCCATGAATCTCACCGTCGCACAAGCGGAAGAAGCATGTGACATCATGGCGGAAGTGATCAAGGAACACGCCAAGTAACTTCTCAACGCCAAGACGCCGGCGCTGCGGATGCGGCCGGCGGATCCACCGACTACTCCGACGACTGCCGTAGGTTTTTGATGCGACATCTGTTTACTCTCGACGATCTCTCGAGCGCCGAAATCGAGCGCATTTTTGCGATTACGCGGGATCTTAAAGCGAAGTTTGAAGCGGGCGTTCGCGAGCCGCTCTTGCCGGGCCGCGTGATGGCGCTGCTCTTCGAAAAGCCGTCGCTCCGAACGCGCGTCAGCTTCGAAGCGGGCATGACCCAACTGGGCGGCGGCAGCCTGTTTCTCGGCGAAGACGTGGGCTGGGGTTCGCGAGAATCAATTAGCGACTTCGGCCGCGTCTTGAGCGAATTCGTCGACGTGATCGTCGTGCGCGCCAAGGCGCATCAGAAGGTGCTCGATCTGGCCGAACACAGCAGCTGCCCCGTGATCAACGGCCTCACCGATTTCTCTCACCCCTGCCAGGCCCTGGCCGACTTATACACGGTGCTCGAGCGCTTCGGCACGCTCCAGGGACTGAAGATCGCGTTTGTCGGCGATGCGAACAACGTGGCCCGCAGCTTGGCCGAAGGATGCGGCAAGCTCGGCGTGACGTTCGCCTGCGCCGCGCCGAAGGGATATCAATTCACCGACGAAGACGTCGCGCGGCTCAAGAAAGAAACGCCGCAGATCGACCTGCAACTTACCGACGACCCGAAGGCGGCGGTTCGCGGCGCGCATGCCGTGTATACCGACGTTTGGACCAGCATGGGCCAGGAAGCCGAACGCGACGCGCGGCGCAAGGCCTTCGCCGCCTATCAGGTGAACGCGGCGCTCATGAAGCACGCCCCCCAGGAAGCGATCTTCATGCATTGCCTGCCGGCGAATCGCGGCGAGGAAGTCACCGACGAAGTGATGGACTCGCCTGCAAGCGTCGTCGTTCAGCAGGCCGGCAACCGCATGCATGCCCAAAAGGGCGTGCTCACGTGGCTCTTGGCCTCGAAGGCGTAAATCACAACGAAGTTTTCCTCCCGCGAAAGCGAGCTCGCATGCCGCGCCACGACGGTCGCAAACCCACCCAACTGCGCGAATGGAAGATCAAGCGCAAGTACACGCGTAGCACGCCCGGCAGCGTGTTGATCTCCGCAGGCCGGACGACGGTGCTCTGCACGGCGAGCGTCGACCTGAGCGTGCCGCCATGGATGAAAGGGCAAGGCAAAGGCTGGGTGACCGGCGAATACAATATGCTCCCGGGCAGCACGTCGCCGCGAAAGCAACGTGAACGCGGCGGCAAGACCGACGGAAGAACGACGGAGATTCAACGCCTGATCGGCCGCGGCATTCGCGCCGTCGTCGACATGACGGCGTTGGGCGAACGAACGATTACGCTGGATTGCGACGTCCTCGAAGCCGACGGCGGCACGCGGACCGCGAGCATCACCGGGGCGCTGGTCGCGCTGGTCGATGCCGTTCGTAGTTTCGCCTCCGCCGAAGATGCACGGCGCATCGTGCGCGATTCGGTTGCAGCGGTGAGCGTCGGCATCGTCGACGGCGTGCCGGTACTCGACCTGGACTACCCGGAAGATTCGGCGGCGCACGTCGACATGAACGTCGTCATGACCGGCGCCGGGAAGTTTGTGGAAGTGCAAGGAACGGGCGAGAACGCGGTGTTCGACGAGCACGATCTCACGGCGATGCTCAAGCTCGCCCGCGGCGGATTGCGCGAACTTGCGGCATTGCAGAAAGACGCGCTCGGCAAGGCTTGGCCATTTGCGTGAACCGCTTTCCTCCCCTCGCCCCTTGCGGGAGAGGGGCCGAGGGTGAGGGGTACTCCATCGATGATCATCACCTGCGAATGCGGCGGCAAGGTTGCGACCGAAGCGAAGCAATGCCCGCACTGCGGCAAGCCGGGGCCGTTTGCTCCACCGCAATCGACGAAAGAATCGCTCGCGCGACAACTGCTAGTCGCCGTCGTCGTCTCGCTGATCGGCGTGGCGATCTTGTTAAAGCTGTTGAACTAACGACGGAGCATCCGTCGGTGCATGAACGATCGGCGATGCCGGGCGAGCCGTCGAGCAGAAGTCGGCGTTGTACTCGGCGAGCGCCGCATCGACGTCGGTAAACGCTTCCTTTACTCTCCACGCCAGCCCGCGCCACGACGTCGTGTTGGCGTGCGGCAGCCGATAGATCGGTTCGAGCCTTGTACGCAGCGGTTCCTTCGCCTTGAGCGAACCGGGGCCGAGATCGATGAGTTTGTCGCCGCGGGCAATGGAGTCTTGCAGCACATGCATATACATGACGTTGCCGACGCCGTCTTTCGAGAGGCCGGCATCGAAGCCGGTGCGCAGGCCGAACAACGTATCGGCCCGGCGGTAGGCGTAGAAGAAAGCCAGCGGTCGGTCGTCGAGGTACAACAAGTTCACGTCGGCGGCGCCGCAGCGGCACGCGACGTCATGCATCGCGCGGAGGAAGGGCCGGATCGAATCGTGCGTGAGCGTGGTGCCGGTGGTCGAAGAGCCTTGCCAACTGCGACGGGCCACCGACTCGCAATCGTCGTAAAGCTCCCAACGCGGATCGGCGTCCACAACGACCGAGCCTGTAACGCTCACCCCGCGCGGAACATAGCGAACATAACGCAAGTCGCCTCGCTCGCGGACGCGGCGCAACCAGCGCCCATAGTGAGTTCGCCATCGCCGGCCGCGCGACTCGAGATAAGCGTCGAACGAGTTCGGCAGGTCGATCAACGACGTGTGATCGACGATGCGAGGTACCGGCGCGAAGCCGGACTCCGTCATGACGGCGAGCGTATCCGCGGGATCGGCCGCCGCGGGCGGCGCGAAGCGGAGATCGAACAAGTCCCAATCGCGACGGGCGTTCGACAGATGCCCCAGCGCCGCAGCCAGGCTCGCGCGCGGTTGCGGGCCAACGGGGCCGTAGTACGTACCCCAGTACGCCATCGGATAGGTGAGCACGCGCGCGGCGCCGAGCTTCGACGGCTCGGCGATCAGCGTCAAGGGAACGATGCCGGTAACTTGTTTCTCGTCTCGAACGACGAGCACGCGCAGCGATTGACCTTCGCCGAAGAACCGCCAAAAGGTTTCCAGCCAATCGAACGCTTGCAAGAACGACGCTCCGGGCGTTTGTGCATAGAGCCGGTTCCAATCGTCGCGCAGAGAGGCGACGGCGGACCAATCGTGCAATTCATCGACGTGCGGCATGGAGCGATCGGCTTGAGCGTGAGAGTTCGCCGCGGCGAAACCAAGCCGCCGCAGGCGTGTTGCAAGCCTAGCTCAGGCGGAATGCCGCGAGAGATCAAGCTATGACGACCATGCCGGATGTGCGGGCCTTACGAGAACATTCCGCCGAAATCGCGGGCTTCAAAGGCGCTGCGGATGTGCGAGATTTGCGGGTCGCAATCGCCCGACGGCCAAAGCACGGCCACGACGTCGAAACGGCAGCGGCGCCGGAGCAAATGCCGCGACTTGAGATATTGCAGCGCGGCGCGCGTCATACGCCCCTGCTTCTTGTGGTCGACCGCTTCGCTCGGCGTACCGCGATGATCGGATCGCCGGGTCTTCACTTCGACGAAGACGAGCGTATCGCCGTCGAGCGCAATCAGGTCCAACTCGCCGCACGGAAAGCGGACGCCCCGATCAAGAATGCGCAGGCCCGTGGCTTGCAGATACTGCGAGGCGGCTTCTTCGCCGCGTGGGCCGAGCCGGCCCGACGTTACATTGCCGGCGCCGCGGATTCGCCGAAGGATCGCAATCCAAGCGTCGGCAAACCAGCGCATGGTCGGGCCCTATTGCACGGCGCGCACGCACCACGGCGGCGGAGATTAAATCTCCGACCGCCGGTTACCACGGTTTCCAAAACCTTACTTCGAGCCTTGCTCGGAGACCTTTTCGCGCAGACGGGTCGACTTGCCGACGCGGTCGCGGAGGTAGTAGAGCTTGGCGCGGCGGGCGATGCCCGAGCGCTTCACTTCCACCTTGGCGATCTTCGGCGAGTGCAACGGAAACTTACGTTCGACGCCTTCGCCTTGGACGATGCGGCGAACCGTGAAATTCGCACGGCTGCCGGCGCCGGCGCGGGCGATTACCAAACCGTTGAAGATTTGGATACGTTCCTTGTCGCCTTCAAGAATCCGCGTATGCACGTCGACCGTGTCGCCAATATCGAATTGCGGCACGTCGGCCGTTTCCTTGAGGCTGCTCTTTTCCACCATCGCGAGGATTTGCTTACTCATCGTTCATTCCTTTCTCGGCCGAAGTCATTCGCTCGCGAAAAGGCTCGCAAGCGGGAGATCATTCGGCGAAATCTAAAAGCTTTCGGTTCGTACTTGTTCGGATATTTGGTCGGGAAGTCGGCTTCGGCCTCACGGCGTCCGGTCGGAGAGGAGGTCGGCCCTTCGCTCGCGAGTCCGTTGCAGACTTTGTTCTTCGCGCCAGGCGGCGATCGCTGCGTGATCGCCGCTCAGCAGTATCTCGGGAACCGCATGCCCGCGAAACTCTCGCGGGCGGGTGTATTGTGCGAATTCCAGCTTACGGTTGCCCGACGAAAACGAATCGTCGACGCAACTGCGCTGATCGCCCAATACGCCCGGGATCAAGCGAATGCAGGCGTCAATGATGGTCATCGCGGCGACTTCTCCTCCGTTGAGAATGTAGTCGCCGACCGAAATCTCATCCGGCCGCAGCACGCACTTGATCCGCTCGTCAAACCCTTCGTAGCGTCCGCAAAGCAGCAGCAGCCGCTTGTGTGTCGCCAACTCTTCCACCGTTTCCTGTCGCAACGTTCTCCCTTGCGGAGAGAGCATCACGAGATGTCCCGGCTCGTCTGCGGCGGCTTGCACCGCCTCGACGCACTCCACGACCGGCTTGGCCATCAACACCATGCCGGGACCGCCGCCGAAGGGGCGGTCGTCGACATGCCGATGCTTACCCTCGGCCCAATCGCGAATATCGTGCAACCGTACGTCGACCAGCCCGCGCTCGATGCCGTCGTGCAATAGGCTCTGACCGAGATAACCGGAGAAGATTCCGGGGAACAGGGTCAGAACGTCAAATCGCATGGCAACACGCTCGCAGGGCCGACCGAACGAGTCGGCCGCCCGCATCAAACGAAACGACTACTCGGCGGCCGGCGCTTCGGCGACGGCTTCCGTCGGTGCTTCGGCGCCGGCTTCCGAAGCCGGCGTTTCCGCGGCAACTTCGGGCTGGTTGGCCTGAAACACGTACACCGCTTCCGGAGCCGGCGGCACGATCTTCGGCATCGACAGCCGAGCGCGAGCCTCTTCCTGCTCCTTCAAGCGAATGCCTTGAGGACCATACTTCTTGATGAACACGGCGACGTGTTCGCTCGGCTTGGCGCCGACGCCGAGCCAATACGAAAGCCGTTCTTGGTTCATGACGACGCGGGCGTCGACATCCGGAATCTTCGGATCGTACGTACCGATTTCTTCGATCACCTTACCATCGCGCGGGCTGCGCGAATCTACGGCGCAAATGCGGTAGTACGGGCGATGCTTCCGCCCCATCTGCTTCATACGAATCCTAACTGCCACGAAACGTCTCCTCTCAAGCTAACAAACTAACGAATGATCCCAAAACTTACACAATGACTTACGTTGAACTACTTACGTTGATCGCGCTTCTTTTTGCGCATCTCTTTTTCTCGTTGTTTGGCCAGTTTCTTCCGCTCTTCGGCGGTGAGCCGCTTGCCGGTGCCCTGCTTCTCGCGAGCCAGCGAAGCGCCGGGGTTCATCATGCCGCCGCGCTGCAGATCGCCGATGGCTTTCATGCGGTCGCGCATTCCCATGGTCGCCATCTTCGTCATGAGCTGAGCCATGCCGTCGAACTGCTTGATGAGCCCGCTCACTTCGGAAGGATCGACGCCCGCCCCCGAGGCGATACGGCGACGACGGCCTGCATCGATGGTGCGCGTCGGGTTGCGGCGTTCGTCGGGCGTCATCGAGTCGATGATGCCGCCGATGCGACGCATGTCTCCTTCGTGATCGGCGTCGCCCATCATTTCGGTCATTTGGCTCATGCCGGGAATCATTCCCATCACCTTGCCGAGCGGCCCGAGCTTGCGGGTTTGGTTCAACATCCGACGGAAATCGTCGAGCGTGAACTTCCCCTCGCGGAGCCGCGCCTCTTGGGCCGCCATCTCGTCTTGGTCGACCTTTTGTTGGGCCATTTCGACGAGCGACAGCATATCGCCCATGCCGAGAATGCGGCCCGCCATGCGGTCGGGATGAAACTCTTCGAGCGCGTCGAGGTGCTCGCCGGTGCCCATGAACTTGAGCGGCACGCCGGTGACGGCTTTGACGGAGAGCGCGGCGCCGCCGCGAGCGTCGCCGTCGAGCTTCGTCATGATCACGCCGTCGAGCTCGAGCGCTTCATTGAACGCCTTGGCGCTATTCACGGCGTCTTGGCCGGTCATGCCGTCGACGACGAGATAAACCTGACCGGGCTCCACGCGGCGATCAATCCGCTTGAGCTGCTCCATCAACTCGTCGTCGGCGTCTTGGCCGGTCATGCCGTCGACGACGAGATAAACCTGACCGGGCTCCAC
>CAZWDN010000074.1:0-18418 GCA_964633125.1 uncultured Pirellula sp. | reverse complement strand
GCATGGAGTTGCAGGGACGTCGCGGCGGCGTGCCGCGGCCGCCGATGTCGGTGAGCTCGCCGTCGCAACAGCAGAAGATCTACGCGGCGATGGAAGCGGCCGGATTGGTGAAGCGCTAAGGACGCCGCGACGCACGCGGACGCTTGTGAGCGAAGGGAAACGAGGCGTAGATAACCCGGGAAGGTCGTACCGATGTGTCGCGAGCTCATGCATAACAAGATGGTCGTCGTATGCCTGATTTTAAGGGCCTTGGGCGGAGGAATCTGCACCGAGGCCACCGAGCCGGCGGCGGCTTACGAATGGCGCGTCGGCGACGCGGGGGCCGATATAAAAGTCCACGGCAAAGCGACGCGCGGCGCGGGCGTCGACGGGGAATGCCTCGTGCTCGACGGCGAGTCGCTCGTCGAACTTAGCGACAGCGGCAAGCTCAACGGTGGCGAGCAAGGGTTCACGTTCTCCGTGTGGTTCAACCCGTACGATCTCGACGGCGGGCAGCAAGTGATTGCGGCCAAGAATCGGTACTCGCTCGGCGAGCGACAATGGAGCATCGCGATTGAGCCGGACGGTACGGTGAGTGCGTACCTGTCGCAGGGAAAATGGCAGGTGATTGCGTCGCGCGTGCGGCCGGAGCCGGGGCGATGGCATCTGGCGACGTTGACCGCCGGGGACGGAAAGGCCGTGTTTTATGTCGATGGTAAGGTCGCAGGGGAAGCGACGCTCGCCGGGGCCATCGCGCCGACGGCGGCGCCGATCACGCTGGGAGGCGTCAACGACAACGGCCTGCTGCGACAGCAACTGCTCGGGGCCCTCGATGCAGCGCGCTATGAAGAGCGGGCGCTAACGACGGAGCAGGTGGCCGCAAGCTATCGACCCGTCGCCGCGACGCATGAGTTGCCGAAGCCGGAAGTTTCCGACGTGCGTCTTTGGTCGGCTGCGGGGACGGTGCCGAAGGCCGCGGAGTTGAGCGAGGCGCAGGGCGTGCGTTTCCAGTTGATCAAAGCCCACGAACCGGAGCGAGACGGCTACATCTGGCTGCACGGCGTGGGGCTCGGTTGGCACAAGGGGAAGCTCTATGCGTCGTTCGGCCACAATAAGGGAGAGGAGAATACGCAAGGCGAAGAAGCTCGAGGGCGAGTGAGCGCCGACGGCGGCAAGACCTGGAGCGACACGTTTACGATCGGCACCGGGCATGCGCCCGACCGTGCGGTGAGCCACGGCGTGTTCCTTTCGCACGGCGGCAAGTTGTGGGCGTTTCACGGCGCGTTCGTCGGGCGCATGCAAGAGGTGCATACGCGGGCTTACCTGCTCGATGAAACGTCCGGTCGTTGGGACGAGTTGGGCGTCGTCGTCGACGGCGGCTTTTGGCCGATGCAGGAGCCGCTCAAGATGGCCGACGGCAATTGGATCATGTCGGGCATAGTCGTCGGCGACGGCAATCCGGCCGCCGTGGCCGTGAGCCGGGGCGACGATTTGACGAAGTGGGATCTCGTGCGGATTCCCAAGCCGGAGCGGCAGAAGATGTGGGGCGAGTCGACCGTCATCGTCGACGGCGCTCGCGTCCTGAACGTCGCACGCTTCGGCGGCAAGCCGACGGCCCTGGTTGCCGTAAGCGACGACTACGGGCGCACCTGGACGAAGTCGCTGCCGAGCAACCTACCGATGGCGACCTCGAAGCCGTACACCGGCACGCTAAGCACCGGGCAGCGTTACCTCGTTTGCACCACGACGGCCGATACCGGCGGGCGCCGCGCGCCGCTGACGATCGCCGTCGGCCGTGCCGGTGAGAATGCTTTTCGCAAGGTCTATCGGATCCGCAACGCCGAAAGTACCGCGGGGCCCGGCGAATCCAATTCACGGGCGTCGCTTTCTTATCCCTACGCGGTCGAGCACGACGGACTGCTGTACGTCTGCTATTCGAACTCCGGCGGGCGCGGAGGAAATCACAATAGCGCCGAGTTGGCGATCATTCCCGTGGCGTCGCTCAAGGTCGACTAGCGAGCGCATGGCGGGCCGTGTCGAATCGCACCGGCCATTCCGTGCGATAGATGCTCGCGCAATAAAAGACGCCCCCTTCATCCCAGGCTCGGGCAAAGGGGGCGTCTTGATCGGCAGCCCACTCCGCTGATCTCAACGGCTTGCGAGAAGCCGGGAGTTCGCGAGGCGTTGGCGCTCGTGCGATCGACTAGGCGAGTTCGACGTTCTCGGCGCAAGGACCCTTCGGTCCGCGGCCTTCGGTGTAGGTGACCCGTTGGCCTTCTTGCAGGCTGTCGAATTGAACGCCCTTGAGAGCCTTCGAATGGAAAAAGATGTCCTTGTCCGTCGAAGTCTTAATGAACCCAAAACCCTTGTCCGTCAACTTCTTGATTGTGCCTTCGGCCATGTACGTACCTTCTCGAAATAAATGTCTTAGTGACGCCGTCAGGCAAGATTGCCGGATTCATGTCGCCGCTACCTGCCCCGTAGTGTACCCCTTCTGCCTGAGATTTCGCAGGACCCTACGGGAAGAATTGGACGGAATCTGGGGAAACAAAATGCCCAAATTGCCGCCGGGTCGGAAATCTGTCCCGATCGAGGGCAAATGAACCGTCGGACGGCCTCCGGACCGGGGGATTTGCGGCACCGGACTTGATGAAACTGTCTACGGTTTTCGCCGGGATTCTCGCAACATTTCGCTGATTCTTCCGCCGGCTTCCAATTCGGCCGTGCCGGCAAAAGGTGATCGCTATAATTCACCGCTACGGCCTACTTCTTGAATTGGTCCCGCTCTTCTGGAGCGTCTCTTTCGACCGAGCGAGCCGTGGTTTTATTTTTGCGGCTCAGGCGGACGCCGCGTTTCGAAGGACTTTGCCCCTGTAGGGATGGTCCTCATTTCATTGCGAGTAGTCATGCTGATTCGAGTCGGGTTTGAAATCGATTTCCAGTTTCCGGAGCCGACGGCCGTGATTGTGATGCTCAATTTGCATCCGCTACGGGCGCCCACGGTTCGCGAATACGAGAACCTGCAGGTCGAGCCGATGGTTCCGATTTCGCACTACTATGATCTGAACGGCAATCGGTGCGGTCGGGCTGTCGTACCCGCCGGGCATGTACGGTTTCGCAATAATGCCGTCGTCGAAGATTGCGGCTTGCCCGACCTGGAAGTCCCCGGCGCGGCGCAAATCAACGTGCAAGACTTGCCGCAAGACGTGCTGCAGTTTCTGATTGCCAGTCGCTATTGCGAAGTCGATAGCGAACTAAAAGACATCGCCTGGAGCCTCTTCTCGAATACGCGACCCGGCTGGCCGCGCGTACAGGCCGTGTGCGACTTTGTGCATCGACACATTCACTTCGATTACCAACGAGCGCGTTCCAACCGCACGGCGCTCGAAGTGTATCGCGAGCGGGCCGGCGTTTGCCGCGACTACATGCACCTGGCGATTACGTTCTGCCGCAGCTTGAACATTCCGGCCCGGTATTGCACCGGCTATCTCGGTGATATCGGCGTTCCGCCGGCGGCGAGCCCGATGGATTTCAGCGCCTGGTTCGAGGTGTTCTTGGGCGGCCAGTGGTATACGTTCGACGCGCGGAACAACACGCCGCGCATCGGCCGCGTGCTGATGGCTCGAGGTCGCGACGCCGCCGACGTGGCGCTCACGACGACGTTCGGCGTGAATCAATTACTGTCGTTCAAAGTGTGGACGGACGAGGTTCAGGCCGCCGCGCTCGCTTATTAGACAATGGGAAAGCGCTCGATGGAGTCGTGGTATTTTGCCTACGGCAGCAATCTCTTGGGTTCGCAGTTGGCCGCCCGGATCGGCTCCGCTGCCGGCGGCGCCGGGCAATCGCCGCGCCTTGCTCGTCTTGCGGACCATCGCTTGGTCTTCCAGCATCCCAAGCTGGAGCGGCCGGCGTTTGCCAACATCGTTCCCGGCGGCGCGGGCGTGCTGGGCGTCGTCTATCGCTTTACCGCGGCTGATTTCCAATCGCTCGACCGATACGAAACCGGCTACGAGCGCCGGACGATCATCGTTCAAGCCGCCGACGGCGAACAACTGCCGGCGGAGACGTACATCATGCACGCGGACGACGGCGCAAAGTTCGGACGGCCCGACGCCCCCTATTTGCAGCGCATTCTCGATGGTGCGAAGGAACACGGTCTGCCCGACGACTATCTCGCGAGAATCGTCACAATCGCCGGCGGCTAACGCAGTCTACCGGCTTGCGACGGTTATAATCGTGGCGCTGCGCCGGTTGTGACCGCGCCATCACAAATCGTGAATCGGCCTCCCGTCGCACGACGATAGCCTAAGCAAGGTCCGCGATCGCAGTTCTTGAGAGAGGTTTAGGGGCAACATGGGAATCCTCGCACGTAAGCAAGGCGAAGAGTTCGTCATCACTTCCGATCGCACTTCGGGCGACGCTCCCACCAACCGGCCGCCGAAGAAGCTGATTCTCGACGTCTACCAGATCTGGACCGGCCAAGGCTGGTCGACGACGATGTCGGACGCCAAGACCTTCGCCTCGCTCGATACGGCCGACGACTACGTGCGCGCCAATCTCCGCTCGATGATGGCCTAAGGCGAATTTCTCAGCGACGTCTCCTTGGCGCTCGCCGTCGCCGCCCCATTTTCATACGCCTCCGCCTGTTTCCGCGCGCTTGCGCGAGATGCCGCTTCGGGTCGGGCGGCAGCATTACCGTTTTTTGATTGTGCGGCGAGGGCCGGAGTCGGTAAACTCCGCAAACGGCCAGTGTTTCAGTAAGGAAACAGTAATGACGACGTCTGCAAGTTCCCCGGTCGGCGAGATCCCCCGCGGCGATTGGACCGGCTTTCGGAAATACTTCCGGTACGACGTTATTTCCGGCTTCCTCGTCTTCCTGATCGCGCTGCCGCTTTGCCTCGGTATCTCGCTCGCCTCGGGCTATCCGGCCGTCGCGGGCGTGTTCACGGCGATCGTCGGCTCCGTTCTCACGAGCCTGCTCAGCAACTCCGAACTCACGATCAAAGGGCCCGCCGCAGGGCTCATCGTCATCGTCGTCGGTTGCGTCACGAGCTTCGGCTTCACCGGCGGACAAGATCCCGCGGCCGATCTCGAGGCCTATCGCATGGCGTTGGCCGTGGGCGTCGTGGCCGGCGTCGTTCAAGTGTTTTTCGGGCTCGCGCGGTTCGGCATCCTCGGCGACTTTTTTCCCACGGCCGTGGTCCACGGCATGCTCGCCGCCATCGGCGTGATCATCATGCTCAAGCAGATTCCCGTCGCCTTGGGCGAGTCGGCGAAGGGTACACCGTTTGAGATTCTGCAAGACATGCCGCACACGCTGGCCAACGCGAATCCGCAGATTGCGCTGATCGGCATCGTGAGCCTCGTCATTCTTTTCGGCAAGCCTTTCATTAAGGTCGCCTGGGTCAAACGCATTCCCGGGCAGCTCGTCGTGCTCTTGGTCGCCGTGCCGCTCGGCATGTACTTCGACTTGCCGCATACCCATCGCGTATCGTTCTTCGGCAACATCTACGAGATCAACGAGAAGTTCCTCGTGAGCGTGCCGCAAAACCTCTTCAGCGCGATCACATTTCCCGAGTGGTCCGCGCTCCGGCAGGTCGTGGCCTGGAAGTGGGTCGTGATGTTCTCGCTCATCGGCTCGTTGGAGTCGTTGCTCAGCGCCAAGGCGATCGACATGGTCGATCCCTGGAAGCGGAAGACGGCGCTCAATCGCGATCTCGTCGCGGTCGGCATCGCCAATACCGCGGCGTCGTTCATTGGCGGCCTGCCGATGATTTCCGAAATCGTGCGCAGCAAGGCGAATATCGACGCCGGCGCCCGAACGCGTTTCGCCGACTTCTGGCACGGCCTGTTTCTGCTCGGCTTCGTGGCGCTCGTGCCGTCGCTGATCCATCGCATTCCGCTGGCCGCGCTCGCGGCCATGCTCGTCTACACGGGGTTCCGGCTCGCGTCGCCGCGCGAGTTCGTCAACGTCTTCCACATCGGCCGCGAGCAATTGATCGTCTTCAGCACGACGATCGTCGCCGTGCTCGCCACCGACTTGCTCGTCGGCATCGTCATCGGCATCGGCGTCAAGCTCGTGATTCACACCTACAACGGCGTGCCGCTCCGCTCCCTCTTCAAAGCCTTCTTGGAAGTGGAAGACGTCGATGAAAACACCACGCTCATTCGGGCCTCGCAGTCGGCCGTGTTCAGCAATTGGATTCCCTTCAAGCGGCAGATTGAAGACCTCGGCCGGTTGCAACGCCGCAACGTCATCGTTGATCTGTCCGACACCAAGCTCGTCGACCATAGCACGATGGAGCGGTTGGAGGAGCTGCGCGAGGAGTTCGAGCACGACGGGTTGCAACTGTCGATCATCGGCCTCGTCGGGCACTTGCAGCTTTCCGGCCACGCGCTGGCCGCACGGCGCCGCGCCATGGCGCGCCGCCGGAGGATCACCATCGTCGTCGATGCGGAGTTGGAAGAAACGCTGGTCGCCAAAATTCTAGAAGCCGGCGCCTCGGGCTATACCACGCTTCCTTGCCACGGCGTCGGCCGGCGAACCCGATCGGGCGAGCGGGCCCCGGGCGAACAGCCGCAAGCGCGCGTCGAAGCGATCGTGCCGGAGGTCGTCATGGAGCGCATCGTCGATTACCTCAACCGCGATTTCCTGTTAAAGTATCGGGCGACCATCGCGGTCGAGCACGTGGAAGTGCTGCGGGCCGAACAATTCTGACGACCGTGCGCGAGGCCGATATGTGAAGGTCGGCGCCGCGCGGTCTTGCGTGCGGCAGGCGGGCTCGGTATATGCGGCGGCTGTTGGCGGAACATCGGTGTCCCGGTTGCGAGATTCGCAAGGATCTCTGTTTCTGCGCCGAGATTCCGCGCGTGGAGCTGCAAACGCAAGTCATCTTGCTGATGCACACGGCCGAAGAAGTGCTCACGTCGAACACGGCCCGACTCACGGCCCAAGCCTTGGCGAATTGCGAACTAAGAATTCGCGGCCGCAAAGACGCGCCGATGTCGCCGGCCGGCCTGGTGCGCGACGACCGTTGTTCGCTGCTGCTTTATCCGAGCCCGCACGCCGCGGAGCTCAACTCCGAGTTCGTCGCCGGCCTCACGAAGCCGGCCGTGCTCGTCGTGCCCGACGGTAGTTGGGTGCAGACGAAGCGCTTCGTGCGTCGCGATCCGGCCTTCGTAGGGATGCAGCACGTGAAGCTTCCGCCGGGCCCGCCGTCGATCTATCGCTTGCGCCGGCAAGTCGACACGCGCGGCCTCTGCACGCTGGAAGCCGTGGCCCGAGCCTTGGGCATCCTGGAAAGCCCCGCGGCCCAAGCGCAACTAGAACGCCTACTGCTCGTCATGGTCGAGCGCACCCTCTGGTCGCGAGGTGCTCTGAAAACGACCGAAAGCCAAACCGGCATCCCGAGCGATGCGGTCGAACAACGCCTGATGATCTCCCGCCGCCGACCGAGCGTCGATTAGGCTTGGAACGACCTAGCCGCGATACTTCCGGCCGCAGTTGGGGCAGGCTTCCGGGCGCGGGTCCGGGATGAAGGCTTCGCAGGCCGCGCAGCACGGCTTCATATTCAGCTTCCGAATGATCGGACCCATCAACCAAAGATTCAGCCGCCGAAACGGTCGGGCAATGAGGCGCAGGATCAGCGCGGCGACGAGCAGCCAGGCCGCCAAGAAGAGAACCGACGGAAGCGTTACGCAATCCCAGAAGTCATGCGCCATGGGGATTCCTTCGACGACGTTCGCATCATTCTAACAGGAACGAATGCAGAACCCAAAACGGCCTCGTATGACGCGCATTCCGCCGTGTTGCGGGTCACCAACGGATGATGGTGAAATGGGTCGGGCAACCGGCGATGATTCCGAGTAGAGAAATCGTGAGTATCGCGAGGATGATGCCCACGATCCTGAGGACCGCTCGCCGTGGTTGGGGACTGGTGCCCATTCCTGCATTCTACTCGACGTGAGCGTTCGACTATTTCAGCATTTCGTGAAGGACAGGTCCGCCGAAAGCGTAGGTAAGCAAACACCCGAGCGAGATTCCCAGCCAATAACGAATCGGATGCCGACGGCGCTGCAGCACATTCCGGTTCAGCTTTATTTCTCCCGTCACAATCGCACGGCCGGTGATCCAAGCCATGATGCCGGCAGCTACGACGTGAATCACGGGATGTTGGATCATTTGCATGTCCGCATCCTGCCCGACATCTCCGCGGGACGGCGGGGGTCAACCCCGCCGCTCGCTGTTCTTATTGCCTGGGCCGTCTGTGGATTACGATTACTTGGCCGACGCGGGTTGGAGTTCGCTTAGGCGGACGCGGCGTTGCACGACTACGCCTCCTTGTTCGTCGCGGATTTGTAGACGCAGCACCGGGTCGGCTTCTTTCCAATCGATGAACACCGAGCCGAAGTTGCAGTCGAAAAACGTCAGGCCGACGCGGTAGCGGTTCACCTCGTTGCCGAAGCGCACGCCGGCTTTGGTAAAATTGGAACTCGGCGCGTTGAGGCTGCTGCTCGTCAGATCGTAGAGCGGGTAGCCGATGCCGTCGGCGTCGGCGGCAGGCAGGCACGCGAGCTCCGCCAAGTGCCGGTCGCCGCTAAGGAGCACCACGCCGGCGGCTTTCGTTTCGCGGAGCGTTTGGAAGAGTCGCGAACGTTCGTGCGGGAAATTGGCCCACATTTCCCAGCGATGTTCGTCGGCGACGACTTGAAAGCTCGACGCAATGAGCCGCACTTCGGCCGGCTTGCGGAGTTCTTCGGCAAGCCAGGCCCATTGCGCGTCGCCGAGAATCGTGGTGCCGACGTCGTTGTTGGCGACGTACTTGCCGCGCACCCCTTCGCCCGGCTCGGTCGTGTTCGCGTCTTGCTTCAGCGGACTGCGAAAGTAGCGCGTGTCGAGCAGGATGAACTGCACGCGCTTGCCGGGAGGGCCGACGATCTGCGACGAGTACACGCCCGGGCGCGTGCGGCGCACGTCGTCGGCCGGGGCTTGGAAGAAATCGAGAAACACTTGTTGCGATTCGCGCCGCATCGGATAGGCCGCGCCGCCGTCGTTTTGTCCGTAGTCGTGGTCGTCCCACGTCGCCAGCACCGGGCAACTCTCCCGCAATTTCTGAAAGCCGGGCTGCGCGCCGAGCAAGGCGTACTTCTGGCGCAACACGTTCATATCGGCGCTGTCGCCGTAGATGTTGTCGCCGATGAAGAGAAACCGCTCCGGCCGTTGGGCGACGATCGCGTCCCAAATCGGCTGCGGCTTGTCTTGCTTGGCGCACGATCCGAAGGTGATCCGCTCCAACGGCTGCTCTTCGGCCAGGACTATGTCGGCGGGGCGGGCCGCCAAGAGCAACAAAAGCGCGGCACGAAAAATCGGCGAGGAAGACAACATGGCGCGGCGACTCCGGCGAGAACGAGGGGCGGGAAACATGCGGCAGGGTTGAATCGTAACGCCCGACCGGCCGCGGTGCGACCGCGCGGCGCGAATTTTCGTCCCCCGCGCGTAGGAGCGTGAATCCGCGGGACGAGCAGGCTATGATGCCGGGGCATTCGCTCGTCCCCGCTTCAGAAGTTGAGGAATCGCGTCGTGAACACCGCCTCGTACCGCCGCTTCGTTTGGAAGTTTGTGTTGCCGGCCCTCGGTGCCTTGCTCGCCTTTGCGCCGCCGGCGCACGCGGCGGAGAAGAAGCCGAACGTGTTGTTTCTCGTTTCCGACGATTTGAACAACTTTCTCGGTTGTTACGGCGACCCGCGCGCGAAGACGCCGAACCTCGACAAGCTGGCGGCCCGAGGCATGCGCTTCGACCGGGCCTACTGTTCGTTCCCGCTCTGCGGACCGAGCCGCAATTCGATACTCACGGGCCTCTACCCGAACAGCACCGGCATCTTGGGCAATCAGCAAGTGTTTCGGCAAACGATTCCGTCGCAGCTCAGCATGCCGCAGGCGTTTCGCTTGGCCGGCTATTTCGCGGGGCGCGTCGGCAAGCTGTTTCACTACAACGTGCCGAATTCGATCGGCACCAACGGGCACGACGATCCCGGCTCGTGGGAATTGGAAATCAATCCCGCGGGTGTCGATCGCTTGGAGGAAGAGCCGAACATCTTTTCGCTCACGCCGGGCCAGTACGGCGGCGCGCTGAGTTGGTACGCCTCGCCGAAAGCCGATCGGCATCATACCGACGCCATCATGGCCGACGACGCGGCGTGGGTTCTGGAGCGCCGCGCGCAACAGAACGATCGTCCGTT
This sequence comes from uncultured Pirellula sp., assembly GCA_964633125.1. Lineage (GTDB taxonomy): Bacteria > Planctomycetota > Planctomycetia > Pirellulales > PNKZ01 > PNKZ01. Next base: position 8,200 of record CAZWDN010000074.1, on the reverse strand, counting down.
CTTTCTCGCCGTCGGCTTTTTCCGACCGCATACGCCGTACGTGGCGCCGAAAGATCCGTACTTCGGCTACTATCCCGAGGCGGAGATGCCGGTCGTCGCGGGCGTGAAGGAAGACCAGGCCGATCTGCCGAAGGCGGCGCTCGGCAGCCACAAGCCGGACCAAGACAAGCTGACCGACGATTTGCGCCGCCAATGCGTGCAAGCCTATTACGCGAGCATCAGCTTCATGGACGCGCAAGTCGGCCGCGTGCTCGACGCGCTGGAGAAAAACGGCCTCGCCGACAATACGATCATCGTCTTCACCAGCGACCACGGTTACCACATGGGGGAACACGGCTTGTGGCAGAAGATGAGCTTGTTCGAGGAGAGCACGCGCGTGCCGCTGTTGATCGTGGCGCCGGGCGTCACGAAGCCGGGCTCCGTCGCCGACGCGCCGATTTCGCAAGTCGATCTGTTTCCGACGCTGGCCGAGCTCTGCGACATCAACGCCCCGAAGAATCTGCAAGGCCAGAGCCTCGTGCCGCTGTTGAAAGATCCAAATGCGAAGTCGCGCGGTTGGGCGCTGACGCAAGTCGTGCGCGGCGGCGGCGGACTGGGTCGGCCGACGGTGACGCGCGACGTCGGCTCGGAAGGGAAGCAATTCTTCGGCTATACGCTCCGCACGCCGCGCTGGCGCTACACGGAATGGGACGAAGGGCGCGCCGGCCGGGAACTCTACGACCACGCCGGCGATCCGAAGGAGTTGAAGAATCTCGCCGAGGAATCCGCGCAGGCGTCGACCGTCGCGGAACTTTCGCTGCAGCTCCGCGAGGCGGCGAAGCAAACGTTTCCGCCGTCGGGAGAGACGCCGAAGATCCAGCCCGGCGTTTGGGCTCCGAATTTGCTGACGCCGTAGTTTCGGCTAGCGCAGCTTTTCTTCAATCGATTTCCAAGACAGCAGCTCAATCGGTGCGTTCAACCGGCTGAGGGCGACGGTCTTTCCGTCGGGCGAGAAGGCGATGCCGGTCGTGGCCGTTTCTTGCGTGCGCGGAAGGGTCAAGGCGAGCTCGCCCGTTGCGGCGTTTATTACGCGCAGGGGAACTTCCGTCTCGACGCGTTCTTCGGTGGAATAGCCGCCGATGGTTAGGAATTTTTCGTCCGGCGAGAAGGCGACCCCCAGCACGTCGCCGGGGCCGAGGTCGGCGATCCAATGCGGCAGCAGCGTGCGCGCGTCCCACACGCCCAGCGCGCCGCGCCCGTCGCTCGTTCGTACGGCCAACGCGAAGTTTTTGTGCGTCGGGCTCATTGCAAACTGAGGCGTATCACCGACGAGGAATATGTCGCCGCAGGCTCGCTTGACCGGCAAGGAAAACGGCTCGCCGATGTGCCGCCTGCCGCCGCGAGTCGTCGCCGACAACGACTGCGTCGCACCGGTGGCTAAATCGTGCGACGTTACGAGCATATTCGCTTGGTGAAGGCCCCAGCAGGCGAGCAACTGATTCGACGTTTCCCCGAAGGCGACCCAGATTCCGATGAGCTTTGCGCTCGGGCCGGCGAGTCGATGCACGACGTTCCAGGACTTGGTCTCCACAACGACGATCCGTCCGTGATTGAGCCCGAACGCCAGGAGGGCTCCGTCGCGGGAGAACGCCGCCGATTCGACGATCGGCGGATCGTCTTCGGCCAACGTCAATTGTTGGAGGAGCTTGAGTTCCGGCGCTGCAAACACTTTGCGCCCGCAGACCAGATAGCGCCCGTCGGGAGAGCAGACGAGCGTTTCGTTTTTCCCGCCGTGTTGGAGCGTCGTACGACGCGAGGTTTGGCAATCCCAGACGAACAAGGAATTGTAAGCGGAGCCAGCGAGGCGATGGTCGGTAAGAAACTGACATCGCCGCGCGCCGCTGGGGGCCTCCTGAAGACTGATGGGGGCCTGCGTGTTTTGTGCCGAGGTAAAGGGGGGCGATGCCGCCCCCCCGACGATCGCCGTCGCGAAAACGATTACACGTAATCTTGCCCCGGCTGCTTCCATTTGCGGATCATCTGCAAATCGTCGGCGTTGAAGTCGAAATTCGCTTCGCGAACCTCGAGAGTGTCCTCGCTCATAATTCCGGAGGTGTTGCCCAGCCAAAACTGGTGCCCCACTTCGTGAATAAAGTTTCGCGCGAGCTGCGCAGCGGCCGTCTTGGCCTGGGCGTATCCCGGGCGGTCGGACTCCAGGGCTCGATGCGCCGACCAGTTATCCCAAATGCTTTCGGCGAAGACAACCGAGTTTCTGAAGAGTTCGCCGTCGGTGGTGATGCCGGCGACGGATTTGCCGTAGCCGGGCAAGCCTTCGGAGCCTCCGGCGCTCTCGTCGCCGTCGGCGTTCCTACCGCCGTTTACCAAGATGTCGGCGTCGAAATCCCGACTGCTCTCGTACTGATAGGCGATGCCGACGTACGACGTCCAGAATATGTCGCTGCCGAGCTGCCGGCTGCCGTTTTGCGGGGCGACGCTGCCGTCGAAGTCGACTCCGTCCTGGTTTGTCCAGCTCTCTTCCCAATGGTTGCGCGCCTCGAGGCTGGCGCTGTATTGAGCGAGCACGTCGTACTCCGGCATGATAAAGGCGGCGGCAAACTTGTTCTGGTCGGTGCGGAAGCTCGATTGCATATAGCGCTTCGCATCCGTCGCCAAGTCGGCCGACATGTCGATGCGCAGCACCGGCGCGCCGTTCGGGTCGTTGTCCGGCCGCACGAAGTCGTCTTCGTACGTCGTCAAGGTCGCGCCGGCTTGGAACTGCGCGGCCGTGAGTTGACGCCCGACATCGCGCTTGATGGTGACCTCGACTTGGCCGTCGACCGCGGCGCCGCTGCTGACGACCTCGAAGTTTTCGTCGCCGATTCGCAGTAGTCCGCCTTCCAACGAATTTCGATTGAACCGGTTCGCGACTTCGGCCGGGATGGTGACCAAGAACCGCCAACCGTGCGATCCCATCATGCCGAGGTTCTCGGCGATCGTGCCGGCGACCGTATCGCCCAGTTGCGCGCCGGGGCTCATCTGATCGACTTCCATATGGAGATAGCGCCACACGGTGAGCGTACCGGAAGCGGCCATGCCGGCTACTTGCGGCTTCTCGGCGGTCGCCGAGTTTTCAAAGTGCAGGTCGGCGAAGGCCTCGGTGATTTCTTCCGGCAATGTGCCGTCGTCGACGTCCCAGTTCGGGTCGCCTCCCTTCGGTTGCGGCATGGCGACCACGCGGAAGTTGTCGCCGGGTTGGAAGCTCGTGAGGAGTTCGGCTTCGGCGTAATACTCGCCGCTGAGGAAGTCGCGGCGGACGATGCCGGAGACCAGCGGCAGGCTGCCCATCGGGTCTCCTTCGTAGCCGTGCCAAACATGGGCCGTGCCGTCGGCGCCGACTCCGCGCATCAGGCCGGCGAAGCCGTCGACGGCGCCGGGGTCGCCCGGCGCGTGATGGCCGTCGGTGATGCCTCCTTCGGCGTCGAGCGTCAGGTTCAAGCGGCCGTAATTGTCGTTGCCTTGCGGCGCGGCTTTGTCGCCGGCGTCGGTCCGCGAGGCGTCGTCGACGTCGTAGGCCAGGAAGTAGACGCGGTCTCCTTCCTGGAGTCCTTCGACCACGGCCCGCACGCGGACGACGTTGCGTCCTTCGGTTTCGCCGAGCTGGGCGTCGGGGAAGTAGCGATAGTTCCAAGCCGCGGCGTTGGTGAATTCGTTACCGTCGGAGATGAGTTCGCCGGTGGTGGCTGCGGATTCCGCCGAGGTGAGGAACTTGACGCTCTTCACGATCGGCTGCTTCACTTGTGCGACGGCATAGAGCGCCGTGCCCAGCGACGCGCCGACGATCGATTTTACGTACAGCATCAGGCTTTCGGCGGTTTCGGTCAGCGCGTCGGCCAAGATATTTACGGCCACGTCGACGTAGCCGTTGCCGATGATGGTGACGGAGCCGTCGTCGACGGATTCGAAATCGACGTCCGATTCGGCCGTGAGTCCGTGCGTGGCGTAGTTGACCGTGACGGTCTCGCCGTTGTCGGCGCCGCTCACGCGAATACGGAAGTTCGCGACGCCCGTTTCTCCGACCGGTTCCAGGTCGAGCGCTTCGACGGTGACCGTGGGTTGCACGGCTTCCTGAGCCCCCATCGGCATCCAGCCGTAGAGCGGATCGACGTAGCTGTTCCAGAAAAGGCCGCCGGACCAATACTCGGGCACGATAAACATATCGATGCCGCCGTTAAGTTCGTACGAGTACGGATCGAGACCGATGTAGTCGCCCGCCGTGTAGTTGGCGCCGTCGTACGGCTCTTGGTAATACACGCGATGGTCCGGATCGACGACGTCCCACACTTTCCAGTCGTCGTCGAAGATCGTGCCGACGCCGTACGGCACGGCCGTGGTGACGCGCGGATCGGCCGACGACAACACGATCTTGAGTTGTTCGGCAAATTCGCCGCGACTGAGATTCGCGTTGTTCGGATCGACCGACGTCGCGGAGTCGTCGACGATACGCACGCGGACTTCCTTCGCCGTTTCGCCGGCCGCGAACGTGAGCGTGCCGGAGGTGCTTTCGAAGTCGCCGGAGTCGGCCGTGAGTCCGACGGTCGTGTAGTCGACCGTCACGTCGTGCTCGGCGGCGCGGGAGAGCGTGACCCAGAAGACGAGTTCTCGGCCGTTGCCGAATTCGTCGGCGGGGCCTTCGGTTTCGACGGCGTCGGAAACGCTCGCGGTGACGTCGTCGTCGAGAATCGTGCCGAGCGCCACGGGAATCTCCGCCAGATCGGCCCCTTCGGCGGAAGTGAGCACCACTTGGAACGTTCGCTGTAGTTCACGCTCCAGGCCGTCGTTGAGGAGCGGTACTTGGATCGCCTTGGAGGTTTCGCCCGCGGCGAAGGTTATGACGCCACCGACCGATTGATAATAGACGCCTTCGTAACCCGCGTCGGCCACGGTGTGCCAGGTGACCGAGACGGCGTGATCGACCGCTGCGGAGAGCGTGACGTTGAAGGTTGCAAAGCCGGACGGATCGTCTTCGCCGACGACGATTTCGGACGTGCCGTCGAAGCCGACGACGGCCGTGGGCGGGTCGACGGGATCGTTCGGGTTGCCGCCGCCGTCGAGGGTTGCGGCGTAGCATTGAATTGTGAACGTGTGTTCCGCCGAGATATCGACGCCGCCGTCGAGAGTGCCGCCGTCGTCATGCAGACGGATCTTCACGTGCGCGGTGCCGACGACGCCGGACGTGGTAAACCAGAGCGTGCCGTCCGGTTCGATCACCGGAAGTTCCGTGAACAGAGCCTGCTCCGCCGGGTCTTCGACGACGACCTCGAACGTCAGCGTTTGTTGTCCCTCGCTCGCGGTGCCCGCCGAGAGACTTGTCGCCCAAGCGCCGATCACCACGAAGCCGCGGTTCGCGTCGACCGTGATATCCGTGCCGGGAGTGAACGTTGGGGCGGAGTTCGCTTCTCGCATAACGGTGATATAGACCGTCGCCGAGCCGGTGTTGCCGTACCCGTCGATGATCGTGTAGCTGTAGCTCAACGTGTCGCCGGCGCCCGTGTAAACGAGATCGGGAACGGAACTGGAATAGAGTTGGATCACGTCGCCGTCGGGATCGGAGTCGTTCGACAAATTCGGCTGAAACGAGGCGAGACTGTACCAGTCGTAGTCGGCGCCGAACGGAAGAGTGAGCGTGTAGTAGTCGTCACCGGCCGTCGGGGAGGTGTTCGTCGGAACATACGCTTCCTCCTCGACATATACGGTGACGGTCGCGGCGGACTGTCCGCCGTTGCCGTCGTCGATGGTGTAGGTGTAGCCGGCCGATTGCCCTGAACCGATCCACTGCCAGTAGTTGGGGTTATTGTTTATGACGACCGACAGCGGGTTGCCGTCGGGATCGGAATCGTTGCCGAGGTCGGGCGCGTAATCGGCCCAGTTGATCGTCGTGCCGCCGCTGCCGTAGGGAACGTAGACGGTGTAGTAGTCGTCGGTCGCGGTGGGGCCGTTATTTACAGGAGGCGCGGCTTCGTTGACGACGTGGATATGCACGTTGGCCCAGGAGACGCTGCCCGACGTGTCGGCAACCGCATAGGAATAATCGATCGTGCCGCCGGGCGCGGCATAGGCGGAGCCCGGATTGTTGTTCGCGACGAGCGTGAGTTGGTCGCCGTCCGGATCCTGGTCGTTCGTCAAGTTCGGAGAAAACGTGCTCACGTCGACCGTGCCGCCGGCAAAGTCCCACGGCATCGACAGCGTGTAGTCGTCGTCCACGGCCACGGGGTCGGCATTGAGCACGACGCGTTGCTCAAGTAGGTCCATGCGATGCCGCCGCCGCAGGTTGTGCAGGCGTGACGACGCGGCGTGGCGTTGACGCCGATTGCGCCGTAGGAAACCGAACGCACCCCAAAACGAATCCCAAGCTTGAAGCTTTCGCATGATACGAACCTCGAAGGTTGACGAAGATGTACGGCGGCCGAACGGATGCAGACGAGAAGGGCGCGTATCCGTCGAAACGGCGCGATTCGGAAGCGTTGCCCGCGAATGTGTGAGTTGCTTATCAAGCAACGCACATACCGTCGGGTTGTGGCGACTCGGCACACTCCGTGCATGATGCGTACGACCGAAAGAACCGGTACGCCCGAGTCGTTTGCAATCCGAACAGTCGGCAGGATGCGTTGCCCGGCCTCGGGCAATGGTGGAGGACCGCAAAGCGCGAGTGGCGGTCAGCGACGGCTCGGCCGTCGCAGAATGATGTCTTTAGGCAACATGTCGAAGAAGTGTCGTTGCCGGCGGGCGACACGCGACGTTGCGATGCGGACCTTATTTCCGCGGCGTCAAGGTGACGCGATCGAGTTCCTCGCCGTCGAGGCTCCGCAATTCCGCGCTTGCCGGTCCGTTCTTGCGAAAGGTCAGTAGGAGAAAACTATCTTCGCTCCGGAGCAGTGCTGATTTCGGATCGGGATACTTGTCTCCCTTGCCGGAGAGCGACGTGTTGAAGCAGGGAACCCCTTCGTGTTCGCTGCGCTCCGCGAAGTAGCCGAAGCCTGTGACGACGGCGCTGCTCTTCAGAACGTGCGGCCACCATGCTCCTTTCGCCAGACCGCGCACTACGGAATGCTTTTCGTTGTAGATGGTGACGACATACGGTTGCGCGCTCTCCGCCATTCTGTCGCGATACCAGCGCAACTGCTCCGATTCCGGACCGTAGTCGTGACACGATTGCCAGGTGGTGCCGTGGTCCTGCGTGTGGTTCAAATCGACGGCGACGAAACGGACGCCGAAGGCCGGAACGTCGCGATGCCAGTACCACTCTGCGCCCGGCAGCGCGAAGTATTTGCGGAACGCCGCGGCGGCCGTGTCGTACACCGGCTCGGCCGGCGGTTTCGGGCCGCGCGGACGAATCTCTCGATCATGGTTCCCCAACGCCGGCAGAAACGGCACCGCCTCAAACAGCTCGGGCCCTTGATCGATGAGCCGTTGAAACGCCGACACGTCGTCCGGCGCGGCCGGCTTGCCGCCGGCGTGGAGCTGCGCGACGTTGTCTCCCGCCGTAAGCACCAGATGCGGATCAACGGCCCGTACGGCATTCGTCCAAGGTCGCTTGGCGTAGCCGATATCACCGACGACGACGGTGCGAAACTCCTCCGGGTCGACGCCGCGCGCCCGGACCCATGGCGCAAGTTTCGCCGTGCCGCCGACCCTGTAATACCAAGGGCCGTACTCGACCGGCGGCGTCAATTCAACGGCGTGGTGTTGCGTCCGGTCGTCGCGTGCGATGCGCGTCACACCGCCGCTCGGCGGAGACGTCGCGCTGAGTTCGACCACGGAGTCTTCCGCGACCGTCGATTCCCATGAAACCGTCACGCGGCGCGCATCGCGCGACGCTTGCGACAACCAAATGCGCGTCACGTGTGAATCGCCGCGCGGCTGAGGTGCGATGGGTTCCGTAGCGCGTAGCGACGCGGTGCAGGTGATCGCAACGGCAATGAGCGTAATAAAGCGAAGGAGTGACGGCATACGTAGGGCCGGCGGGAGAAGTTGGCGGGAACGCGAGCGGAGTGCGTCATTATGATCGCCCGTCTTGCCCGTACCAATCCAGAAATGCGGACGACTATCGTCGCCTGCCGGACCCGAGTACACTCGGAAACTCTTCGCTTCTCACCCCATCACGCCCCTGCACCATGCCCGATCTATCGACCGCCGAGTGGTGCTGGGCCGCCGTCGCCGCCGC
>CAZWDN010000073.1:3343-18622 GCA_964633125.1 uncultured Pirellula sp. | reverse complement strand
GCCGAAGTGCGGCAGTATTCCGACCATGTGTCGCCGGGCATGAAGCACCAAGCCGGCTTCATCTTCATTTCGTCGCCGGGCTCCGTGACGCCGTATCACATCGACCCGGAAAACAACTTCCTGCTTCAGATCCGCGGGCAGAAGTTCGTACACATGTTCCCGCAAGACGATCGCGACATTCTCTCGGAAGAAAGCCTCGAAGCGTTCTTCACTGGCGGCCACCGCAATCTGCCGTTTGAAGATTGGTACAACGAGCGCAGCGAGCAATTCGAACTCCAGCCGGGCGACGGCCTCCACTTCCCGGTCGCCGCGCCGCACTGGGTGCAAAACGGTCCGGAAGTTTCCGTCTCGTTCAGCATCACGTTTCAAACAAAGGACTCGGCCGATCGCAAATCGCTGCATCGGCTGAATAAGCAACTACGCCGCTGGGGCCTGAAGCCGTCGAACGTCGGCAAGTCCCTCTGGCGCGACCGCTGCAAGCTCGGGCTGGTGAACAGTATCCGCGCCGCCAAGCGTGCCGTGGGGAAGAAGGACTAGAGGTCCTGATTCCGCGTTCCAGGCCGGCCAAACCGTGGTTTGACAGGCCGAACCGGCGACCGTATTGTGTTGTCTAGCGCTTCAACAAGGTAGAACCATGCCCGGCCCGATGAATACTCACGCTGCTCGCCCGTTTCCCGAAATGGGGACTGTGCCGACGTTCCCGGTTGGGACGTTTGGGCAAGGTGCGAGCATCGGCGTGGAGATCGTGACCGTAGGCATCCGAATTATTACGGACAACGTCGCTATGATTAGCGGCATCGGAGAGGATCGGCCTTAAGGGAACACGCGAGCTAACGCCATACGCAACCCTGGGGCCGAATGCGGCCGCAGGGTTTTTTTGTTTTGCTGCTTTTCTGTTTTGCTACCGAGAGATATTCGCTGACTGACCGCAGGGACCCTCCCTCGCGGCTTTGAGGAAAAGTGCCCATGCGCCGCATCGAAATCTACGACACCACGCTTCGCGACGGCAGTCAAGGCGAGGGCGTCAGCTTTTCGCTCCAAGACAAAGTTCTCGTAGCGCAGCGTCTCGCTGAGATGGGCTTCGACTACGTGGAAGGAGGCTATCCCCTGTCCAACGACAAGGACGCCCAGTTCTTTCAGAAGGTGCGCGAGACGAAGTTTCCCCATACGCGTATCGCCGCCTTCGGCATGACGCGGCGCAAAGGGGTGCAACCTGCCGACGACCCGGGCATGAAAGCGTTGATCGAGTCGGGAGCCCCGGCCGTGACGATCGTCGGCAAGACGTCCGACTTTCACGTGACGGAAGTGCTGCGCGTGTCGCTGGAAGAAAACCTCGCGATGATCAGCGAGACCGTGGCCTACTTCCGCTCGCAAGGGCGCGAAGTGATCTACGATGCCGAACATTTCTTCGACGGCTGGAAAGCCAATCCCGCGTATGCGGCCAAAACCGTACAAGCCGCGGCTGAAGCAGGCGCGAGGATTGTCGTCTGCTGCGACACCAACGGCGGCACGCTGCCCGAGGACGTGGCCAAGTTCATTAAGGAAGCCATCGCGGCCCTCAAGAAAACGAACACGCCGGTAGGAATCCATACGCACAACGATTGCGAACTCGCGGTCGCCAACAGTTTGGCGGCCGTCGACGCGGGCGCCGTACAAGTGCAAGGAACGATCAACGGCCTCGGCGAGCGGTGCGGCAATGCCGATCTGGTGTCGGTCGTGGCGAATCTTGCGCTTAAGAAAGGGTACGAAGTATTGCAGCCCGGCTGTGTGGAAAAACTGACCGAGCTTTCTCGCTACATTTATGAACTTGCCAACCTCAACCACCGGCCGAGCCAGCCGTTTGTGGGCGCCAGCGCGTTCGCGCACAAAGGAGGCATGCACGTGCATGCCGTGAATCGGGTATCGAGCAGCTACGAACATATTCCGCCGGAAAAGGTCGGCAACGAACGGCGCGTACTCGTCAGCGAACTTTCCGGCCGGTCGAATATCGAAGCCCTCACGGCGAAGCACAATTTGCAGCATGACCGCCAACTGATGGAGCGGATCTTGGCCGAAGTAGTGGCCCTGGAAAACAAGGGGTATCAGTTCGAGGCGGCCGAAGGTTCGTTTGAGTTGCTCGTGCAAAAGTGCGCCGGCCTGTATCGCCCGCACTTCGAGCGGAAGAGCTTCCACGTGAACGTCGAAGCCGATCAAAACGGCGACATCACGACGGAAGCCACGGTAAAGCTGCAAATCGGCGAACGCATCCGGCATGAGGTGGCCGAGGGGGACGGCCCCGTGAACGCGTTGGATGCCGCTCTACGGAAGGCGCTGACCGACGTCTACCCCAGCTTGGCCGACATGCACCTCGTCGACTATAAAGTGCGGGTCATCAACAGCGAAGCGGCCACGGCCGCCGGCGTGCGCGTCGTCATTGAAAGCCGCGACGAGCACGACGTGTGGGGGACGATCGGCGTGAGCGAAAACGTCATCGAAGCCAGTTGGATCGCATTGGTCGACAGTATCGAATTCAAGTTGATGAAGGACGAACGGAAGGCTTAGCCCGAAGAGGCCGCGGCCACTAAGCGATAACGGATTTTGGAAACGAGCGAATGACGACGAACAGCGCCGAAGAGTTACCTAAGCAGTACCACCATGCTGAGCCGGAGCGTACTTGGTATGACTTTTGGCGCGGCGGCAATCCGGATCAGCGAGATTATTTCCATAGCGAGCCCGACCCGGAGCGGAAGAAGTTTCCGAAGGGGCCGTTCACGATCGTCATTCCGCCGCCGAACGTCACCGGGGCGTTGCATCTCGGCCATGCGCTGAACAACTCGCTGCAAGACATTCTCATTCGCCTCAAGCGGATGCAGGGGTTCAACGCCCTGTGGATGCCGGGCACCGATCACGCCGGCATCGCCACGCAAGCCGTGGTCGAGCGGCGATTGATGCAGGACGAGAGAAAGAGCCGGCACGATCTGGGCCGCGAAGGTCTGGTGGCCCGCATTTGGGATTGGAAGAAAGAGTACGAACAGCGCATCCTCGGGCAGCTCCAACGCATTGGCTCCAGCTGCGATTGGCAGCGGACGCGGTTCACATTCGACGACGTCTGTGCCCGAGCCGTGCGGCAAACGTTCTTCAGCCTCTTCCAAGACGGCAAAATCTATCGCGGCAAGCGGCTCGTGAATTGGGATACGTTCCTGCAAACGGCGGTGAGCGACGACGAGGTCGAAAACGTCACGATCGACGGCAGCTTCTGGCACATTCGCTATCCGGTAATTGATCCGAAGCCGGGCGAGCCGACGCATGTGACCATTGCGACGACGCGTCCCGAGACGATGCTCGGCGATACGGCCGTGGCCGTGCATCCGAATCCGGCGGCGGCGCTCGCTGCCGTGGAAAAGGAACTGCGCGCGAAGCTGGCCGAAGCGAGCGACAAAGAGAAGCCGACGGTACAGAAAGAGCTAGACGCTCTGGCCGAACGCCGCACGACGCACTTGCCCCTCTTGGAGAAGCTGCGCGACATGGCCAAGGCCGGCCGCATGCTGCAATTGCCGCTCACCGATCGTCAGATTCCGCTGGTGGCCGACGAATGGGCCAAGCCGGAGATGGGCTCGGGCTGCGTGAAGATCACGCCGGCCCATGACCCGAACGACTACGAAGTCGGCAAGCGGCAGAGCCTGCCGATGATCAACATCTTGAACGCCGACGGCACGCTCAACGACGCGGTGCCCGCGAAGTACCGCGGCCTGAAAATGGCGACGACGGCCCGCCAAGCGGTGGTCGCCGACTTGGCCGAGGCCGGCCTGCACGATCCCGAAAAGGATTGCGAAGCCCGGAAGATCGAACTGCCGATGTCGGATCGGTCGAAAACTCCGATCGAGCCGTACTTGGCCGACCAGTGGTTCGTGCGCATGGGAGACACCGACGGCAAACCGGGCCTGGCGCAATCGGCGATGGACGCCGTGAGCGACGAGCGCGTGAAGATGTTCCCCGAGCGGTACCGTCGCACATATCTGGATTGGCTTAGCGAAAAGCGCGACTGGCCGGTGAGCCGGCAACTTTGGTGGGGGCACCGGATTCCGGTGTGGTATTGCGAGCAGGTACATCAGACATGCACGCCCGAAGACCCGAAAACGTGTGCGACGTGCGGCTCGACAAAACTAACGCAAGATCCCGACGTCCTCGATACCTGGTTCTCCAGCGCACTTTGGCCGCATAGCACCTTGGGTTGGCCGGGGCCTGCCGAAAAGCCGGGCGATCCGGAGTGGGCCAAGCTCGGGCCGTATTACTATCCGACGAGCACGCTCATCACGAGCCGCGACATCATTACGCTTTGGGTGGCGCGGATGGTGCTTACGGGCTTGCACAATGTCGGCGACGTGCCGTTCCGCGAGGTGTTCATTCACCCGAAGATTCTCGACGCTTTCGGCGACACGATGTCGAAATCGAAGGGGAACGGCGTCGACCCGCTCGACGTGATCGACAAGTTCGGCGCGGATGCCCTGCGATTCGGGCTCGCGTATCTCACCACCGAAACACAAGATGTGCGGATGCCGGTCGACTTCGAGTGCCCGCATTGCAACGAGTTGATCGAGCAGACGAAGAAGAATCGCGTATTGCCGCGCGTCGACTGTAAGAAATGCGGCAAGCCGTTCCGCACGCAATGGGCCGAAAAGCCCGAAGACACGGCCTTGCAGCGCGGCGCCGTAGTAAGCGAGCGGTTCGAGTTGGCCCGTAATTTTTGCAATAAGCTTTGGAATGCGGCTCGCTTCGCGATGCTCAATCTGGAAGGCTACTCGGCCGCGCCGGTGAGCGACGCCGAGCTGACCGTGGAAGATCGCTGGGTGCTAAGTCGCCTGAATACGTTGGCGGCCGAGGCGACCGACGATCTGGAGCACTACCGCTACGCGGACGCAATGCGGAAGCTGTATGAGTTTGCTTGGGATGAGTTCTGCAGCTTCTACGTGGAAATGGTAAAGGGACGGCTGCAGGACGCCGCGCAACGCCCGACGGCGCAGCGCGTGCTGGTACACACGCTCGACACGCTGATGCGGCTGCTGCATCCGGTGATGCCGTTCATCACGGAAGAAATCTGGCAGCGGCTTAAAGACTTTGCGCCCCTGCGCGGGCTTGAACATCCGGCGAAGGCGGCGGTGAGCGTGATGATCGCTCCCTGGCCGGAAGCGGACGTTCGGCGGCAAGATCCCGTGATCGAGGCGCGATTCGCCCGCTTCCAAGAAATGTTGCGCGGGCTGCGGGATTTGCGTGCCCGGCAGAACATTACGCCGAAGACTTCAATCCGTTTTAGCCTGAAGTGCGACGCAGAAACCGCGGCCCTCATGCAGCCGATGGCGCCTTACTTCGGCTCGTTGGCGGGTGCGGAAGCCGCGGCATGGGGACCGACCGTGAAGCCGTTTGAAACGGAAGCCACGCTCACGTTGCCGTTCGGCGAACTGCACGTCGACCTCGAAGGGTTGATCGACATCGGAGCTGAAATCGCGAGAAAGGAAAAGGAACGGGACAACCTCGCCGGCGTGATTCGCGGCAAGGAAGGAAAACTTTCCAACGCGAGCTTCGTCGAGCGAGCGCCGGCCGACGTGGTGGCGAAAGAGCGACAAGCCGTGGAAGAGGCGAAGCGGCAGCTAGAGTCGGTCGAACAATCGCTTGCAGCCTTGCGCGCGAAGAAGAAGTAGACGTCCTGTACTGTACGGAACGCCCTCTGTGGCGTTCCGTGCTCTAGCAACCAGCGCAAGCGGAACGCCGCGGAGGGCGTTCCATACAGACGAGCTATCGTGACATGTACGAGAATCCGACGCCGACGGCCGGCGGTCCCGGCGGGCCGCACCAGCGGTGATAGGCCCGCGGGGGCGGGTAGTAGTATTCTTGCACGACTACGGGCTGCGGCGCGGCATAGTAACCGGCCGGCACGACTTGCCCGGCGACCGCTTGCTGTTGCGGCGGCCCGACGGTTTGCATCGTCGTGATCACCTGCTTCGACACGCCCTCTTGTTGTAAGAGGATCAAGTCGTTGGCGTCGAGCTTCTTGGCCATGCCATTGGCGCGAACGTGGTTCGTGATCAATTCCGGATCGATGCCGGAGCGCGACATCGAGATAACGTCGCCGGTCGTCACTCCGCCCGGCGGCAGCGCGCGGCCCATGCGCGCTTCAATCTCGGCGCGGTTGCGAGCCTGGATGTCGTCGAGGCCGGAACCGACCGCCGCTCCGGCAAGCGTGCCGACGCCGGCGCCGATAATCGCTCCGGCCGGCGTATTGCCCGCCGCATTGCCGATGACGGCGCCCGCGCCTGCGCCGGTGAGGCCGCCGAACAGCGCGCCTTTGTCGGCATAGTACGGCGAGGTGCAGCCGGTCGCCACTATGACGACCGGCAACAGCGAACCCAAAGCAAGCGTGCGGGTATTCATAGTGCCGCGACGCGTGGTCGCGTGTTCCGGGTCGAAGCGAAAAGTCAGACGGTGCAAACCTTGCGGGGCGGGATTATGCCGATCGACGCAGATTGCGGCAATCGGAGAATCTCGCCGAGCGGCGGCAAAAGGACGACGCCGGCCCCTTGTGGCCGGTTCGGACCGGGGGTAGTATCGAAGTCAACGGGATTTGCGGCCGCTTGCAGCCGGGCGAACTGAGTTTTGCGACTCGTTCGAGCCACTGCTAAAGAGCCTGCGTTGCCGGCATCGCGCGAGCGAGTCGGAGCGTATAACTCGAATGAAGCGAGCCGCGTTTACCTCCCCGGGTGAACGCGGCTTTTTTTGTTCGAGCGGAGAATCCCCCAACCACGGCCTGCCGAAGGCCGGAACTTAGCGCGGGAGATTTCCATGAGCGATGCCGATCATTTTTCCACGTTGTCCGTTCACGCCGGCGAGGCCCGCCAGAAGCCGGGCGATTCGCTGACCGACCCGATCTTTTGTGCGTCGACGTATTCGTTCGAAAGCACGGCGGCGGTCCTCGAATACAACGAGAAGAAGCTGCCGCGCGAAGAATACGGCCGCTACGGCAATCCCAATGAAAAGACCGCCGAAAAGAAGCTCGCAGCGCTCGAAGGAGCCGAAGAGGCGATCTTGTATTCCAGCGGCATGGCGGCGATCGTCGGCTTGCTGATGGCGAAGCTCAGCGCGGGCGACGAAGTGGTGTTCTTCGACGAGTGTTATCACCGCAGCCGTGAGTTTTGCGTCAAGCACATGTCGCGCTTCGGCGTCGCGACCAAGCAGGTGAAGACCGGCGACTACGCGGCGATGGAGCAAGCGATCACGCCGCGGACCAAGCTGCTCATTAGCGAGTCGCCGACGAACCCGCACTTGAGCGTGATCGATCTGGAGAAGTTCGTCGCGGTCGCGAAGCGGCACGGCGTGGAAACCCTGATCGATGCCACGCTCGGCACCCCGTACAACATTCGCCCGATCGCGGCGGGCGTCGACTACGTGCTCCACTCCGCCACGAAGTATCTCGCGGGCCATAACGATTTGCTCGCCGGCGTGATTCTCGGTAAGACGGCGCAGCTTGAGCCGGTGCGTAAGCTGCGCGGCATTCTGGGGGCGATTAATTCCCCTCACAACATCTATCTGTTGCTCCGCGGTTTGAAGACGTTCGAATTGCGGATGGAGCGTCACAACGCCAACGGCCTCGCCGTCGCCAAGTATCTCGCGGCCCATCCAAAAGTCGAACGGGTGTATTACCCGGGCCTCGAATCGCACCCGTATTACGAAGTCGCCCGGCGCACGATGCGCGGCTACGGCGGCTTGATTACGTTCACCATTCGCGGCGCCGATTGGAAGCAAACGGCCCGCGTCGTCGATTCCGTCAAGATCCCGCGCATCGCGCCGAGCTTGGGCGGCGTCGAGTCGTTGATCGAGCAGCCGCTCGTGATGAGCTACCTCGATTATCCGCCCGAAACGCGCGAGCAATTCGGCATCTACGACAACATGATCCGGCTCTCCTGCGGCATCGAAAACACTCAGGACCTCATCGACGACCTGAAACAGGCGCTCGAGCAGGTCTAACCGTCACGCTTTGCAGATCATCACCGGGCAGTGCGCCTTGCGCAGCACCGTTTCGGCGGTGCTGCCGAGCAGTGCGTGCCGCAGCGTGGCGTCGTCGTGCGAGCCGAGCACTACGGCGTCGACTTGCTCGTCGTGAATGAGTTTGAGAAGTTCCGTCGCGGCATCGCCGCGGAGAATGCGGTGCTCGCACGGAATCGCACAGTCCGACGGGCAAAGCTCCGCCAACCGCTTGGCAAGCTCCGCGATGCCGGGATCCGGGAGCCCTTGATAGATCGAGCCGAAGTGCGATGTCGGCTGCCCCGGCTCCACCGCGGCAATCAGCAACGTCGCGCCCGTTTCGTGCGCCAGCGCCGAAGCCCAATCGAGCGCCTTACGGCTCGCCGGGCTGAAATCGACTCCCAGCAAAATCTTGCGGGCTTGCATGGCGGGGGCTGCCTCTATGTGGCGTTGTCCGGCGTCGTTTCCGGTTCGTCGACGCCGATTATCGTCAGTTCGGGAAGCGCGGTGCGCAACGCTTGAATGGCCGCCGGCGAAAGCAGCGGCACCGGCACCATCGTGTCGACCCGAATTTTATTGCCGTCGCCGGCATCTTGGAATTCGGTGCGCGCGACCGTCTTCGAACTGGAGATCTCCAACATCGTGAGCTTTTTCATCTTTTTCAAACTCGGCACGCACGCATCCGTAATCGGCGTGTTATTCAAAACCAAGGTGCTGAGTTCCGGAATCTCCGCCAGCTTGGCGATAAAGGCGTCATTAATCTTGGTGTTGGAAAGATCGACCGCGGTAATTCCGATTTCCGGAGTCTCCGTCGAATACGCCGGGACCCCTTCATATTGCTTGATCTCTGCATAGATCTCTTGCTGGCTGTCGGGAAGCCCCGGCGGCCCCCCGCCGCCGCAACCGATCGTAGTCGACAATGCGATCGCCGCAAACAACACGGCTGCCGCGGAGGATCTTTTGCTTGAGGCGTTCACGATCAACATCCGAGAGTGAAGCATGCGAAATCAACCTGCGTGATATTTTCAATCGTATCAGCCCGCAAACCTGAAGCAACCGCCGCCGGAATCATTCCAGCGGATCTTCCCAAACGCTATGGTAGGCGCCGGCCGCCTCGAAATACTCCAGCAAGTCGCGATAGAACGGGTGCCCGCCGAGCGTGGCCGAATCGCCGACGACGATCAGCTTTCGCTTGGCCCGCGTGAGCGCTACGTTCATCCGTCGCACGTCGCTCAAGAAGCCGATCTCGCCGGTTTCGTTCGACCGCACCAGCGACACGATCACCGCCTCCTTCTCACGTCCTTGAAATCCATCGACGGAATCGATCTCCGCGTCGACGTCTTCCAGGAGCCCCCGTAGAAATCGCACTTGCGCGGCATACGGGGCAATGACGGCGATCTGCTTGGCCTCTACGCCTGCCTCGATCAAGCGGCGCACCTTCCGCGCCACGAGCCGGGCTTCTTGTTCGTTGAAGCGGCTTTCGCCGTCGGCGGCCGCGGTTTCGTCGAACCCCGCCCCGGCCGTATCGATGAACTCCAGCGGCGTCGTCGTCAAGTCGTTGCTCGCGACGTTCGGTAAGTCGCTCAACAGGCGACCGGCGGCGCTCGGGTCGGCCGTGAGCTTACCGGTGTAAAACTCCCGCGACGAGAAGCCCATGATCTGCTCGTGCATGCGGTATTGCACGCTCAACATCCGCGACCAAGGCGTGTCGGCATTTTGCCGTTCGGCATTGGCCTTGAGCAGCCGCTCCATGAGGCTTTCGTTGAACCCCTCGGCGGCGGCTTCCGGCGAAACCACCGTGGCAGGCAACTGGCAATGGTCGCCCGCCAACACGAGCCGCTCGGCGCGCGGCAGCGGAATCCAGGTTGGCGGCTCCGTGGCTTGCGCGGCTTCGTCGATGCAGACCCAATCAAATTCACGATCGGCGAGGATGCGGTCGTCCAGCCCCGTAAGCGTGGCGCAAATCACTTCCGCTTCGTTGAGCAAATAGCTTTCGATCCGCTCCTCAATGCGCCGCGCTTCCGCCGTCAATTGCTTGGCTTCCGCGCGAATCGCCTGCTTCTCACCGCGCATCGGCTTGGCCCGCGTGTATTTACCGGCCTTGCGAAACAGCTTCTCCGCCTCGCGCAGGAGCTTGTCGGCGACCTTTTGGTCGGGATGATTCTCCACCAAATAGTCGAGCGTATGTTCGCGCAGCGCCGCCGACACGCGCGCCGGGTGCCCGAGCCGCACGGCGCGCACGCCGCGGGCCACGAGTCGGTCGAGCATGTTGTCGACCCCCATGTTGCTCGGCGCGCACGCTAGAAGTTTGTCGCCGCGCATGACCACGCGGCGCATAAACTCCACGAGCGTCGTCGTCTTGCCGGTGCCCGGCGGGCCGTGGATGATCGCCAAATGGTCGGCCGTCAGGCAAAAACGCACGGCGTCCTGCTGCGACGCGTTAAGCGTCGTCTCGCTGAAAAATGCCGTGTCGTTCGGTGTTTCCTTCAAGACGCGAAAGTTCGGCTGCTTCTCCCCCAGCAACATTTTGCGCCAATGCGTCACGCGCCCGCGCTCGGCATCCCGCGCATTACGCAAGGCGTCGCGTTGCCGCTGCCGGGCCGTTTCGTCGGAGGCGTAGTCGATGCGCCAGGACGGAGCTTCCGCATCTTCCGGTACGCTCGGCAAGGCGATCGTCAGCGACCGGTCGGTTCGGTCGGCGACGATCCCGCGCAGCATCGTGCCGCCGTCGATTTCTTCCGGCGTCAGCACCACCGGCGTACCGCGGCCGAAGCGGTGCCACGGCAGCTTCATGGTCCGATTGCGTTTGCAAAACGTCATGAGCCAGCGGCCGCCGAGTCCGGCCGTTTCGTCTTCGACGGCCATCTCGATGAGCGTGTTGCCGAGCTTCTCGGCTTCCGCGCCCGACATCCGCTGCGCCCGCGCGCGGAGTTGTTCGGCCTCGGCCTGCGCTTCCAACTGCAACAGCCGCATCAATCGATCGAAGTGATTTTCCGACAAGGTCCGCTCGCTCTCGTTCGTTTCGGTTCCCAAAAGTCCTACTTCGCTTCCACCGGCAGCTTACGAACCTCGATCTTGCGAACCGCCGCTTTCGTGAGCCAGGTCGAAATGCCGAGCGGACGCGACGGCTCGACCTCGGAGCGGATCGACAGCTTACGTCCGGCGATCTTCACATCGACGATCGATTTATCGTCGAGCCAGGCTTGCACCTTGTCGCCGGTCACGCGCAACCGCACCTTGTACCAGCGGTCGCGATCGAAGTCGACGTAGCTCGTCGTTTCGTTCGACGAAGCGTCGGCGTCGTCGATGCTCGAAAGCCCGACGGTCGCGCCGCCCCAACCGCCGAGAATCAGGCTCAGGGCCTTGTCCTTCACCGGGAACGTCAGGCCGCAGAAGAAGTCGTCGCCGTCGATGCGCTTGGCCTCGAGCGCGATTTCGTAATCGCTGGTCGGCAGCTTCGCCGCGTCGGTCCACGTGATGCCGGTCATGTTGTTCCCCATTTCGAGGACGATCGCGCCGTCGACGACGCTCACCTCTCCCTCGCCGCCGAACTCCGTCGATTTCCACCCGGCCAGCGTCTTGCCGTCGAAGAGCTTTTGCACTTCCGGCCGAGCCGCCGGCGGCGGTTCGGCGGCGGAGGAAATGCCGAGAATCGCCAGC
Organism: uncultured Pirellula sp.; assembly: GCA_964633125.1. Lineage (GTDB taxonomy): Bacteria > Planctomycetota > Planctomycetia > Pirellulales > PNKZ01 > PNKZ01. The sequence continues at coordinate 6,970 of CAZWDN010000073.1, read as the reverse complement.
GCGAAGAAAACAGTTCCCGGCAGCGACGATAACGGCTGGAAAAGGCGGAGCATGGTTCGACTCGACGAGGTTGGTTTTGAGGGGCGTCAGGGCGTAGCGTTCGGCCGGTACTTACGTCGATTGATCAGACCACCGAGTGCGTACATAACTTCGGTTATGTACGCACCCCTTGTGGGTTTTGGGGTTGTGCGTACATAGGTCCGAGTTATGTACGCAGTCGGCAACCGGCGCGTCGACGTAAGTCCCAAAAGCGAAGGCACGGATTGCGGCCCGGAACTCGAGCAAGGGAACTTACGACAAGCGACTGCCGGCGAACAATCTCGGGCATTATAACAGATGCCCCGCCCATTTTTGGCCGGCCCCCGTACGACGACCGAGCACGTGAGCTTTTCGCCATGAGTAGCCCCGCGTTCGACACAATCGCCGCCCATCGCTACTTTTCCGCTGCTTGCTTCAACGGCGTCTGGGACCTCTTGGAGCAGCCGAATCGCTCTCCCAACGACGATGTGCACCTGCTCGCCGCGGCGCACGCCTCGCTGTGGCACTGGCTCCAGCGGCCCGATTGCACGCCGCGCAATCTTTCGGTCGGTTACTGGCTCCTCTCGCGCGTCTATGCCGTGCGGGAGAGCGCGACGGAAGCACGTCGGTACGGCTTGCTTAGTCTCGACGCAGCCGCGCAGGAACCGCCGTTCTATCAGGGCTACGCCCATGAGGCGCTGGCTCGAGCCGCGCGGCTCGCCGGAGATTCGCGGCTTGCCGAAAGTCACCTGGCCGAGGCGCGCCGCTTTGCCGCACAGGTCGCCGAGGCCGACGAGCGTGCCATGCTGGAAAACGACCTCGCTTCACCGGCAAGCGGCAACTAACGGCCTACGGCCGTCGCCCGGAATTCTTGTCCGGCAATCGCCCCCTACGGCAATCTCCCGTTTGACGCCGGCGCACTTTCGCTCCGCGTCGCACGATTGCCCCTCTTTACAAGGCCGCCTTGTAGCGGCTCGGGAGAATGACGATGAAGACCGTACGTAAGTTCGTCCTGGCCCTGTTGGCCGTTTGTAGCGTGAGTTGCCTCCTGGCCCCGCCGTCCGAAACGCACGCCGGCACGCCGGTCCGGGCGCAATTCGTTTCGCAGCGGGCCTATTACGTCTACTACCGCGTGAATCCCCGCTCGCCGTGGACGTACATCGGCTACACGTACAGTTCGTCCGAAGCGTACGCCGCCGCGAACTACATCCGCTACTACGGCTACGAGGCGTTCGTGCGGTAAACGGCCGGCGAATTCGATTAGGGGCGATGCGGCGAATCTCGCGACCGTGACCTCTCGGCGGTCGCGCGATTCAATCGTGGTTCGCTTCTCGTAGTGCGGCGCGATACACTTCGCGGGCCTTATCATACGCGGCGGCCGCGGCCGGCTTCTCCGCTTCGCGAATCGCCTTTTCCTTTTTAGCCCAGCAGACGTCGACGGCGTCGAGACACCATTGGGCGCTGCGTTTGCTCGCCCGAATCGGCTTTTCGTCGACCTCGATGAAGATCGGGTTGGTGTGCGCCGCGGGGAAAATGCGAATCGCCGCCCAGCTTGATTGTGCGGGCGTGTAATCGAACGTCACGTCCTGAATGCTCCCGTCGGCCTTGATCTTCGATTTGGCTACGGCGACGCCGTTGACGATGAGTTCGACCGGCACGGTGCGCGTGTCGCCGAGTCGGGCCCGTTCGACATGCCAATACGGCTTCACGTCGAGCGGCTTCATGCGAATGTCTTCCCGCGGCTGCTCTTCCAGATACGCGGCGGCGCGCACTTTGACTTTGCAGGCCGAGTTGCTCGCCACGGCCAAGAAGCTGGGGCGGTCCTTGTCGCCGATTTCGCCGACGCCCAGCGCCGTGCCGCCGTCGGGGGTGATCGTGTAGTCGAAGAGGTGCGCGAGCCCCTCGCTGCAATAGCTTCGGCCGTCGCGAATGCCGTCGGCCCAGCGATCGTAATCGACCGGCTGATCCTGCGGCAGCTTGACATAGGCCCGGCCGAGCCCGACGCGTTCGCCGTAGATGCAGGGAAAATCGGTTTCGCCGCTGATGCGCGTGGTCATGCCGCAATTGAGCGTGTGGTACCAGATGTTCATTTCCCAGACGAACGGCGTGTCGACCGCGGAGATAAAATCGCAGACGCCGTGCACCGTGTCGACGACGTATTCATTGGCGCCGATGCCGTCGAACGCCGGCATTTCGTAGGTGGGCAAGCTGGTGGCGGCCACCTTCAAACCCCAACCGCTGTGCGAAAAGCCGACGACGCCCCCCTGCTCTTTGCCCCATTTCAGAATCGGCAAGTCCCAACTGGGCCAATCTTCGACGACGCTCGTGCCGGGATAATCATCTTCCTTGAGCCGGAGCAGGCAGAGATGCCCGGCGTGCGAACTGGGGAAGCCCGAGACTTCGACGTCGTAGCGCATCAGGTAATCCGGCAGCGAGAGCTTGCTCGGGCGACCTTCGAAGAACTGCTTCTGGTAGTACCAGCAAGGTCCCCACGAGAGCACGCAGCCGACGTTCAGGTCTTCTCCCAAGATGTGCCGCATCATGTGCTCCGGCTGCACTCCTTCGGCCGGCGATTCGTAATGCGCGCAGCCTGCCGCATGGACGTGATGGTCGCCGCTGTACCAGCCGTGATCGGCGAGCTTGATCCAACGTTGCAGGCGGAACGATTCACGATGCTCGGCCGCACTGGGCACCTCGATCGTGCGCGTGAGAATGCGATACTCGGGCCCGCGCGTGTACGTCGCCTCAAATTTTCCCGGCGGCAAGAGCACGGTCTCGCCGTTGTGGCGATAGACTTGGTCGTGAAAGAATAGGTCCGGGGCGAGGCGGCGGGCGCGCGAAGGATAGACACGACCGTGCTCGTCGCGAAACACGAACTGTCCGGTCGTGGGCTTGCCGTCATCGTCGAGAATGTCGAGCCGCACGGCGACGGCCGGGGCACACTCGAACAAAATGTTCGCCTCGTTACGGAAGCCGAGATCCTGCGTCCCCTGCCCGACGTCGAACGCCAGCTTCGCCTCGCGTTTGCCGGCGTCGCGACTATAGAGCTCGATCACGCGATACTCGAGCGGCAAACCCGAAAGGTTCTTGGCCAGCGGCTGCTCGGTGTTGAGCGATACGTCGAGCCAGCGGTTCTCCACTTCCTGCGGGGGAATCACGTTCTCCGGTTTCTTCGCGGCCGTCGAACGCTTATGCAGCGGCAACGCGTTGGGACTGCTGACGGCCGGCGGCGCCGTGACGCCGGCTTCGTTGTGAACCTTGACGAGAAACACGCGCCAGCCGTGCTGCACGAGCGTCTTCGGCGCAGGCCCCACGGCAACCTTCACGCGACTTTCGGGATTGATATTCACGCCGACCAAGCAGAGCGGGTCGAGCACGGCCTGAACGGCGCTCGCCGCAGCGACCGGATCGGCCTCGGCCAGGGCGGCGTCGAGCGCCTTACGCTGTTCGCCGGTGAGCGGAGCCCCCAGCAACTCCAAGGCCTGCGCCACGCGCTCGGCTTGCGCCTTGAGCGGCTGGGCGTCGACGCCGGAAACCTTAGCGAGAGGTTCGGCCTGCACGGTGCCGACGCAACCGACCGCGATGAGCGTAAGAAGCAGGGCGCGCATG
>CAZWDN010000073.1:0-3243 GCA_964633125.1 uncultured Pirellula sp. | reverse complement strand
AAGTTCTACGGCACCTGCACGGCTAGGACCCAGGTCAGGCTCTTGCCGATTTCGTATTCGGTGAATCGTTCGAGCGCGCCGGTGGATTCGTCGATCAGATAGGCGGCGAGCTTGCCGGTGCCTTCGCCGGCGCCGTAGAGGTACTTGCCCGCGGGATCGATCGCGAAGGAACGGGGCGTCTTCTCCGTGGGCGTTTGACCGAGCGCAGTCAGCTTCGCTGAGGCGAGGTCGAAGGCGAAGCCCGCGAGGCTGTCGTGGCCGCGATTGGAAACCCAGACGAAACGTCCGGACGGATGCACCTTCACATCGGCCGTGGTGTTTTTGGCGGCGTAGCCTTCAGGCAACGTGGAGAGCGTTTGGAGCGGTTTCAGGCCTTGTGCTTCGTCGAGGCCGTAGAGCGTGATGCCGGAACCGGACTCGTTCGACGTGAAGGCGTACTTCAGCGAGGGATGAAACGCCAGATGCCGCGGCCCGGCCCCTTCCGCGCCGCCGGGCGCTTGGCCGGCATCCGTGAGCTTGCCGGTCGCCGCGTCGAAGCGGAATTGGTACACGGCGTTCGGCGCCACGTGCGGCACCAGCAGCAACTTGTTGCCCGGATGCACCATCGCGGCGTGCGCGGTCTTCGTGGTTTCCACGACCTGCACCGGCTCCGCCCCGAGCTTACCGGACTCGTCGACGGCATGCACCGTGACGCGCCCTCCCGCGTACGACGCCGCCAGGAGATAGCGGTCGGTCATGTCGGTCGCCACATACGCGGCATTGGCGCCGTCGGCGAGCTTCGTCGTGTTGACGAGCGCGAGCAGGCCGGTGACCGGATCGATTGCGTAGGAGCCGATGAGAAACGTGCTCCGCAGCGACGCAAACAAAAACTTCTTATCGTGGCTCACCGCCAACGAGCCCGGCGCTCCGCCGACGTCGACCGTTCCGACCGGCTTGAGGCTGCCGTCTTGCTCGTTCATCCGAAAGACGGCGATCTGATTCTCGGGCGCCTTGGAGACATAAACGAACGTCGCGGCATCGGCATTCCATGTGGGGAGCATGAACATCAGAGCCGGCAGGGCAAAGCGTAGGGAACGCATGGATCGAATCTCCGGTAAGCAACCACCTCCGTCGAAGTTCCTACAGAAGTTTCTACACGGCGACGCGGCCCGACACTACGATATTTTCCCCGGTTCGCGCGGGGGCGGCCGGCGGGCCGAGACTGCTCGACAAAGCCATCGGCGGGTGCTGAAATGATACGGTACTCCGCGGAACGCTAACCGCACCCTGTCGCGCCCGGCCCTCCGAGACATATCGATGCCCGCCCCCTCCGGAATCTTGATATTATCCGCGCTACTTTTCTTCGCTGCAGGCTGCTCGCCCGGCGGGGCCGCCGAGCCGGCGTCGCTCGAAATGCTTTCCGCCGAAGAAGCGACACGGCTCGAAGCTTTGCAGCAAAGCGTGCGACAATCGGCAGAGCTGAAACCGCTGGTCGACAAGTGGCTGCAGGCTCGCAAGGCATACCAGCTCGATCGCGACAAGTTCCCCAACGATCGCGACCCCAAGGTCGTTGTCGCCTACCGCAACATCGAAAAGGAACTCGCCGCGGCGACGCAGGCCGCCATGCTCGCGGCCGATCCGTCGATTAAGCCGCTTCTGGCCAAGAAGCCGCGCGAACGCAACGCCGGGGAAAACGCGACCGATTCCGACGCGCCCCGCAACACGGCCGTGCAACCGATTCAAGACGTCGCCGGCCTGCCGCGCGTGCTGCTCATCGGCGACTCGATCTCCATCGGCTATACGCTCGAAGTTCGCAAGCTGCTGGCCGGCAAGGCCAACGTCCATCGCATTCCGGTCAACGGCGGCGCCACCGAAGTAGGACTGGCCAACATCGATCGTTGGCTCGGTTCGGGCAAGTGGGACGTCATCCATTTCAACTTCGGGCTGCACGACGCCAAGTACGCGTCGCCGACCGAGCAGCGCCACCCGCGCGACGAGTACGTGGCCAACCTCGAAAAGCTTGCCCGACGCATGCAAGCGACCGGCGCACGGCTGATCTTCGCGACGACGACGCCGGTACCCGACGATCTCGATGCGACGAACCCGGCGACGACGAGCACGCGCCGCTTCGACAGCATCCCGGAGCGCAACAAACTCGCCGTCGCGGCACTGACGAAGCTCGGCGTGGCGATCGACGATCTGTACGCTACGGTCACTCCGGTGCAGAGCAAGATCCTGCGCCTGCACGACGTACATTACACGCCGGAGGGCTATTCTTTGCTGGCGGCTCGGGTAGCCGCGAGCATCGAGGCGGAACTGAAAAAGTAACGCTAACGACACGGGGGCCTCGCGTCGCCCCACGCACCCGCCAATTGCTCAGTGAGCTCCCAGCGTCGCCAGAGCCGCTTCCAGCGTGTCGACTCCTTCGAACGGCGCGGCCGTGTCGAGTTCGTCGCGTGCGAGCAATCGGCACACTTCAAACATCTCCCGAATCTGCGGACTGAGATTGCAGAGTACGATCCGTCCCGTCGGTTGTTTGCGGCGCACGCCGAGAAACGCCAAGAAGCCGACGCTGCCGATAAACTTCACGGCCGCGCAGTCGAACACGACATGCACCGCCGGTTGCCGCTCGAGTTGCGCGAGCACCGCATCGCGAAAATCGTAGGCGGTTTTCGAATCGCGAATCTCGTGAAGTTGCAACGTCACGACGAGAACGCTGCCGTGCGCTTCAAAACGAGCCAAGGTCGCCGGGCCGGGATTCATCGCTCCACGTTCGTTCATCGTCGTCGTCCTTCGTGAATCGCTCTCGTTTTTCCGCACGCCGGCCCAATTGCCGGCAAGAATAAAATCGCACTGCCGGCACCCGGCACTGACGTTGACCCGTAAAAAAGGCGTTCCTATAATCCCGCCCGCAACGGGCCATTCTAGCCGCTCCGCGCCGACCTGAAGAGGGTGTTCCTCGACGACGGCAAGCGAGATGGTAAGATGCGTTCGTTGCAAATCGGTGGGGAAATCGCCTTGGGGGGCGATTCGCTCGCGGGCGGTAAGGGAGTAGCCGGTGTCTCTAGATTGGGCCGACGCCAAAGAACGAGTCCGACAGGCGATTGACATCGTCGAACTCGTCGGCGACTACCTGCAACTGCGCCGCGAAGGGCGCGGTTACAAGGCGATCTGCCCCTGGCACGACGACAGTCGCCCCAGCTTGCAGGTGAATCCCGAACGCCAATCGTTCAAATGCTGGGTTTGCGACATCGGCGGCGACAT
>CAZWDN010000072.1:0-18626 GCA_964633125.1 uncultured Pirellula sp. | reverse complement strand
GCCCGGCGGAAAGATCGTAAATCGCCTGCCCGGTATGCGCGAGGCGATTCAGCGCGGCCGCGCATTCGGCGGGGCTGAGCATCACGGCGGCGGCGATGTCGGGCAAGGTCGCGGCGCGGCGTTCGCGCAGGCAGCCGTCGACCCGGGCGATGGATTCTTGGGAAATTTTCACCGGCGGCGCGAGCAGGTCCAATGCGGAACCGCGCGTCCAGTCGTTCGTGGTCCACCCGGAGAGGCCGAGAGTGAGCCGCATGTTCCCCATGTGGGCGACCCAAAAGCTCGGCAAGCCGGTGCCGAGCAGGTAGACGTCGAACCGGTCGACGAGCGGCAGGAGTCGCGCGAGCACGAGCAGCCGTTGACGCCCCCAAATACGAATCGGCGGGCCGGAGGGACCGTCGTACTTCACGCCGTGGGCGACGATCGCTTGTTCCCACGGTTCGACGACGATCCGCGGCGCGGCGCCGGGCAACATCTCGAACCGCAAGCCGCGCGGACTGCGGGCCGCTTTGTGTCGCCGGAGCCACAGCAGGAGCGAATAGACGGCGTCGCGCGAAAGCAAAACGCGGCGCATCGGCAACGCCATGGCCGATTGCACTTGCATGAGCCCGCGCAACCAACCGTGAGGAAGATCGATCTTCTCTTCACGGTAGTCGGCTGAGCCTTGTACGGCGACCTCGAAGCCTTGCGGGTCGACGCGAAACCGCGTATCGCGATACGTGCGGAGCTTTTGGAACTGATGATACAGGTTCCACGAGTAATCGACGTTCGTCGTGCCGAGCTTCGTTGCCGCGGAAGGGCCGAAGGCCGTGTCGCGATCGACCGTGAGGCAACCGTAGCTCGATTCGTCGGCCGAGAAGCATTCGAAGTAGCAGACGTCGTCGGCGACGGTGATGATCGGGTCACACGGCATCAAGAGCCGCCACAGTTCTTGGTCGTGCCGGGCGAGATAGTTGGAGTATTTCAGCCGCGCGTCCCAATAGGTGCGGCGCTGCTTTTCAAAACGAGCTTCCAAGTCGCGAGGCACGTCGGCGGCGCGACGGGCGAGAATCGCTTCGGTCGCGGCCTTGTATTCCGTGCTACGGATGTTGGCGAGCCGGCGCTGCTCGGCCTGTTTGTAGGCTTCGTAGGCAGTCTTGTCGCGCGGCTTGAAACGGAGGTCGTTAATCACGACGTCGTGCAACGCCGAGATCGCCTCGCGAAAGCGGAGTGGTTCGCGGAGTTCGGCGTCGAACGACACCGGCTCGCGCGAGAGATTCGGGGCCAGCGACAGGATGCCGTCGCTGGAAAGGCCGCTCTGCTTGTAATAGGCGAAGACGACGTTCATGCGGCGCCTCCCGGCCCGGTGCGGGACGATGAGGCGCCGGCCGCATCGAGGAGCGGCGCCAAGGCGAGCTCGGGAAGTTCGCGCGATACCAGGGATTCCAGCTCCGGCATGCGGGCCGCAAGCGCGGCGGCGGCCGCCAGCGCCGCGCGACGTTCGGGATGCCGCACCGAACGGCAGGCCGCTCGGAGCACGGGGAGCAGGCGTGCGGCCGTTTCCGGCCGGCGCTCGATCGCCGCGCAGAGCTGCCGCACCGCCGCGGGCTTCGACCGGCCGCCCCGATGCACGCCCAGCAATACGGCCGTCCACACCGGCGCGAGCTGATCGCCCCCGGCGCCGGGCAGACCTGGTCCGGGAAGAAATCGCCGGCTTTCCAAATGATTGAGCAAGTGGAAGCGGAGATCGTCGAACGGCGTCTCGAGCATCCGGCTCCAAAGCACCGGATCGTCGAGCGTCGCGCGGGCCGAGGAGAGGTGCGTCCAAGCGGCTTCTCGCACGGCGGAATTCAGCGAATCGACGAGCGCCGTCACGACGTCGCGCTCGTAGTGATCGGCTCCCACGGCGTACGGCCAGGCCCACGACACGAGTTCCCCGCCGACCGCTCCGCAGCGCGCCTCACCGAGCGCTCTAAGAGCGGAGCGTGCTTCCGGAGTCGTCGGTTTCTTCTCTTGAAGAAACCTCAGGCCGAGCCGCGCCACGGGCACCGCGGCGCTCGATGCGAGGCGGAGGCATTGTGCAAGATCGAGCCGCGACGCCGAGACGTGCTTCTCCATCTGCGCGCAGATGCCGGCGAGCGCCGCAGGATTGTTCACTTCGAGCAAGCGGAGCCAGAGATCGAGCGGCCAACGGGCGACGCCTTCGATCCGGCCGAGAAGCACGGCGCCAAGCTGCTGCAGTTCCGCGTCGTCGGCGTCGAACAGACGGAGGATTTCGTCGGGCGCGAGCGCCGCCAAACGCGCCGCATGGTATTGCTCGAGCATCTGCCGCGCCCACACGCGCACGGTACGGGCCGGCGCCGTGGTGAGCAGCGTGAAGAGTTCGGCGTAGGCCCCTTCGGTTTGCCAAAGTTCCGGCCGCCGCGGCGCGGCCGAAAGTTCGCTCATCGCTCGGCCCGGCCGAAGGTCGCACCCTTTGGCCTCGAACACAAGTGCTTCGTGCCGCCCGAAGCAGGCCTGCATCAGCCCCCAGCTATCGAGCAGGTTTTCCGGATGGCGGAGGTCATCGTCGGTATAGCGCCGCAGCGCGAAGCAAATCGCGGGGACATACTGCGCCGGAGCTTGAAACGTAAGCTTGCGGAAGTAACGCCACGCGCGGCGACGGAGGTAGTGGCGAGTATGATAGGAGTAAAGCCGTCGCCTTTCGATGAGAAACGTTTGGCCCGGAATGAGAATCTTCTCGCCGGTGCGAGGATTTCTGGCATCGAGCGGTCGCGCGACCGTATTACGCGGCAATACGAGCCGCTCTTCCTCATGCGTAATCACTTGGTTAGTCGCGCGAATCCATTCGTAGCGGATGCGCTTCTTTCGGACGCGTCGCACGAGGCAATCAAACGCCGTAAGAAACGCGGCCATCAGTTCGTGATCGCCCGCGGCTTCGGCTTGCTTGAAAAGCCGTTTAACGACCGGCTGATGGCCCGGCACGTTCAGCGGCCGACGCAGGTATTCAAGAATCTGCGCTCGCGCCCAGGGGCGCGGATCACGGCGCCAACGGTCGGCGAAGCTTTGCAGCGGTCCGGCGTCGTAGCAGGTGCGGAGCACGTCGACGAAACTCGACTCTTCGCGCTCGAAGAGTTCTTCGACCACGAGAATCGAGCTGCGATTCGGCCCGCTTGCCGCCATGCCCGTGCGCCCCGCCGTATGGAGTGGGGCGGCTTGGTCTCCGCCCGTCGGGGAGGCATCTTACCGCGTGTGCGGGGCATGTCAAGAAAATGGAACGCACGCTGCGACCCGTAATCGGCAGCCACTATTGCGCGCCTACTTCTTCGAGGCGTTCAACTCTTGGATCCGCGCGTCGAGGTCGGGCTTGATCGAAGGATCGAGCTCCAGCGCGCGGGCGAAGTCGGCGTCGGCTTGCGGTTGGCGCTTTTCAAGCAAGTGCACAAGCCCGCGCCCCGCGTAGGCCCAGGCGAACTTCGGATCGAGTTCGATCGCACGATCGTAATCGGCGACGGCTTCCTTGTAGCGCTTTTGAAGCTGACGCGTGTTCGCGCGATTGAAGTAGGCCAGCAGGAATTCGTCGTCGAGCTTCAGCGCGGCGGTGAAATCGGCCTCGGCTTCAATGAGCCGGTCGAGCGTCTCTTTGACGATGGCCCGATTCACCAGCGGCTCGGGGTTTTGCGGGTCGAGCTCATGGGCGCGGTCGTAATCGCGCAGGGCCTTTTCCCATTGCTCCTTTCCTTCATACGCATAGGCGCGGTGGAAATACGCGTCCGCGAGTCGGCTGTCGAGCTCCGTGGCCGCCGTGAAATCGGCGATGGCCGCGTCCCAATCTTCTTGCTCCAAGCGGACGGCGCCGCGCAGGACGAGAATCCGCGCGTCGCGCGGGGCGAGTTGCGCGGCTCGGCTGAAATCGGCGATTGCTTCGGCGTGCTTGCCCTGGGCCTGACGCACTGCCGCGCGGCGGAGAAACACGGCCGCGTCGTCGGGCCGCTGCCGGGCCAGTTGCGCGTATTCCGCCTCGGCGCGGGCCCAATCGCCGCGGTCTTCATAAACGCGCGCTCGATTCTTGTACGCTTCCCACAACTTGGCGTCGAGCTCGACGGCCCGATTCAAGTCGGCCAGCGCTTCGTCGTATTTCTTTTGCACGCGTCGGGTGCTGCCGCGATTGTTCCAGGCCAGCACGTCGCGCGCGTCGAGTTCAATCGCGCGATCGTACGCGGCGACCGCTTCGTCGAGCTTGCCTTGATCGGTCAGCGCGTTGCCGCGGTCGACGTAGGCGTTCGACGACTTCGGATCAAGGGCGATCGCTTTGTCGTAGTCGGCCAGCGCGCCGGCGAAGTCCCCTTGGGCCTTCTTCACCCGTCCGCGCAGCAGATACTTCAGCGCGTCGGTCGGTTCGAGTTCGAGCGCTTTGCCGAAGTCTTCGAGCGCCGCCGCATGTTCACCCTTCGCCAAACGCACGCTCCCGCGACCGACGTAGGCGGCCGCATCCTCGGCGTTGAGCGCCAGCGCACGGTCGAAATCGGCGAGCGCCCCGGCCGAGTCTCCTTGTTGCAGCAAATACTCGCCGCGGCCGACGAGCGCATAGCCGTAGTCCGGGTGGAATCGCACGGCGTTGTTCAGGTCGTCCATCGCGGCTTCGACCTTCCCCTGCTCCGCCAATGCTTTGCCGCGTCGCACCAGCACGTAGGAATCGTCCGGAGCCGCTTCGAGAAACTTCGTGAAGTCGGCGACCGCGCCGGCGAAGTCCTTCACGTCTTGCCGCGCCATGCCGCGAAAGCGGTAGCCGGGCATCAACGCGGGATCGAGTTTCAACGCGGCGTCGAAGTGCGGCAGGGCGCCGGCCGCGTTATCTTGGTTCAAAAGCCCGATGCCGCGGCTAAGCACGGCGATCGGCTCCTCGGTTTGCGCGTGAACGACGCCGACGAGGACGAGCGACAGCAAGGGCGCCGCGACGAACCGGCTCACGGTCGAAAGTTGAAGAGTCGGCATCTCTCAAATCTCTCCCGCGGGTGTTCGGCGGAGCCCCGTCAATAAAAGCGCCCGGTCGCGGACGACCGGGCTAAGCTTATTCGCCGTTTGGAAAGCGAGCCGGCAATTACTTCCGGAATTGCCGCTGGGGCTGGGAAACTCGCTGTTGCGGCGGCGCCGTGCGCTGCTGCGTTTGCGTGGTTTGCTGCTGCGGTTGTGACGTGGTCGTCGCGGCGGGCTTCGGCTTTTGCACGAACCGTTGACCGTAGGCTTCGAGTTTCTCGCCGCCGCGCACCACATACAGCGTCGGGTCGTCGATCACGAACGGCGTCGACCAGGAGCGGCCGTCGTCGCGATTGAAGCAATCGTAGAAGAACGTTTCCAAGATGCGGCACGGCATGTTGTACGGCACGTACGACGCCAGATAGTCGTCGGCCGTGAGATTGTCGACGCCCGGCTTGGCGTAATAGTGCACGCGGCCGTCGGCGGTAAACGACATGCCGAGCGTCCACCAGCCGGTCGATTGCACCGGAATCGAACGGATGTCGCGGCCGCGACCGTCGGCGCGAATGACGAGGAAAATGGAATCTTGCTTGGTCTTCGTGGCGGCCCCGTTTTGGAACTGAATGAAGATGCCCGGCCAGTATTCTTCGTTTTCCGAGCCGCCGCGGACGCCGGCGCGCATCGCGAACTGGCTGCCGCTGCGACGTTCCCATTGTTCGACCGGCGGCAGGTAGACCCGCGTGACGATGCTCGGTTCGTAGCTTACGGAAATCGGACCGCCGACGCGCTGACGCACGTTGGCGATGAAGTCGTCTTGTTGATCTTCGCCGCTCGGCTGGCCGGGAATGCCCGACTGGAGCGTGCGCAACATCAGGGCGCCCTTGCTGCCGGGCAGCCCGCCGGGCGGCGTGTCGACGCGCTGCACGTAGTCGGGCTGGCCGCGGAGCGCGGCTTCAAACCAGCGGCTGTTGCTGGAGATGCCGCCCGGGTTGCGCGTGCGCTTGTCGATGTTGTTGCTGCTCTTCGGCCAATTGGGATAGTACTCCCAGGAAGGGTCTTCGAAGTCGTCGCCGACCGTGGTGATCGCCTTGCCGTGGCCCGGCACCAGCGGACCGGCGGCCGAGGCGTCGCCGGCGAAATTCAAAAGGGCGGCCGAAAGCAGACCGCCGAACAACAGGCGAAGACTTCGCGAACGCATAGCGCTTTCCCCACTCGACGAGATCGATATGTATTTCACGGCTCGACGCGGCACCGCCGACCGCGCCGGCAAACTTTTCCGATGGACCGGATTATTCCACCTATCGGAAGTTTGCGGCGCGGCGCACAGTCATAATTGGCGACCGTGACGAAGCCGCGCGCCGCCGGCGACTGCCGGCAGGGGGCTGCCGGCGTGCCGCCCGAGGCGGAGGGCCTACGATAATTACCGCTCGCGCGCAAAAAAAGGGGGCGGCTGAAGCCGTCCCCTTTTCGTCGATGCGATTTACCTGCTGGTTTCCTAGTTCAGCTCGGAAACCGGAGAAAAGAATCGATGTTTTCTCGCTTACCCCTGACGTCCGCCGTCGGGGAGCGACTCGTTGAACTGTTGTTGCGAGTAGTCCGGCGTCCGGCCGTAGCTGTCGCTCACGCCGACGAGGTTGGCCCGTTCGCCGCTGGCGTAGAGCTTAAAGTAGACGATGTAGCGGCCGTAATACTTGCCGTCGCAGCCGGGGTAAATCGGCGAATTGGCCAGCGTCTTGCTGATGGCCGTGTTGCGCGGCCCGACCCCGAACGCGACGACGCGCTCGCCCGACTTGAGCCCCTGCGGCACCAACTTCCCCAAGAGATACGTGCCGGTCACTTCGGCGACGTCGATCGTCGACGGGGCCGTATTCCCGGTTCCGTTCGCATCGGCCACCAGCGCGCGAAACGTCGTGCCGGAGTTGTTGGCGTTGGTCGCCGCCGTGTCGTGATCGAACAGCCAATCAAAGCCGCTGCGCGTGAGCGAACGGGCATACGTGGCGTCGGAAACGGTGAGCGTCGCCTTGGTGAGCTGCGCTTGCAGGCGCGTGCCGTCGGCGCCGGAATACGGTAGCCCGCGCGACTGCGTGTCGCCGTTGGAAGTGTCGGACGAGTAAACCGTGCCGGAGGTATCGAGGAGTGAATCGAGCCCTTGCGGATAGCGCTTCTGCAATGTGAAGAAGAGTTGCACGTTGTTCGCGAGGTCGGCCTGCGTCTTGGACGTGGCCGCCATGTCGGACGAGCGGCCGATCATGCCGATCTGCGGAATGACGAACCCGGCGATCGTGGCGATGATCACGAGCACGACGACGAGCTCGATGAGAGTGAAGCCGTGACGACCGGACGACTTGGCGAACAAACCTGCACGCATGGGGCGACTCCTCGAAGATGGGGGCAACGGGCCGGAGGTGCCGGCGGAGCCCCTGGGAAGTTGCAAGGTCCGTGCCTGATCGTTGCTCCGAGGAAGTCGCTCGGCGGTGGGAGTCGCGTTAACTCACGGCCGTATATGCAGCTACGGAGATTACTGCTAAGTGAAGAATGCGGAGCAACAGCGCCGGCGACGTTCCGCACAACGAGATGCGCGGCGATTTTTTCGCCACGGGCGACGCTTGCTTCGCCGCTCTACGAAGCCAAGACCCGAGCCAGCGTCGTATTGCCCCGGAAGGCCTTGGGGTCGTAATCGCCGACCGTGACCCAGGCTTCTTTCGGGCTAACCGCGTTGCAGTGGAAGTTGCCCAAGTGCGGCACGCGGTCCCCTGCCCCGACGCCGTCGCCGGCGAGCGGCACGACGACGCGCTCCGTACCGCGGACGAGCCGGAGCGTGCGGCGGTCGACGAGCGCGATGTAGAGCGGTGCGCGCCAGCGCATCACATTGAGGTTCGTCGGGGCTTTACGGACGTAGACGAGGTACAACTCGCCGTCGAGGGTGAGCCAGCGCTGTTGGGTCGTCGAGGTGACGAGCGGCTCGCCGTCGTCGAAAGCCCAAGCAATTTGCGGCGACCAAGTGCGTCCGTCGTCGTCGCTGGTGCTGACGTAGCCCCGCTCGTCTTCGGCGCGGATCGTAAGGTAGTGCCGGCCGTCGAGCTGCGCGAGCGAGGGCTCGAGCAGTCCGCGCCCTTTGGTGTTGACGAGTTCGTTGCTCGTCGAGCGGACGTTCAGTTCGCGGCCGTCGAACGCGCAGCGCACGACGACGACGCTGCGGCCGGCGGACTTCGCGCCGACGGAAAGCGGCACCAGGATGTCGCCGTCGGCGAGCGTCGCACGTTGGGCGCAGTTGCAGGTGTAGATGAAGGCGCCGCGCGGATCGTTCCATTCGAGCCGCCGGAGCGGCCCCCAAGTGCCGTCGGCGGCGCGTACGAGATAGACGGTGTGCCGAGGGGGCTGCTCGCGAAAGAAATGGCCGTCGCGGTAGAAAACGTCGTGCCCCATGGCCAGCACCGTGCCGGTCGGCCGATGATGCTCGGGCACCATGTCGCAAACGGTCACCTCCGTGCCGGCCGAATCCCCCAGCGGCGTGCGACCGAGCCCCGGCACCGGGGCGGGTACGCTCCACGTCTTGCCGGAGTCGGTCGATTCGGTGACGTGCGTCGGCCCGAAGTAATCGCTGCCGGTGATTTCGCAAAGCAGCATGAGCGCCTTCGACGCGGCGCTTGGCGAACTTTTCTCCGGCGGAATCAAACAGCAACGCGTGCTAAACCAAGTCGTGCCGAGCGGCTTCCCGGCGGCATCGAGCGCGCCGCGAAAGATGGTGCTCCGCTCGATGGCGCGAATCCGATCCCGCGGCGCGGCGATGGTCGACGCTTCACCGTTTCGAGAAGCTCCGCGGACAAATGCCGGCAAACATGGTGCGGCGACGAGGCCGACCAAGGCCTTACGTCGGGATAGCTTCAAAGAATGCTCGGTTCGGCTCATGACAAATTCCAGTCCTCGCAAACGATGGTCGTCCCGCAAACAACCGTTAAATCCCGTCTAAGTCACGATTGTTGATTCGCTTGCCCACTCGGCGGAAAGGGCTTGTAGTTCTGTTCGCAATTGATTGCGAATGGTGCGCTCTTCCTCACGAAGCCGCGGCACGAATTGCTCGTCAATTTCCAGGATGCGATTCTCCGCCTTGCCGAGATCGACTCGCCATTGTGCGGTTTGTGCATCTTGGCCGCCTACCGCGATGTTCTTTCGGAGTCGTTCCTGTCGTTCGGCCAGCCGTGCGGTTTCGCCGACGGCATCGGCAACTTCCTGCTTCTTGGCGTCGAGTTCCTTTTGCAATTCAAGGCAACGCGTTAAGCCGGCATGTTGCGACAGCGGGCCATTCGATGCGATGAGCGTTTCTTGTAAGTATGCCGTTTTTAATTCTTCTTTGGCCCCTTCCCCGACGACGAACCGCACGACGGCGGTTTCCACGCGGGACTCATGAACCACTACTTCGAACGTTTCATACGGGGCCAAACGGACGACGTACCGCACTCCCGATTTAAGCTTCTCGCTCGGGTCCAGCGACTGTTCGCCGTCGGCCCGCTTCACGACCGCACGCCGTTTCGGCGAGGTCAACCCTTCCTCGTGGTCGACCAAGAGTTCAAATGCTTCGTCTTTCAAATTCTCCACACGGTAGGAATACGTCTTTTCATGCATCCTGCGGATACTGCAAGCTCCTTGCGACAGTTGCAAGCCGATCACCGTGTCGCGCCCTGAGACATATTTGCGGCGGATCTTCACGCCCGACTCCAAGGCGTGCGCAAGCAATGTTTGCTCGCCGACTACAGAGGCCGGTAATACGCAACTTCCGGCATAGGTTCCTCCTTCGAAGACCGTACAGACGCCGCGTCCGAGCGGATGTCCGGTCTCGTTCTTGAATTGCACGGTGCGAAACGATCGCTCGGCATGGTTACTCTCGTTGTAATGCAAAATCGATCGCGTTTCGGCAAGCGCAGTCTGGAATACGGGGACGATCGCCGAGCGATTTGCACCGATGGTGACCGGCTCGTCGGCTTCGAAGACGCAAAAGTCGCCGATCTCGCGGCTCGTGGCTTTGGGCAAGTCGGCTTGCACTTCCATGAAATCCATGGACGCGGCGTCGCGATACGCGAAAGATTTCGATGCGACACTCGCGGAACCGGCAGCTTTTCGCAGTTTGCCCATCGCGGCTCCGCCGCCCGCGGGAGCGCCGGCCGCAGGACCCGCCACCATGACGACGTGCTCCCCGTCTTCGATCTCGACGGCGCCGAAGGCGTCGCTGCGGACTACGTTGACGCGTCGCCGCTGTGGAGTTTTCGATTCAGCCAAGTCCGTCGAAAACGTGATCGGCTCCCCAGTGACGACGGCTAAGCGGAAGTCGTTCCAGTCTTCGTCGGTGTTGTTGTCGACGACGGCGAAGCCGTGCAACTCATAACTGCCATCTCCTTTGCCGAGCAGACGATACGAGATCTTCCATGCCGCCGCCGGCAAGGTGTACTGCAGCACCGCTTCGGTTTCCGTTTCGGGCGTCGTCAACGTCAATTCGACGAACGTGCTGTGCGGTTTGATGCGTTGGAAGTTGCGCTTGAGCGCTTTGTCAATTTCGTCGCGCACGCCGGCATCCGCAAAGCGTAATGCCGTGATGTCTCGAAGAGGAACTCTGACGAACCCAGAAGTGCCAAGTACGACGAGCGACTTGATATACGTTCGTTCCGCCGGCTTCCCCTCCGGCTCGCCGTGAAGTCCCACGACCACGCCTTCAACAACGCCTGCCGCGGTATCGATCGCGGCTTGTGCGCCGGAGAGTTGATCCGCCAAGCCTTCCAATACGTTCTTCGTTTCAAGCGTGAGAGTGCCGTCGTTTTGGTTGACCGGCCGATAACTCGGCGGGCTCGATAACCGCACCGTTCCGAACACGTTGAGCGATGCCAAGACGTCTCCCACATGGTCCTGGCGGACAGGAATGGAGATTCGCGTAGGCGCATCGCCGCGTACGACGTAGCCGCGTTGCACGTCGGCGATGCCGTTGGAGAAAACAACGATGCGATTCTGAGGCATGATCCACTTCTACAGCGTGGTGGAATGAAAGCAACATTATATGAAGAGTTTCGCGTTCAACGGAGCGTCGCAGACCGAACGCTCAACGTCAACGCAATTTTTGGCCGGCCAAAAGTTGCCTGGAGAATGGCGGCCGGCTTCGTTACGTTGCCGGGTGATCTTTGGCAATTCACATGAGGGCGGTCTCGCTGCGTTCGACCTACCCGACGTAAGTCTCCGATCACGTTCGGCACTTACGTCGACGGTCGAAAACGGCCTGCGCACATAACTCGAGTTATCTACGCACAACCCCAAAACCCACAAGGGGTGCGCACATAACTCGAGTTATGTGCGCAGTGCGAAAAAGTGAGTCGACGTAAGTCGCGCAAGTGATTTCGGACTTACGTCGATTTGTCACTACGCAAAACAGACCGCGTAGACCGGCGGCAAACGAGCCGGCAGGGCGTGCCAGTGTTCGCCGCCGTCGGACGTCGTCCAAACGCCGCCGGTCGTGGAGCCGAAGGCCAGCCGCGAGCCGGTGTCGTCGACGGCCAACGCGTGGCGAAAGACGATGTCGTACGCCTGGTTTTGCGGCAGCCCTTTGGAGAGCGTTTCAAATGTCTTGCCGCCGTCGCGCGTGCGGGTCACTACGAGCTTGGCATCGACGGGAATGCGTTTCTCGTCTTTCACGCCCGGCACGAACCAAGCCGTACGCGGATCGCGCGGATGCACGGCCACCGCGAAGCCGAAGTTGGCCGGCGCTACGTCGGTGCTCTCTTCCCACAGGCCGCAATCGTTCGACGAGTGGAAAATGCCGTTGTGGTGCTGAATCCAATAGTGATCGGGCGACGACGGACATTGCACCATGCGATGCGGGTCCTGGGCGTCGAGATCGTAAGCGAGATCGGGAGGCATGTAAGCGGCCCGCATTCCTTGCGAGACGTTGGTCCAAGTATCGCCGCCGTCGCGCGTGGTCCAGGCGCCGCCGCAAGAGATGGCGATGCTTACATGCCGGGAGTCGCGCGGGTCGACGCAGATGGAATGGATGCCGGCTTCGTCTTTGCCGCCGCCCATCCATTTGGCGCGTTCGGGCCGATCCCAAAGCGAGCGCACGAGCCGCCACGAGGCGCCGCGATCGTCGCTACGGAACAAGCCGCCAGGGATGGTGCCGGCCCAGAGGACGCCGGACTCGTCGGGTCCGCCCGGTTCGAGCGACCAGATTTCCATCAAGGTCGCGGGGCGTTCCTTGCTGCGGGCATCGGTCGGCGGCACGAAGCCGTTGGCGTAAAGCTTCGCGTCTTCGGGAAACTCGGGCACGGCAAGCTCGGTCCAGGTGGCGCCGTCGTCGTCGCTTCGCCGCAACTTGGCGCCGAAGTGCCCGAGGTTGAGCGCGGCGTAGAGCGCGCCGTCGCGCGGGTCGCGCAGCGCGAGGTTGAGCGGATCGCCGAGGAAGTCGACCTTCGCGATGTGCCACGGCAACGCGGGGTCGGCGGTGGGGGCGAGGGTGAAAAGGCCCTTACGCGTGGAGACGAGTATCTTGGATGCCATAATTGAATCGCTTCTCAACATTTAGCCCCGGAGCTTGCCTCCGAGAGAATCAACGAAGCCGAAGAAAGTGTTATCCGCCGGAGAGCGCCTGCAATACATAGATTTCACTCGTCGGGCCGACGGCGTCGCTCAGCCCTTCACGATCGGCGACGGGGCGATTGTCGACGAAGATGACGACATGTTTGCGCAGCCGAAAACGTTCGTCGACGATGTAGCCTCGGAGCGGCTCGTTCTCGGCGAACACCTGTTCGAGCGCCTCGCGCACAGTGCCGGCCGACACGGTTTGCGGCGGGCAAGCGAGGTGACGCTGAAGATGAGGAGTGAAAACGATGCGCGGCATGAAGGCAACTGCGGACTGGAGACTGCTGGATGCTGAATTGCGGACAGCTATTTCACACTAGCCCCGACGCGCAAGCGAGGGGACCCGGCAGAAATGTTGAATGCAGAGTGCTGAACGCTGAATAACGGAACCCAACTCCCCTTCATAACTCATAATTCTGAACTCATAGTTTCTTCCCGAGTCCCCTCGCTTGCGCGTCGGGGCTAGTGTGGAGTGGTAACGCCGATGTTAGACGCCGATGTCTTCGTTCCACAACTCCGGGCGGTCGCGGATGAAGTTGGTCATCAGCGCGATGCAGCGAGGGTCTTGCACCACTTCGACTTGCACTCCTCTGCTCCGCAGCAACTCTTCGTCGCCGAGAAAGGTTTGGTTTTCGCCGACGATGACGCGCGGAATCTTGTAGAGCAAGATCGCGCCGGTACACATCGGGCACGGCGAGAGCGTGGTGTAGAGCGTGCTCTCGGCATAGACGCGGGCCGGCAGACGCCCGGCGTTTTCCAAGGCGTCCATTTCGCCGTGCAAGGTCGGGCTGCCGCGCTGGATGCGGCGGTTGTGCCCTCGGCCGAGGATGCGACCTTCATGCACCAAGACGGAGCCGATGGGGATGCCCCCTTCGCGGAGGCCGGCTTCCGCTTCTTCAATCGCCGCCAAAAGAAACGGATCCATGGCCGACGCCTCGCGCTCAGGTGCGCGAGTTTACGTCGTGAGGCCGTGGTCGCGCGCCCATTGCCGCACCGCGCCGTCGTCGACGCGATCGAGGAAAGTATAACGCGGGTGGCGACCTTCCTTATATGGATTATTTCTGGCCAGGTTGTAGCAGCAAATGAGCGACCAGCGCGGGTCGGGCGAGGTGTTTTGATCGCTGCGGTGCAGCAGATTGCCGTGGAAGAAGAGGGCGTCGCCCGGCTCGGCTTCGATGTATTCCAGCGGAAACATCTGCATGGCCGCGTCGATACGCTCTTGCTCGATGCCGACTTGGTCGCCGGTCTTGCCGTGTTCGAGCCGGCCCATCTCGTGCGAGCCGCGCAACACTTGCAGGCAGCCGTTGGCCCGAGTGGCGCGATCGACGGCGATGAGGCAACTGGCCATATGCGGCAGCAGGCAGCCGTTGTTGTACCAGTAGCCATAGTCTTGGTGCCATTCCCAAGCGCCGCCGACGTACGGTTCCTTGAGCATCATCTTAAAGTGGTAGAGATACACTTCGCCGCCGAGCAGTTGCTCCATACGATCGACGACGCGCTGCGATTTGGCGAAGACGCTGTACAGATCGTCGCCGGTGTGGTTGTAGAGGGCGAGCTTCGTGATCTGGCCGGTCGCGTCGCGGCGGCCGTAGGCGTCGCCGGCCAGGCGCTGGTCGCCGCGCGCGTACTTCAAGAGCAGTTGCATCTCTTCGCGATCGAAAAGCCGGCGAATAAAGACGTAGCCGTCGCGGTGCCACGCGGCAAGTTCTTGTTCGGTGAGGGGCGAAGCGATGGTAGCCATTCGCGTGTTCCTAAACGGTTCCCAGTGAGCTCCGGCGTTCGTCGCCGGGAGCTCGAATCTTTCTCATATCAGTATCGGCGATCAACTGATCTATTCGCAAGGGAACTTAGCGGCGATTTCGCGAGTTTGTCGCGTGTTTTGAGTACAGAAGCCGTCGGAGCTGATATGAAATGCGCAACTGATATGAGTTCGACGCCGGAGTTCGGTACATTGGTCCGTTCGTGTTGCAAACGGCTCCCGGAGACAAGCTCCGGGGCTAAATGAAGAAACGTATTCTTACCGCCCACCGCCCTCTGCCACCTGCCGACAACAAAAAATGAAAGCCGCCTTCATTCGTGAGACTGGACCTGCGACGAACATTGTGTACGACGAGTTGCCGACGCCCGAGCCGGCCGCCGGGCAAGTGCTCGTGCGCGTCGGGGCCGTGTCGGTGAACCCGATCGATACGTACATCCGCGCCGGCGGAATCAAGATGCAGATTCCCTTGCCGTATGTGATCGGCGCCGATCTGGCCGGCACGGTGGAGCGCGTCGGCCCGAACTGCTCGCGGTTCCAGGTCGGCGATCGGGTGTGGGGGAGCAATCAAGGGCTCTTCGGTCGACAGGGAACCTTCGCGGAGTTTGCGGCCGTCGACGAGCAATGGCTCTACCCGACGCCGGCGGGCGTGAGCGATGAGAGCGCTGCGGCGATCGCGCTGGTTGGAATTACGGCGCACTTGGGCTTGCATCGCGCGGCGCTGCAAGCGGGCGAGACGCTCTTCGTCAACGGCGGCACCGGCGGCGTCGGTTCGACGGTCGTGCAGATGGCCAAAGCGATGGGAGCCCGCACGGCGACCGTCGGCGGAAGCGATGAAAAGATGCGGGAGTGCCTGAAGCTGGGGGCCGCCGCCGCGTGGAACTACAAGACGGACGACGTCGATGCGAAGCTCAAGGATTTTGCGCCCGACGGCGTGAACGTGTGGTGGGAAACGTTGCGAGAGGCGAACTTCGATCGGAGCGTGGGGCTGTTGGCGAAGCGCGGGCGGATGGTGCTGATGGCCGGACGCGACGCGCGGCCGCTGTTTCCGGTCGGACCGTTCTATACGAAAGACCTCACGCTGGTGGGCTTCGCGATGTTTAATGCGACGCCCGACGAGCAACAGGCCGCCGCGTTCGACATCAATCGTTGGTTGGCGGAAGGAAAACTGAAGCCGCGGATCGATCGCGTGTTGCCGCTCGGCGAAGCCGCCGCCGCGCATCAGCTCCAACAAGACAATACGCTTGACAAGAAGGGAACGCTGGCGGGCAAGATCGTGCTCAAGCCGTAGGCGATACGACGTGCGCCGTGACGAATTAGGGGCTCGGCGTCGCCGATTCTTCGCTCGCCGCCGCGAGTGTGTACGAATCGAACCGTTCGCGAAGCACCGTGGTTTGCCGACGGAACTCGCCGAGGAGTTCTTCCGAATCGCGATAGTCGAGCGAACGAGCCAGCTTCGTCAGCTCGATTTCGTCGCTCGGCAGATCGTTGCGTGCGGTGAGGCTGAGCAATCGCAACCGGCTCTTGAGGCTACGGAGGAAGCTATAGCCGGAGGAAAGAATTTCGTAGTCGGCGGCCGAAAGCCGGCCGGCTTGTTGCAGAGCGCCGAGCGCCGCGATGGTGTTCGGCACGCGCAAGTTGGGCGCTTCGCCGGCGTAGCGGAGCTGCCAAAGCTGGACGAGGAACTCGACGTCGAGCGCCGCGCCCGGCGACCGTTTGACGTTGCGCGCTCCGGCGTCGCTTTCGAGCTTGGCCCGCATTTCGCGGATTTGCAGGGCGTCTTCCGGTCGCCACGCTTGGCCGAAGGCGGCCTGCTGCACGACCTCGAGCGCTTCGCGCGACGCGAGCTTGTCGCCGAAGATCACCCGTGCGCGGCAAAGCGATTGACGTTCCCACAACGCCGCATGCCCTTCCGCGTAATAGCGGGCGAATTCCGCGTAGCTCGTGGCGAGCGGGCCGCTCTTGCCGGTCGGGCGCAGACGCGGATCGACTTCGTACAGCCTTCCGAACGTACCGAGGTTCGAGGTGGTCTTGATGATCCGTTGGCCGAGTTCGCCGAAGAAGTGCTGATTCGTCGTCGGCTCGCCGCGCCGCGGGCGACGGATTTGCGTATGTCCCTCGGCTTGATAGAGGAACACGATGTCGAGATCGCTGCGGTACGTCAATTCACGGGCGCCAAACTTGCCAAGCGCCACGACGGCAAACGAGCACGGCTTTCCGGCGTCGGGCCCTTCGCCGATCGTCGGTTCGCCGAGCTTATCGACGAGCCGCTCGAATTCGCTGCGCACGATCCGCTCGAGGCAGGTTTCTGCCAAGTCGGTCAGCGCCGCGCCGATTTGTTGAGCGTCGTCCTTACCGAGAATGTCGCGAACGCCGATCCGCAGCAGGCCCGCGTTCTTGAAGCTGTGCAAGATCGGCTCGAGATCCTCGGCGCCGGAGCAAAGCTCTTCCAAGTGATCGCGCAGATCGTAGCGCGTCGGCAGTTTGTTAAGGACCAGGCCGTCCATCAGTTCGTCGATCATGCCGGGATTGCCGACCAAGATTCCCGACAAGTACGGGCTCGTGGCGCATAGCTCGACATAGAGCTTCATCGACGGCGGATTGAAGCTGAAGAGTTCCCAAAGCACGCCCTTGCCGCCGAGCGAATCGCTGACATGCGCGAGGTTGATGAGCGTGGAATCGGGATCGGTCGTGGCGGCGACGGCCTTCAGCAACCGCGGAGCGATCGACGCCAGAAAGTGCCGGCAGCGGCGGGTACTAAGAAAGCGGATTCGCTCAGTCGCCAGCGAATTGAGCAGGTGGTACGCCTGTTGCGAATCGCGAAATTGGTAGCGGCCGAGCACCTCGGCGATTTTTTCTTCCTGCGGATCGGGGTCGAGCACCAGATCGACTTCGGGCTCCATCTCGGCGTCTTCGCCGAAGGCGTCGTGCAGCAAGTGGTCGAGAATCTTCCGATTCACCTCGGAGCGTTCGCGGTATTCGGTCTCGAAGGCTTCCAGCGCGGTGCGCTCCGCCGTGTCGACGAAGCCGAGGCGAATCGCTAGGCGGCGCAGTTCGATCGGATCGCCGGGGATGAGATGCGTTTGCAAGTCGAACATGATCTGCAAGCGATGTTCGATGCGGCGCAAGAAGGCGTAGTTTTCTTCCAACAGCATCCGCTCTTGATGCGTCAGGCAGCCGCACGCTTCGAGTTGTTCGATGGCTTCGAGCGTGCCGGTGACGCGCACGTTGGGAAGGTCGCCGCCGTTGAGCAACTGCAGAAACTGGATGACGAACTCGACGTCGCGAATACCGCCGCGGCCGGTCTTGGCGTTGCGGGCGTCGTGCCCTTCGCGAATCACGCGCTGCTCGATGCGCCGCTTCAAGGCCTTGATGCCGGTGATGTCGGCCAGCCCGAGGTAGCGGCGGTAGATCCAGCTCTCCAGGTAACCGAGAAACTCGCGCCCGAGATCGAGGTCGCCGGCGCACGGCCGCGCCTTGACGTAGGCTTGACGTTCCCAGGTACGGCCGAGCACGTCGTAGTAGTGCATCGCACTTTCGAGATTACGCACGAGCGGACCCCGCTCCCCTTCCGGTCGGAGCCGGAGGTCGACGCGGTAGGCGATCCCCAGCGGCGTGCTTTCGGACAGCAGTTTCACGACGTCCTGCGCCAAGCGGTCGAAGAACTCGGCGTTCGACCAGCCGCGGGCCGCGGAAGCCGGAGCTCCGCGCTGCAGTTCGGTCTTGCCGTCGACGTCGTAAAGAAAAATGAGATCGACGTCGCTGGAGTAATTCAATTCGTTGCCGCCGAGCTTCCCCATCGCTAGCACGACGAAGCGGGCCGGTCGCCCGTCAGGCCGTTTCGGCGCGCCGCGCTTTTGCTCGAGCCGGCGGCGCGCAAACCGCACGGCCGCTTCAATGATCGCATCGGCGAGATACGAAATCTGCGTCGTGACGACGCCGAGCCGTTGGTTGCGGATGATGTCGCCGTAGGAAATCCGCAAGGTTTCGCGACGCTTGAAACGACGCAGCGCCGTCATCACGGCGGCTTCGTCCGGCGCCCCGTCGATTTCGGCCGTGATTTCGCCGATGAGCATCTCGCGTGAGACCGGACTCCCTTCGGTGAGTCGGAGCAAATCGTAGCTTTCACCGTCGCTAATGAGCAGGTCGCCCAAATGCCGGCTCGTGGCGAAGATTTGCAGCAGCGTCGGCAGGGCGTCCTTATCGCGTTCGAAGAACGCGGCCAACGCCAGCGGCGAGCGGGCTCCCTCGAAGAATCGTCCGAGGCTGACGATCGCCAAATCGGCGTCGCTCGAGCGCGGCAGGT